>CAYLWC010000018.1:0-54207 GCA_964387265.1 uncultured Vampirovibrionales bacterium | reverse complement strand
TTCTTGCGGAGTGGGGGGTTGTGGCGTGGCCTCTTTATGATCGGAATCGCTTCGCTTGAACCCCCACTTGTTATGTTTGGCTAGAGACATTTCCTTTGCGCCCTTTTGGATTACCAGCGTTATTACCGAATAACTTACCGAGTAGACCCCCTTTATCCGCCTTTTGGGCAACCGGGGTTGCTTCCAGGCCGGTGATTAGTCCGGCCAGCTTCTGAAGATCTCTAACGACTTCCGCCTTGGGGTTGACTTTACTGAGGACAGAGCCCAGGCTGTTGGCCTCTACGTTGAGGTCCCAGTCATTGGCGATCCGGCAGAAAATCTCATACTCAAACTGCTCTTCCAGGCTCTGGTTGCTGATGAGCGCCGCTTTCATGTTGTAACGGTTCAGAACCAGCTTGACCTTGCTCATATCCAGGTATTTGTTGGCCAGGTTCATATATTGGCGGGTGCGAACCAGACTGGGAATATCCGGGGTGGAAACCACCAGCACCTGATCCGAACGCTCCACCAGGTACTGATGATAGGGATCCAGTACATGGGTGGGCAGATCTACGATGACATAGGCGTATTTTTTGATGGCGTAATCGAGAATTCGCTCTAACAATTCGGGGGAAATCATATCGTTATCATCCAGTGCGCTTTTACTGCCAACCATGGCCCGTAGGCCCGATTCATGCTCAATGGTGATTTTTTCCAGCAGAGCTTCATCCACCTCATCGGCCTTATTTTTGGTTAAATCCCCCAGGGAATATTCGGGGACCAGACGCAGAATGACCTCGCTGTTGCAGAACACCTGGTCCAGATCCAGGTAGACGACGGGCTCGTTTTTCAGGGCCTTGATCTCATGGGCTAAATTGACGCTGATTGTTGAGCATCCCGCGCCGCCTTTACTGGAAAAAAGGGTAATCAGCTGACCTTCCTTAATAGCTTTTTTACCATTGCTCTGATACGACTGGGTTTTGACCCGGCTTAATAACGAAAGATGCTTTTTTAAGGCTGTGTCCAGGGATTGAGAATCTTCGGGATACTGGATAAATTCGTTGGCACCTTGGCGAACCGCCTCTTTAAAGATGTCGAGATCCATTTCTTTATGAAGCGCGAAAATGACACATGGGTTCTCGGGGTTCATGCCAATGGCCTGGATAAACAATCCCCCATCCAGTTCTCGTCCTGTTAAATCGACAATAATAACATCGGGTCCGAACTCCTGACATTTTCGAACCGCATCAGACAGCTCAATGTAGACCCCATCAAACTCAACAAATCCGCATTGCTGCAATTGGTTCAAGAGTGACTTTCGGGTCTCTTCAGAGCTTGCTACGGCTACGACTTTCAGGGAGTCCATGATAGCTCATCCATTGATCATCAGTGTTTCTGTTCCTCAACCCACGGATTCCTTTCACCATCTGCCAGATAATAGGCCAACAGAGGTTCTCCATAATCGGGTCTATCGTCAGTATCGGCGGTTATATTTATTTCTTGAAAAACCCTGGGCTTTCGGGTAGACGGAGTGGGGTGAGCCACAGCTATTGCCGTGGCTCACTGGCGACACTCGGTACTTCATCGGTTGACATCATCACTTCTGGCTTAATAATGACAACCATTTCCGTGTTCTGGCCGCTATTCCACTTGTTGCGGAAGAAGCTGCCAATAATCGGAAGCTTGCCCAGAACCGGGAAACCACTGGTGGAGGAGATGTCTTTCTGGTTAAAGAGCCCGGCAAGGACAAAGCTTTGTCCATCATTCAGTTCCAGGGTGGTCTGCAAGCGACGGGTGGAAAATCCAGGAATGATGCCCGCCGTCGTGGTAACACCGTTGGCCTGGTCGATGTTGCTGATTTCCGGGGCCACTTGCATATGGATTTTACCGCTATCGGTGACCGTGGGAATCAGGTTAAGGCGAATCCCAAACTCATGGTAATCCACTGACATCTGGCCGTTGTTTCCAACCACCGGAATCGGAACCTCTCCCCCAGCCAGGAAGCTGCCTTTTTCACCGCTGAGCATGGTCAGGGTAGGCTCTGCCAGAGTACGGGTCTTGTTGTTTTCCTGAAGGGCGCTGATGGCCGCAGCGATTTGCTCGTTAATAGAGAAGACCTGGGTGACCCCGCTCAGGAAAGTGTCGGAAAACCCGGTGGCAAAACCAAGGGAGGAGAGCCCAGCCCGTGAAGAGCTACTTGAGAAGGCTGCACCGGAATCTGCGGCAACAGAAGCACCAATGGGTTTACCGGGTGCGGCGGATTGAACCCCGCTACGGTGAGCAAAGCCCAATCGTCCGCCATCTTGGCCCATAAGAACATGGCCAAGGGCATCGAGATCATTTTTGGAGATTTCCAGGAACTGGATGCGGCACTTGACCTGGGGCCGTTGGGCTACTTCCAGCATGCTGATGACATTGCCGGTGGCGTCTGTAATCACCGAGCCTTGCAGGACATTGGCGGTCATGTTGTTGTTAAAGCCGTTGGAGCCTTGGAACCCGCTAGCGGACCCCGTGTCTCGAACCAGGTTCCCGCCTGGACCGGTGATGACTTTAATTCCTGGTTGTCCGTAGAAGATACTGGCGGTGTTAATGGCCTTAGAGACAACGCCAGCGCTTCGGACCTTGCCGTACAGCATGGCTTTCTCGCTGCCATCGGGTCCAGGAACGATATCCAGGTGGATATTGGGGTCAATGTTTGCTAACCGATTGCGAACCATTTGCAACTTAGTGGAGGGCTCGCCTTTGACCTTGATCAGGTTGATAATATTAGACGAGCTTCCAGGCAAGGAGGAACCGGCGCTTTGAGAAGATGATTGAGCTGTTCCGGCGGCTGCAGCTCCTGCCTCCGCGCCAAAAAACGCCTTGGCCAAATCAACGGCCAGTTGAGCGGACTCCCGGCTTTCCGCTTCGCCGACTAAAATCACAGTATCCTCGGCTGCGAGTGGGACAATTTTAATTCCTGGGTCAACATAGGTTAATTGCTTGGTCAATACGGACACATCCCGGTGGACGCTGATATCTACAATGGTATGTTCCGGGGAGTTCGGGTTACTCCAGACTAGCAAGTTGGCTACGCCCACTTCTTCACCAACCAACTGGATCTGGGTCGGTGAAATAATGACCGCACTGGCGATTGTGGGATCACTGATAGAAATCCGGGCGGCTGGCTTGGATAAGTGGAGAACGGTGGCCTTATTCAACGTCAGCTCAACCGAGTTGACGTTGGCCGAAACGCCCGAACGTAGAATACTGACCTGACTTTTTGAGGAAGTTGCCCGTGGCGTTGTTTCCAGATTCTGGACAAAGGCCAGGTTCTGTTTAGCCTGGGTATTTTGCTTACTTTCGGTTTCCTGCAGTTCATCCAGGCCCAGAACCGCCATATTGATGGCCTCTTGCAGGTACTCCGTTTCCTGCATCTTGAGCTGCATGGCCTGATCCAGGTTCAGGTTGGGATCGGCAGGTGCGGGTTGAAGGGGATGGTTGTCCGGGGTTTCTTCTACCGGTGTTTCTTCAACTACAGGGGATTCCGAGGTAGAAGCAGTGAGAATTTCTGGCGCTGTCTCAACCTGAGGAGGCTCGGTGGTTGTGGGTTCAGAAAGTTCAGAGGAAGCGGTTGACTTTGTGTCAGGGGAGGCGGTAGGCACTTTGCTTTCCACAGGGGTTTCAACAGGAATATCGATGGTATCGGTAGCCTTGGGGTCCACAGGAGATTGAATGGTATCGGCCTTGGCCAACATGGGCTTTTGAGGCGTGCTGTTATGTGCCAACTGGTATGCAAAAGGGAAGATTTTTTTGAAGAGCCGGACAAGGAAATGCGGTTTCTTTGCCTTTTTCGGCTTGGTTGGTTGGACCTTGCTTAAATATTCCTGTAGTGCCGTATGGTTGGGTTGCATGGGAATGCTATAGGCGACTTCAGCAATAGGTCCTGTGGTTAGCACCCGTTCACTACGCTCACTGCGATCAATCGTTGAGCTGTGGGCTGCTAATGGAAGGTACACGCTACTTCCAGTCACTGCCATACACAGACCTAGAATGGCAACTTGTTTCAGTCTCATTGGTTTTAGCTCCTCATGCTTCCTCAATTAATTTCTCAACCTGCGGATATGCTGTTTATGCTGGCGTATTGATTCCATCCGTTTAGACCCTACATGCGGGTTCTGTTGGCTAAAATTGAATGGCGCTTTTTTCGGATCCTTGAATCAGCTCAACGGTGTTCGCTGGCAGCTGGGGCATTATCAGTGAATAGTCCGGTGGGATAGAGGGAGGCGCAGATGGTGCGCTGACGGGGCCTCCGGCTGTGCTGATAATATTGTCGATAACCAGGCCATCCAGGGAGTTTTTGGTATGGTCATCATCCGCGCGAAGGGACAGGCGAAGTTCACCAGCCTCTTCAGAGAGTGCCAGAATTTGCGCTTCTTGAGGGCCAACAGCCAGGGTAACGGATGAAACCAGCTTGGCTTTTTTCTCAGATTCCCGACGAGCGGCATCTCGAGCTTTTCGTTGTTCTTCAGCTTCCTTTTTCTTGGCTTTCTCTTTTTTCTTATCTTTTTTGCCCGATGGTTTGTCGTCGCTGTCTTCTCCCTCAGCGACGACATCGGCTTTGACCTTGCCTTCCATCACGCTGTCAGGAGTTTCAATTTCCTGATTTTTCTCATCGACCATGGTTTGGGCGGAAGCTAGAACCAGGACATCCTGCAAGACAGTCTGTGTGTATTTAATGCTTTTTTCTTCGCCTCGCTCGTCTTTGGTCCGCAGGTTAAACGTGGTCAAGACATCAACGTGATCACCGGGCTTGACAAAACCGGCCACGCCCTTGATTTCAGATACCTTAACGGTGACGGCCCGGTGTCCTTTGGGGATGACGGCAGGCATGCCGCCTGCTGAATGATCTCCGGATACTTTTTGCTTGAAGATAGGCTCCCCAGGTAACATATCTTGCTTGGCGACACGACCCACCAAATCCATGGGCCGTTCATACGTGATGCCGGTGGGGAGGAAATCGGCGGGCCATTCCACTGCGGTAACGTCATCAACGGTCAGGGTTTGCCCCTTGGAGATAGGGACTTGAGGAACCACAATGGTTTTGGTCTCAAATTTTCCTGTGGCCACCTCGGTTTTCTTGTCGCCTTGCCCGGAACTGGCAAAGATCATAACAGTAATTAAACCGAGGATAATGGCGGCGCCAATAAACAAATGCCCAGTTTTAATGGGAGAATCAGATAAACGGAATGCCATGATGACTCCTCTTGAATACTCTCGTTGAATGTCTTCCTATTGACTAGTTATAGTCCTGATTGCGATACTTCGCTTCCTCTAGTAGATATATCTCTTTCAGATATACGTCTCACTCACTACGCCAATTAACTGAGGGATATGGTTCTGCCCGCTTTCCGTAATGTGGGGTCTGATGCAAAAAGGGCTATTCCTCGTATCGCATCGTGGCCGTGGCATGGACAGGAATGGTGCCAAACGCATCTCCGTCCGCGCCCAGCGCGCTTAAGAACTCATCAATGGGGATGGGATTTTCCATTTGGTAATCAATGGTCACGGTGATGGTTTTATCTCCGGCTGCCAAGGAGAGATCAGGCGGGCTGACCGTAATTTCGATATTGCCCGAATCAGGATCGGCGCTTGGAGTCTGTCCGGTCAAGCTTTCAATTGCCGCCAGAACGTATTCTTCCGTCTCGGTAATGGCCGTTGCCTGGGTGGCTTCATCGGCGTACCCGGAATTCAGAGAGGCCATTCGACAACTTTCTCTGGCCGCGCTGATCATGGCGTGCTGAACGTATAAATATACGCTGATACTGATAATCAGGGCCAACATAATCACAAAAATAATAATGCTGGCGATCGTCTCAATCACCGCCTGCCCTTTGGCACAACGCGCAGTATATTTTTTCAACACAGCCTGTACACCTCATCGAAAAAGGGGCGGGAGCAAGGCAGACGCCTTGCTCCCATTGAAGTTTTGTTGATTACTTCAGTTCTGCTTTCATCTTGGTATCAAAGAAGCTAGACACGCTGGTCAGAATGTCGTTAAAAAGGTTCTCAATACCATCCGGGCCGACTGCCAATACAGCGGCAACCAATACGGCAGCAATAACCAAAGCACCGGCGTACTCGATGACGCCTTGACCTTTTTTCTTCTTCAGCAGAAATTTTTTCATGGATCGATCTCCTAGCTTGCCAACTCTCAGTATGTTCCTAAACTACTCGATTTAAGACTGTTGAGGTCTTGTACTGTAATAATTCCAATTTGCCGGGTGGACTAAACATTTTATTAACAGTTTTTAATATACAAAATCTGGGTGAGACCTATATCCTCCATCTGATGGGCATTTTGGGGCAGGGAAGTTTTGTGCTGGGAGTCTCTCTTGTATTACAAAGTATTAACAAATTTGATGCCCCAAGGGTTTCCACTGAATGGGGTGAATCTTCTTTGATTGTTCAGTGGGAGTAAATATTGAAAACTAGAGCGTTTAGAGGATGTTGTGATTTATTCCAGCCGAGAAAGCAGGATCCCAATAAATATTTGCGTTGGTTGCTCAGATCTCTTCGATGCTTGTGGTAAGATGCTCACACGATTGCAACGGATGGATAAAGGAGCGAGTTCATGGCAGATAAGCGCTATAAAGTGGTGATTATTGGTTCGGGTCCTGCTGGGTATACGGCGGCCATTTATGCGGCTCGTGCGAATTTGAGCCCCTTGGTGATCCAGGGGATGCAGCCTGGTGGCCAGTTGACCATTACCACCGATGTGGAGAACTTCCCTGGTTTCCCGGAAGGCATTATGGGACCGGATCTGATGGAGCGCTTTCAGGCTCAGGCTAAACGTTTTGGGGCGGAAATCGTGTTTGAGATGGTGACCAATGTGGATTTTTCGGTACGCCCTTTCAAAATCATGACAGAAGATCAGACTTATGAAGCGGATACCGTGATTGTATCCACCGGGGCGTCAGCCAAATGGATTGGCCTGGAGGCCGAGCAGCGTTTAATGGGCCGGGGGGTATCCTCATGTGCGACCTGTGACGGATTCTTCTTCCGCGATAAAGAAGTGGTGATTGTTGGGGGTGGGGACACGGCCATGGAAGAGGCCAACTTCCTGACCCGTTTCTGCAAGAAAGTCACCGTGATTCACCGTCGGGATACGCTTCGTGCCAGCAAAATCATGCAGGAGCGGGCGTTTAAGAACCCGAAAATCGAGTTTATCTGGGATACGGTGGTTGAAGATATTTTGGGCTCGGCGGAAGAAGGGGTCCGGGCCGTCAAGCTGAAAAACCTGAAAACCAATGAGGTGACCGAGTTCCCTGCGGAAGGGGTATTTGTGGCCATTGGCCATAAGCCGAATACCGAGGTCTTTAAAGGCAAGCTGGAGATGGAAGAGAACGGGTATATCAAGGTTGCCCCTGGCACGGTCAATACCAGTGTGGAAGGGGTCTTCGCTTGTGGCGATGTTCAGGATCACCGTTATCGCCAGGCCATTACTGCAGCGGGTACGGGCTGTATGGCGGCAATGGATGCTGAAAAGTACCTGGAAACCCAGGAAGCTGAGCTGGCCGCTTCGTCTCATTAATATCAGCTAGCCGAGCCTGCTCAGATTGGGCTGCCCGGCCTCATGATAGGCTTTCTGTAAGACGCACGCCAGGTTGGTGGCGGCTTCCGTCACATGTTTTTGCGCGATGGGCTGCCATGCCTGGGCCAGCTGCTGGCGGTAGGATACGGGATCTTTCAGCCTGTCGCGGATCAGGCCTTCTTGCCGCACCATCCGGTATAAATCCACATGACCTTTCTGGAGCTGTTCGGATAAAAGCTGCATGATGGGTTTTTGAGGCGCGGTGGGTACTTGGCCCTGTTTTGGCTGGAACCAGAAACGCGCGGATTTGCGGCGCTGAAACAGGCCGACCTCAAAAAAGAGATGGGCGTCGTTCTGGACTTTCGTTTCTTCCCGCTTGGAGGTGGGGGGTAATAACGGCCAGGTGTGGTAGGCTGTTGTATGCATGGGCTGTCCGCCATCTCCCACGTAATGGGCCACAGCCCCCATTAAACAAGCCAGATGCTTTCGGGCTTCCTGTTTTTGTAGTGGGGTGCTAGGAGGAAACTGCTTGATATGGGCGAGTTTACCAACCAGTGTATGGTAGAGCCCAAAGGCATAATGAATGACGTTATCCGGTATCTTGTACAGTTCTTGCTCAAGGGGTTGTTGCCGGAACAGTTGTTTTTGCTGATGAAGATTCGTGCGGGAAAAATTGTCCCGAATCGCTTCAAAGGCTGTCTGGGGTTGATTGACTGATTTGAGATCCTTTTGATACAGGCACTCTACATCCAGATAATGTTGGGAGCCAGCCCGCAGAGTATCTTCCTCATTGGAGGTCTGATGGATGAGCGGCAGGTGCCGGTTGTAAAACTGTTTCAGGCTAGGGGAAGCCAGAAGCTGTCCTGCCCCTCGCTCAATGATTCGATGGGCAACGTCTCCCCAACCAAACTGTATTTCCCTGGCTTGGTTTGTGATCATCACTCCGGTCTATGGTATGGGCTCACATTATTGCGTCAGGAGTGTAACATAAACTCACCGGCATCCCAAAATCCTCCTGCGGCCCCCTGTGACATGATGGAAAACCTTCGACGCTGATCCGAGATTGTACTAGAATGAATAATGAGGATGGCTGGTTTTTATTTTTTGGCAGCCGTTCCGGTTTCTTTTCATTAGGAGTGATATTGGTGAGTGTGTTTCTGCAACTATCGGAACACTTTTTAGGGGGCACGGTTGAGCCAAAAAGAGCGCCCCGGTTTCTGGATTTGCTGGTGGCCATTTCCAAAGCGCAGGATTTCCTGAAGGGAAAACCCCTACGTTCTTCTCTGCGAGTCGCAGCGATTGCCGGAACTCTGGCAAAGCGGGTGGGATTGTCCCAACGGGATGTGGTGTCGCTGTTATATGCTGGCCTGGTGTACGATATTGGTCTGGTTCGGGTGGCTGCGGATTTGTACCGCCTGCTGCAGCGGGTGGAGCGCAATGAGAAGGATCTCTTTCAGATCCATGCCTTGTTAAACGCGCGGGTGATTACCAACCCCTTTGAAGGCATGCCGGAGGTTCAACAGGTGTTGATTAACCACCCGCAAGCGGCGATTGAATGGGTGGAGCGGCTCTACTTGTCAGAAGAAGTCAAGGCCATTGTCGTGGCTCACCATGAGCTGTGTGATGGCAGTGGCTACCCATTTGGCCTGACCCAGGAGATGATTCCCTTTGGCGCTCGGATTCTGGCGTTTGCAGATACGGTGGAAGCGGTCATGGGGGATGTTGCTGGCCTAACGAGCCGGAAGCACACCCTGGAAAGCTTCCTAGATATTAAAGTGGCGGAAAAGTTTGACCTGGAAGTGGTGGAGGCGTTTCGAGCTTTATTGGATGAAGGGGACGACTTTTTCCGTAAAATTTACTCGCTGGAAGTAGAAGCCATGGCGCGGGAGCTGGCTCCAGACAGGCAAGAGCCTCTGGATGGAAAAGTCATGCTGGATATGTGCCAGGTGCTTTCGGAAATGTCTGATGGACTATTGCCCTTGTACCGGAAGGGTCATTCTCAGAAAGTGGCTTATTATGCGGCCAAAATGGCAGAAAACCTGGGTATTAACCGGGAACAATGCGGCGAGTTGATTGCTGCCGGGCTGGTGCATGACGCCGGGATGCTGGCCATGCCGGTGGGCATCCTAATGAAACAGGGACAGCTGACAGCCGAGGAGTGGAACCTCATCTATGATCATCCCCGTTTCACAGAAGAGGTATTACGAGGCGTTCCAGGCTTTGAAAACATTGCTCTTTGGACCTCAGAGCATCATGAACGGATGAATGGGCGCGGGTATCCCAGCAATAAAAAAGGCTTTGAGATTTCAGTTGGGGGCCGGATTTTGGCCATTGCCGACGTGTTTGACGCCTTGACCTCGTCCCGCCCCTACCGCACCCATGCTCATGAGCCGATGGACGCACTGCCGATTATGGGTCAAGGGCGTTTCAGCCTGTATGATAACCAGTTGGTCAGCGTGCTGCGTAAAGTCATTCTGGAAACCGAAGTCAGTGTGGCTGAACCGGCCCGGAAAAGAGCGATTCGCTAGATAACAGGGACCGTTTCTGATAGGGGTTTGCTTTATCCGGGCCATGAAACGGACGCCCACGGAAACAGGGTACTTTTGAAAAAGGAAAAGCACTTTGATAAAAGATCAAAGTGCCAGCGAAACAATGTGAGAAGAATAGACGATATTAAACGCCCATACGGGATTGCTTGAGGAAATCCTCAGCGGATTTCACCTGAGGCGTGGTGGCGTCAGTGGGCTGCAGCGCCGGGGGCATGGTACCCGGTTGCGTGTGGTAGGAGTAACGGGGGCCCTGTTGCTGGGTATTCCGCATGGCTTCTACCCGTGCCTGCTTCAGGTACTTTTGACCGTTCCGTACCACGCCCTGGAACTCGCTGAGGCTTTTATCCAGGCTACCCAGTATGGCTTCAGCGTACTGATCCGCGCCATCCCGAACGCCACGGGCCTCTTCATACGCCTGAGCCTTCATGGCTTCGGCTTCTTCATAGGCTTTTTTGCGAACCGCTTCCAGTTCGGTGACAATCTGCTGCCGGATCCGATCGGCCTCGGCATGGACCGCCCGCAAGAGCTCTGACTCGCTGAGCATGAGTTCGGCCTGGTGTTTGGCGTCCTGCATGATCTGCGAGGCTTTTTGCTGGGCATCGGTCAGAATGAGCTCCCGCTGCTCCATGATCCGTTGGGCATGTTGAATTTCTTCGGGAAGATTCTCACGGATCCGATCCAGCAGAGGAACCAGTTTATCCCCATTAACCATGGTCCAGGGGGTGAGTGGAATTCCGACGCCGGTCAGGATCAGATCTTCCATTCTTTCTATCATTTTGGCGAAAGTATTAATGGCTATCTCTCCTTTCCGAGGGTTGCTCTATAACGTATATCTTCCTGCTCCTCAAATGCGAATTGCTCGTTAAAAATTTGGAGAAACCGATCATCGGCCTCTTCTTGCAAACTGGCCCGTAGCATATCCAGGGCGGCCAACAATTTTTTGTGGTGCACCAAATAGTAGGGGGAGCAAGGAATAGGCCATCCTTGTTTCATAACGACCATTTCGAGGTGATCCATCATTTGGAGGGTTTTGCTACGTTCTATCATGTCATTGACGACTCTCGTTTGCGTTGTGTTTCCAAATAGGTATGTACTTGTTTTGGAACCAGGTTGCTGACATTTCCTCCCAGGTTGGCCACCTCTTTCACCATGCTGGAACTGAGGAACTGATATTCCAGGCCAGCCATCATGAAGATGGTTTCTGTTTCCGGGCAGAGGTTCTTGTTCATCTGGGACATCATAAACTCATGTTCAAAGTCAGAGACGGCGCGAAGCCCTCGAATAATGACTTTGGCTTGATGTTCCTTGGCCAGTTCCACGGTAAGTCCCTCAAATGATCGAACCTGAACGTTGGGTAAATGAGCAACGCATTCCCGTACCAGCTCTACCCGATCCGAAATCGGAATACCAGGCTGCTTTCCAGGATTTTTGACCACTGCCATAATGATCGTTTCAAAGAGTTGGCTGGCCCGGGTCACGATATCCACATGACCTAGTGTAATTGGGTCGAAACTCCCCGGATAAATGGCAGTGGGCACGTGCGACTCCGATGATCAACTGTAATAGACAAGAGTTAGTTTACTATATGGATATGGGAATAAACAATGAGATGACTAATAAACCGATCCAAATCTTTAACAATCTTTACCTGCGATAGTTGCGGTAGATCTGGATCCCGATCATAGTCAGTAGAAGCGGGTTTATAAAGAGATGTTAAGAAATGGTCCGCTTCTATCAATTCCATGTATCCATTCATCTTCTACTTTCTTATGATGCTTTTGAATCAAGGTGTCGGTTAGCCCAATTCACATAATATAGGTGCTAGTGAGTGAAAATTCAGACTACCAGGCTGCTTCCCTCTGCCCATGGGCAAGCGTCCAGTGCCAATAACACGCCTGTTTTTGCGTCCCGGGCCAGGCAAAGCCTTTCAGGGCGATCGATCAATCAGATGGGCGTCCCCAAAAGCTATATTCTTCCCCAGCTTCGTTTTGCCGGGACATCGGCTCATGAGCGGGTCAACGCCTTTGAGACAAAACTTCAGGCCAAGGGTGCGCCCATTAAGCTGGATACGTTCCAGAGGGACGCAATGCAAAGTCTGGCCGAGGGGAAAAGCGTGGTGGTTGCCGCGCCAACCAGCAGTGGGAAAACCCTGGTCGGGGAATTCGCCATCGAAGAAGCCCTGCATGCGAACAAGACCCTGTTTTTCACCACCCCTCGAAAAGCCCTGAGCAACGAAAAATTTGAAGACTTTACCCGCCGCTACGGCGCTGAGAACGTGGGCCTGATGACCGGTGATGTGACGATTAACCGTAACGCGCCGATTATTGTGATGACCACCGAAGTGCTTCGGAATATGTTGTATAACCAAAAAACGGATCCAGGACTGCTTCAGGATTTAAAATCCGTGGTGTTTGATGAGTGTCACTTTATTGATGACCCGGATCGGGGCGTGGTGTGGGAAGAAACCATCTTGAATTTACCGCCGGATATTCAGCAGGTACATTTAAGCGCGACGATACATAATGCCCGTCAGTATACAGCATGGCTCAACGCCCTGCAGCCGGATGACATCCGAAAATCCGTTCCGGCTTCCCAGTTTGCCCTAGTGAGCGTCTCCCCAACCCACCGACCCGTACCGTTGAAGTCACTGTATCTCAGCCCTTCGGGTCAGATGAGCGAGGTGGGTGAAGCTGGGGATCGACGGTGGAATAATCAGTTCCATCAGTTGTTTCAGCGTGAGGCCAAGCGAACAGCCCCAAAAGATCGCTGGTTTGACCCGGTATCCGCTGTGACCGCTCTCAGCAAGAAGGATCAAAAATACCTGCCCGCCATTTTCTTTGTGTTCAGTCGGAAGCGATGCGAGCAATATGCCGAGCGCTTGCTGGATTCGGGCCGAGTCAGGCTGACATCACCCGAAGAGCGTCAAGCCATCGGCGAGGTGATTGAAAAATACGCCAAAGTCTATCCCTGGATTCAGCAAAGCCCCTTATTGGATTATTTGGAAGAGGGAATTGGTTATCATCATGGCGGGATGCTGCCTTATGAGAAACGGCTGGTTGAACTGCTGATGCAAAAAGGGCTGCTCAAGACCGTTTTTGCCACCGATACGCTGGCTGCCGGGATTAACGTGCCCGCCAAATCGGTGGTGTTTACCGCCTATAAAAAGAAAGTGAATGGTTTGGTTCAGTGGATGAGCGATAGCGATTACCACCAAGCCAAGGGGCGAGCAGGTCGCCGAGGGATGGATAAAGTGGGGTATGTCATCCACTGGCACCCAGAAGAGAATCAACCTGAGAGCTTGTGGCGGTTTGTCGGCTCAAAACCGGGTGGGGTGAATAGCCAAATGAGAGTCACCCCCAATTTGGTGTTGAACCTGCAGGAGCAATACAGCCGGGAAGAAGTCCAGGAGTTGCTGGAAAAGAGCTTTAAGTTGTATCAATCTCCAGAGAAAGCGATGTTGTCAGAGCCGACCTCCACATTCCCTCCGGGGAAAGCGGGCCGGAAAGAACGCCGTCTGGCAAGAAAAAGAGTGCCCTCCCTGATTGTCGAGTTTCAGGCCATGCAAAACTTCCTGCAAAAGACCGGCTTTATGACCACTGAATTGAAGCCGACCCCGTTAGGGAAACTGGCGGCGTCCTTACCCAATGAGAACAGCCTGACGCTGGCCAAAATGGTGGATGAAGGCTTGTTAAACGATCTGGCACCGACAGAGTTGGCTGCCTTGCTGTCCGCTTTAGTAACGAGCAACGAACGGGAGATCCAGGGCTTTAATTTCGCAAATCCTAACTTGGAAAACCGGTATGCGGTGCTGGAAAAGCGTCATTCACAGCTGAGTCATCAGGGGCAAAAAGATGGAATCGACATGCCAGCAATGAACCCCCTGATGGTGAACCAGGTGGAGCGGTGGTGTCAGACCGGGAATTGGGAAGAAATTCTGGAAACCCCATTTCCTGGAAAGTCGCTGGATGTGATTCGTCGAACGGCCAATTTATTGCGGCATCTGTATGAATCGCCGGAGATCCCGGAGGAGTTGCGTGCTCGGGCACAGCAGGCCGAGGAACTGTTACTTCAATCCCCCGTCAAGGATCAAATCGGCCCTCAGGTTCTGGACGTATAAACTCGGGGCCAGGGGTCGTTCAGGCAGGGGGTAATCTCCAGCGAAGATCGGCTCCAAAACGCTCTGTGCCTGGATGAAACAACCCCCTGTGTTTTATTGACACGGTTTTATGTTATCGCTATCATTACGGTTCACATGTGATTGATTATGAGTAAACAAGCCCGCTCAAAAAAAGACCGATGCGTTGTTCTTGCTTGTGAGGTTTGCTCCCAGCGGAATTACAGTACGGGAAAAAGCCAAAAGCTAAAGACAGAACGGCTGGAAATCAAGAAATATTGCCCCCACTGTATGGATCATACCCTGCATCGTGAAACCCGATAATTCTGAAAAATGGTGAACGATTTGTTGTATCAAGCCGCCAATACGCCCAGCGTCAGAGTATTGAGCCTGAAGCATTCAGAAAGACACATGGCCCAGTGCGTCCTTAGTTCAGTTGGTAGAACGTCGGTCTCCAAAACCGAATGTCGGGGGTTCGAGTCCTCCAGGGCGCGATTCCACTTCTAGGAGTATCAGATGAGTCAAATGACCGTGACAGATAAAGAAACGAAACAAGTAAAACAATCTGGTAAAGAGAAAAAAAGCAAAGCCAACGAGCAAAAAGCTCCCTCTGAAGGTTTGATTGCTTACCTCAAGGGTGTCAGAAGCGAGTGGACCAAAGTCAGTTGGCCCACCTGGCCTCAGATCTGGGGGCAGACCATTGTGGTATTAATCACGGTGGCGATTGCGACAGCCGGTCTTTGGGCGCTTGATAACGTTTTTCGCATCCTCATTGACTTAATCACCTAGTATTCTTTTCATTGACTCTGTGAAACGAAGGTATTAATGTACGAACAAGAACAATATAAAGAAGACGAGCTGATGGTACCAGAAGAAGATATGCAAACCGAGATTCCCACAACAGAGACGCAAACCGATGTTACCAAAGATATGTCTGCCATTCAGGTATCCGCACCTGAAGAGCAGCCGGAAACCAAGGTGACCAAAAAGCCACCGAAAAAACGGTGGTATGTTGTGCATACCTATTCCGGTCATGAAAACAAGGTCAAGGTGAACCTGGAGCGTCGGATTGAGTCCATGGGGATGGGCGATAAGATCTTCCGGGTGGAAGTGCCCCAGAAATCGGTGACCAAGATTAAAGATGGTCGTCGGACCGAGCGGGATGAGCGGATTTTCCCTGGCTATGTGCTGGTCGAGATGATCATGGACGATGACTCCTGGTACGTGGTGCGTCATACCCCTGGGGTGACGAAATTTGTCGGCTCCCAGAAAAAGCCGATTCCGGCCAAAGATTCTGAAATCAAGCGGATTCTCTTGAGAAGCCAGCCCACCACCACCGCCAAGATCGAAATCGATCTCAAAGTGGGCGAGATTGTCAAAATCATCAGCGGTCCGTTTGCTGATTTTGAAGGCACGGTCACCGAAGTTAGCCCGGAAAAAGAGCGCTTGAAGGCCAGTGTTTCCATTTTTGGTCGGGAAACACCGGTGGAGTTGGCGTTCAACCAGGTCCAAAAGTCTTAATTTATGTTGTTTTCAATTTCTTAATGATTCGGAGGTTAGACGGTTCCAGTGGCAAAGAAGGAAATAGGAAAAATCAAACTGCAGCTTGAGGCGGGTAAAGCCAACCCGGCCCCCCCGGTGGGTCCTGCCTTGGGTCAGCACGGTGTCAACATTATGGAATTCTGTAAGCAGTACAATGCCCAGACTTCCGATAAGGCCGGTCAGGTCATCCCGGTGGAAATCACGGTGTATGAAGACCGTTCTTTCAGCTTCGTGTTGAAAACCCCGCCGGTGTCCTTCCTGATTACCAAGGCGTTGGGGATTCCCAAAGGCTCCGGCAAGCCCAACACCGAAAAAGTCGGTAAGCTGACCCAGGCTCAAGTCAGCGAGATTGCCAAAACCAAGATGAACGACTTGAACGCCAACACCCTGGAATCTGCTGAGCAAATGGTGCGTGGAACCGCTCGCAGCATGGGTGTGGAGTGCGAAGTTTAATTATTTTTACGTCATCAATAACCGTGGGAGACCGCTTATGAGCGGTCGGTTGCACCACAAGGAGTAACACTATGGCTACCAAAACACGTCGTCAACAACGCTTTGAAGAGTTCGTCGCAACCCTGGAACAACCCGCATCCGCTGGGGAAGGAGTGGCGGCTCTGAAAAAAGTCCTGGCAGAAACCTCCAAGTTTAACGAAACCGTTGAAACCCATATCCGTCTGGGGATTAACGTCAAACACGCCGATCAACAGGTCCGCAGCACCGTCGTACTCCCGGAAGGGACCGGAAAGACCGTCCGCGTGGCGGTGATCGCAAAAGGCGAGAAGGTCAAGGAAGCCCAAGCCGCTGGTGCTGACTTTGTGGGCTCTGAAGATCTGGTTGAGAAAATGGAAAAAGAAAACTGGCTGGATTTTGATGTCCTGATTGCCACCCCGGATGCCATGGGGATGCTGGGAAAACTCGGGAAAGTCTTGGGTCCCAAGGGCCTGATGCCCAACCCGAAAACCGGCACCGTGACCTTTGACCTGGCTCAAGCCGTGAAAGATGTCAAAGCCGGGAAGGTCGAGTTCCGGGCTGATAAGCAAGGGATTGTCCATACGCCTATTGGCAAGCGGGATTTTACCGAGCAGCAACTGTTGAATAACTTTGCAGCCCTCTATGATGCCATCCTGCGGGCCAAGCCGTCTGCGGCCAAAGGGACCTATGTCCGCTCGGTGTACCTGACTTCTACCATGGGCCCCAGCATCAAGTTGGATCCCGCTCGTCTGGCCGCAGAGATTAAAGACTATCTCTCATAAACAAATTAACTGGAATACAAAAGAGCCCTGAGATACCAGGGCTCTTTTTTATGGGGAATTTGGCTTATGGTTGTTGAACAGTCGAGCCCATTAGATTCGGCTGAGTCATCATCGCATCGGACAAGTTTGGATTGGTAGGGGTGGTATCTATCCCAGAAAGAGGGCTTGGAATAAGAGACCCATTGTATTGAATGTCGTCAACGGTTGGGGCATGGTCGATGAGGCTGGATGACGTGGTGGTACTTGTCGGGCTTGTTGTAAAGTTTGTTGTTGTAGTGGACGTTTTAGTGCCAGAGGGGGTGAGATTCCATCCGGCGGCTTTGTAGATATCCACGGCTGTGTAGGTGGTTTTCTCGGAAGAAGTGGTATTGAGCGCAGGGTCGAAACTTAGGTAGGGATCTTGATTTAGAGAGTCATAGGTCAATTGACCCTTTTGAGGAAGCTGATAATCCTGCAGGGAGAGCTTGGGAAGGAGAGAGAGACTGCCAGCCAGCTGCCCGTTGTAGTAGTCGAGGAACTGATCCCCGTAGGTATCCATCGCAACATTTTCCGGGGCCGTTTGTAATTGCTCTGAAAAGGCTTGAAGGGCCTCACTCTTGATCTGTAGCTGTTTGTCCTGAGATACCCCAGGCGCGCCAAATGCAAGCGCCATTCCGGCGCTGGCGGTATCTTTATACCATTGGTAGTCCGCACGGGAGAGGCTGGCTTTATTCTCTTCAGCGTAACGTTCCATGTTCAGCATGTCTTTGGCCAATTCCACCCGCTTCCCTTCTACGCTGGTTGTGTTGGTCCCCACGTCGGCTTCGGTATCCTGCACCACCATCTCGCCCGTTTCCGGGTCTATGGCCACGGTGTATTGATTGCCCACCGTTCCTTGCACTTGATAATGAGAAGGAATCCCCTTGTAGAGTTTACCCCTTGAAGCGCTTTCTGGCTCCTGGCTGCCTTTGGCTGTTACCAGCAGTGTATTGCCAGAATTTTCCACTTCTTTTTCAGGCAGGTTCATATGGTTAAACAGAAACAAGGCCCCTGCACCAAGTGGTACCAGCAGCAATACCACCAGTAACAGTTCCCAGCGTAACCCTTTGTTTTTCTTGCCCATCTGTTTCTGCCTCGTTTTTTCCATTTTTTTCTGTTGCTAATATCGACGATTTTAGAAGAGGCTGAAGGATGTGAGGGCAGATTGCAACAAACAGAAACAGAGGGCTTGGCAACAGGCCCTCTGTTTAATAATGATCTTCCTTTGGGTGGCGTGTCTTACGCTTTACCCAGAGTTTGTTGACCAGGCTTCCAGCCAACCGGGCAGAGCTCGCCGCTTTGGAAGGCTTGGAGAACACGGAGGATTTCATCCACGTTCCGGCCCACAGACAGATCGTTGACCACGTAGCTACGAACGTTGCCATCGGGATCAATCAGGAACACGCCGCGGAGGCTGATGCCTTTGTCTTCCAGCAACACGCCGTAGTCACGGCTGATGCGGTGGTTGATATCAGACAGCAACGGGTAGTTCATTTTACCTAGGGAGCTTTCGCTCCAGGCTTTGTGGGAATACACGCTATCCACGCTGCAGCCCAGAATTTGGGCGTTCAGCTTTTTGAACTCATCCATTTTTTCGTTGAAGCCCTGAATCTCAGTGGGGCAGACAAAGGTGAAGTCTAATGGGTAAAAGAACAGAACGACCCATTTTCCACGGTAATCACTGAGGGAAATCTCGGTAATTTCACCATTGTGGTAGGCCTGTGCGGTGAAATCTGGGGCCGGTCTTCCGATTTGAGCAACCATACTGCGTATCTCCTATGTTAAATGGAACAACTCGCCTTTATTTATAGTGGCAATATAAAGAAATTTCAAGCCAAATTTTTATGTACTCCAGAAAAAATGAGAGTAAGGCTTTGTTTGGGCGGATATCGTTATTTTTTCTTGTTCTCCTTCTCGGCTATCTGGGATCCTGCCAGAACCTTCTGAAGCCACATGCCATAGCGGGTTGCAATAAGCAGCGAAAAGATGCTGCCAATCAAGAGTCCTTGTCCAAACTCTTGGGTACGGCTTTTTTCGGATTTTTCCTGACAATCATTAAGGTGGGCGTTGGGTTCTTGTGGTTTTTTTCCCTTGGGGTTGGTGTTCTGGGAGCTGGCGTCTTGCTTTTGCGAGTGTGTTGGATCGTTCAGATGAACCACATCCCCTTCCACACGAGGGCTGGTCGCATGTACCACCAAGGGGGTGGTCATGGCGCCAACAAGCAGGCTGGTTGCCAAGGACTTTTTGAAGGGCATTCCTTCAAAATGGACCGCAGAAGATGGCTGGGAGGAAACGATTGGGCGGATCATCAGAAAAAGGTTCCTTGTTAGCACAACAATATCCAGGTATCGCCATGCTAATCAAAAAACAGGAAAACCAAAATAGCCCGTTATGGTATTTTTGCCTCTCTTAAGAGAAAACCCGCGAATAGACAGCGTCTTTGTAAGGCATCACATGCAGGCTGCCCCGGTTCAAGACTTTCAGACCGGCGGCGGTATTGCCCAACTTGGCGCAATCCAGCAGACTTTGCTGACTTGTCAGTCCATGGAGGAAGCCCCCATTAAAGGCGTCCCCGGCCCCAGTGGTGTCCACGGGCTTAATATTCATGGCTGGGATATGGGCTTTTTGGTTTTTAAAACCCAAATAACATCCCTGTTCACCCGCTTTCACGACTACCATCTGAACACCTTTATACAAGAAGTAATCAATAATCTGATCCGGCTTGTTAAACCCGATGATTTTTTCCGTGTCCTCCGGGCAGGAAGGCAGGATAATATCCACCAGCGGGATAATCTCATTCAGGGCATCCAGCGCGGCCTCCTGGCTTTTCCAGAGTGTGCTTCGGAAATTCGGGTCAAAGGCTGTGGTCTTGCCGTTGTCCTTGGCGATTTTAAAGGCCTTCAGCACCGCTTTTCGTGCGCTTTCTGAGAGCGCCAGCGTAATGCCGGAAGAGTAGACGATGTTGGCCTCACTGACCAGATTCGGGTTGACGTCCTCAGGCCCCAGAGTGCTGGCAGTACTATTTTTTCGGTAGTAATAAAACTTACGTTGGGCGTCTGCATCCACGGAAACAAAATACAACCCTGTCTGCCCTTCAATCGACTTGACGCCGGTCACATCAATACCTTCTTGAATGAGGGTTTCTTTCAGGACATGGGCAAAGGGGTCATCTCCAATGCGGGTCAGAAAACCGGCAGAGGAACCCAACCGTCTGGCAGCGACGGCAGTATTGATGGTATCGCCTCCATAGGACTTGGTAAACGACTTGGCATACCGAACATCCCCCTCACAGGAGAGTTCTACCATGGCTTCACCGATCGCTAGGATGTCGATAATCCGCCTCCTTCACTCGCGGGCAATGCACAACGGGTGTAGAGCCCTAACAGACCTGATTGATACTTGGCCGGAGGGGGGACCAGACGCTGACGCCTTGTTTCCAGGGTGTCTTGAATTTGCGTCAAGGGGATCTCCTGACCGTCTATTCCTATTATATCCAAGGACCCGCTTTCCAGATCAAAGTGAATTAAATCTCCTTCTTCCACAGTAGCGATAGGACCTAAATGGGCAGCTTCCGGGGATACATGCCCAATGGCCGGGCCTCGGGTTGCGCCAGAAAAACGTCCATCCGTAATCAGGGCTGTGGAAGTCGCCAGCAGTGAGTTGGAAGCAATGGCCTCTGTGACGTAAAACTGCTCTGGCATCCCGCTGGCCGCGGGACCTTCGTAGCGGATGACGATGGCGTCCCCTGGATGGATTTTCCCGTTTAGAATCAACTCCAGCGCGTCATCCTGGGAATTGAATACCCGGGCTTTGCCGGTAAACTGCCGTATGGATTCAGGCAAGGCCGATGTTTTAATTACCGCCCCGTTGGGGGCCAAATTCCCAAAGAGAATCTGGATACCACCTCGGGGCCGGATGGGGGTGTCTCGGGAAGCGATAATATCTTCCACGGTTCCGCCATAGTTTTCCAAAAAGCGGGGCATTTGCTGAAAATGGCCGCTTTTTTCCAGCAGTTCCAGGTTCTCGCCTAAACTCAAGCCGGTTACGGTCAGGGCATCCAAGTGCAGATAGGGCTTTAGTTCCAGCAGGATTCGGTAAATGCCCCCGGCATACCATAGCTTATCGGCCGTGAACTTGCCGGAAGGTCTGAGGTTTAAAATAAACGGGGTTTGCTGGTTAATCTCGTTAATGCGTTGGTATGAAAAGGGCAACCCGGCTTCTCTGGCCATGGCCGCCAGATGAATCAGGGCGTTGGTCGACCCGCCGGTTGCGGCATGAACAATCAGGGCGTTTTCCAGTGCTTTTTCGGTGAATATTTGAGAGGGACAGAGGTCTTCCTGTACCAGTTCCAGTATCCGCTCTCCTGCTTGCCGGGCGACGTCTTTTAGCGCGTTAAGATGGGCTGGAATCAAAGCCGAACCCGGCATAGCCAGGCCCATGACTTCAGTCAGCATCTGCATGGTCGCGGCGGTGCCAAAAAAGGCGCAAGATCCACTAGATGGACAGGCATTGGCGCGAAGAAACTCATAGGAGGTGTTATCCAATTCTCCACGGCGTTTTTGGGCATAAGCGGTCCCGACCCCTTCTAGCGTTGAGCTATTGGGACCCGCTTCCATCACCCCACCCGGCACAAAAATGGCAGGGAGATCCAGCCGGAGGGCGGCAATCAGATGAGCCGGAAGCGACTTATCGCAGCCTGAGAGAAAAACAATCCCGTCATGATGACCGGCCATGGCGTGCATCTCAGTGGCCATGGTCATAATTTCCCGAGACGGGAGCGAATAATTCTGGCCCAATGTCCCTTGGGCGATCCCGTCGCAGATATCCGTACAGGTGTAATGGGCTGGAGATCCACCAGAGGCGATCACGCCCTTATCCACAAAGGTGGCCAGCTCTCCCAGGTGGACCGATCCGGGATGAGAATCTCCCTGGGTGGTTTCCACCAGAATCCAGGGTTGGTTGGTTTCTTGCCGTCCCCAGCCACATCCCATACGAAGGGCATCGGCTTCGGGGGCTTGTTTACGGCGACTTTGGCTAAGCAGTTCACGTAGAGCCATGGCGTTGCCACTCCTGTAGTTGCGTGAGGTATTCCGCGACACGGGCTTTAATGAGGTTTTCATCCCGACTTACCATAGCCTGATGAGGGAGAAGATGGGTGCCTAAGCCGACGGCCATGGCCCCGGCGTTTAAATACTCCAGAAAATTGCCACTATGCAAGCCGCCGGTCGGAACAATGGATAGATGAGGCATAGGGGCCAGAACGGATTTTAGATAGGCAGGCCCGCCCAAGGGGGCTGCCGGGAAGAGCTTTAGAAGCGAAGCCCCCCATTTGCTGGCCTGGTACATCTCGGTGGGGGTTGCGACCCCAGGGAGAATGAGAATATCTTGCTCGGCGCCAAATTGAACCATTTTTTCCTCCAGCACCGGGGAGGCTAAAAACTGGGCACCAGCCCCCAGGGCGCTCAGAGCGGTTTTAGCTTCAATGACCGTACCGGCTCCAATCAGCACGTCAGGAAACTCTTCTGAAAGAGCTTCAATCACCGTTTCCGCCTCCGGGACAGTATAGGTGACTTCCAGAATCTGGATGCCTGCCTGGACCAGATGCTGGCCGCCCCATAGCGCGTCTTTTGCGGAGTCGGCCCGGATGACGGCAATCAGCCGATCTTGCTGAAAGCGTTTTATTACGGATTGAATGGCGGAGATAGCGGCGGGCATTAGTCCTCCAGGGTTCTTAATACGGCACGGGCAGGAGCCCCGTCCCCATATTTGATTTTCAAAGGAAGGCAAATCAGTTCATACCAGCCGGGAGGGACATGATTTAAATACAGGCCTTCCACAATGTAAATGCCCGCATCCAGCAAGCGGTGGTGGACCGGGGCGTCTTCTTCATACAGTGTTTTGGCGTGGTATCCTTCCACTGAAAGGTAATCAATGCCCACCAGAATGATGCCCTGCTCGATTAAATAATCGGCGGCATCAGGGGTCAGGTGGCAAAAATGCTCATTAAAGGGTTCCCGGTTCCATTCGGTTTCGGAGTTCCGGGTTTTAAAGAGAATGCGTTCAACGGGTTCCAGATCATAGGTTTCCAACTCATCTCGGGTAATCCGGCGGCTGTTCTGGATTTCTACCACCAGGGCGTCGCCAATGTAAATATCCAGATCCATCTGATCCAACGTGAGTCCGTCTTTTTTGAAATGCGAGAACGCATCCACATGGGTTCCCGTATGAGAACCCATGTGCAACATGGACACGGTGGCCGGGTCCTCTTTGGCCAGATCCAGTACCCGCTCGACCGTAATACCCGGATCTCCCGGCCAGGTGACTAAACGATCTTCGATGGGAACGCTGATGTCATACAACATGCTCTCAAATTGCCTCCAGATACCGTGTCGATCTCATCTTATCCTAAAGCAACGATCCCGTCGAATGCCAGCTACTGCCTATTTTTAGTCCGGTTTCAAAATTGGCTAGCACAAACAGTTAAAAAGTTGTTTTTATATTTTTAGAAAACAGCATTTGGTGAACGGGATATTTTAAGAGGTAATGGGTTAACAAGGGGGAAGAATTCATGGCCGCAATTTCAAGCGCTAACGCGCAAAACAACAACAATGATCGTTGGTCGGAAATCCGTAAGCAACGGCGTGGGGATCAGGTTTCGGTAGATAAGCAAATAGAATATGGATTGATTGATGGACAGGGTAACACCAAAACAAAGGTGAAAGCGGGCGATACCCTCTATGATTACGCTGAAGCCATCAACCGTCTGGATCAAAGTACGGCAGATTCCAGTAAGCGCAGTGTTCAAGACATTATCAAGCAGATTCAAGAGTCCAATAATATTAAAGATCCTCGTCGACTGAAAGCCGGGCAAGATCTCGACCTGAGCTCTGTGGTGAACAAGCAGTTGCAGAAAGACCTCCAGGCTGGGACCAATACCGTACCGGAAAAGCAATCCAAACAGGCCAAGGACGCTGCAGAATCTTACCAGGAGCCAGCACAGGCTCCATCAGCGGCTTCTTCGGATCCGGAAAACAAGCCAGGCTTCTTTACCAAAGTGGGCCAACATATCGATGAAGCCAATCGGCGGGATATTGAGATGATCCGGGCTGGGGCGAAAAAATTCAACGAGATTGACCAGAAAGTCACCGAAGGGGTTAAGAAAGGTGTGGACTTTGTGGTGGAAAGCCAGGCTGCTGCCCAGAAAAAGGGCCTGGAGCTTGTAGGAAAAACGGTCCAATTTAGTTACGAAAATGGTCAAGCAGCGGTTAAAGCACCGGTTAACGCAGCCAAAGAGTTTTTTGGCAGCGCAAAAGATTCTTTTAAACGGATCTTTTTAGGTGAAAAAACCCTGGAAAATAACGAAAAATCCCATGAGAGTAATCCGTAACGGACGCTCTATCATGATTAAAGAACCCTGCCCGTTTGCAGGGTTCTTTTGTGTTTGAAACAATAGGGGAGACACACCCCAAGCAAAGGGACCCGAGCAGAGGGATATGATGGATACAGCCCAGTTGACCCGCTTGATTAAAGCCCAGGCCCATGCCCTGGGGTTTCAGGCTGTGGGGATTATTCCGGCGGAACCGTTTCAAAACGGGGAAGGGGAGCGCCTCAAGCACTGGTTGGAACAGGGCTATCAGGCAGAAATGCAGTGGATGGTGACCCATCTGGAAAAGCGGCTGGACCCGGCCAGTCTGATGGAAAACACCCGCTCCATTGTCTGTGTGGCGATGAATTACTACACCCCCGATGAATTGAACCCACACCCGGATGCGGTGAAAATCGCCAAGTATGCTCGGGGAACCGATTATCACTATGTGCTTAAAGACCGACTCAAAGCGCTGTTAAAACAAATACAGGCCCAGGTACCCAACGTGTCCGGGCGGGCCTTGACCGATAGTGCCCCCATCCTGGAAAAACCCCTGGCTGTAAAAGCCGGGTTGGGCTGGATGGGGAAACATGGCAACGTGATCCTCCCCAAAAAAGGTTCGTGGTACTTTCTGGGGGAACTCTTGCTGGATATCCCCCTGATTTATGACACAAAACAGGTCCCTAACCAGTGCGGAAGCTGTACGCGCTGTATTGACGCCTGTCCGACGGGTGCTATTACCGAACCCATGGTGGTGGATACCAACCGATGTATTTCTTATTGGACCATTGAATATAAAGGGGAAAATTTCTCAGAGGAAATTGCCCAAAATCTGCAGGGCTGGGTGTTTGGGTGCGATATCTGTCAGGATGTGTGTCCTTGGAATCTCAAGTTTGCTCAGCCGACAGAAGAGGCTGAATTTCAGTCAAGGGCGTGGAATAAAAGTCCCCATGCAAACGAGATTCTGGATTTATCGGAAGAGGAATTCCGGGAACGGTACCGGAAGAGCCCGGTTAAGCGTACCAAGCTAAGGGGATTGCTCCGCAATGTGCGGGAAGCACATCCCAAAAGCCGGTCCTGAATGTTCATCTCACTGGAGGCTACTGAAGCCGTTAGGCTTGGATGGGATTGCCCCTTGTAAAACTTTGTTGGCCTTGGCTACAATGCCATTTATGATCAAGTCAGATTTTATGGCGTCATTGGTTCTGTCAGGGAGAAGACAATGCTGAGGTTGGATACGGTAAATACGCAGATATCACGGGTCGGGGAAGAACATGGGCTGGATTTAACCCGTGAGTTTGAAAGCGCCCGGCGGCAGATCCATGACATTGTGACACAGCTGTATCAAGCCAAAGATGAATCTGGGGGCTGGAAACGCTGGTTAGCCTTGGGTTATGACGAGGGGCTCTGCAATGCCGTGACAGACTATGCCAGGCAAATCAAAGGCCGTTATTCCGATATGGTGATTCTGGGCATTGGCGGCTCTTCCCTGGGTGGATATGCCTTATTAAAAGCCTTGCTGCACCCGTACTGGAATAATTTGTCCGATGAACAGCGTAAGGGACGCCCTCGGTTTCACTTTGTGGAAAACGTGGACGCCGATCAGGTGGCTGGCCTGATGAGTATTTTGGATCCGGCCCGGACCCTGGTGGTGGTGATTACCAAGTCTGGTACGACGGCAGAGACGATGAGCGCCTTTATGGTGTTTAAAGACTGGCTGGAGAACTTGTTAACCCCGGCCCGGGCCAAGGAGCATATTGTTGCCATTACCGACCCTCAGACTGGCATTTTGCGGGCGATTGTCAATCAAGAAGGGTACGCTTCCTTTGAAGTCCCTGATGATGTGGGGGGGCGATTTTCCGTGTTTTCCGCCGTGGGGCTTTTGCCAGCGGCTATTTGCGGCATTGATGTGGGAGAAATCCAGCGGGGCATTCAGGAACTGGATGCGCAACTGCAAAACCCGGATATCCATCAAAACCTGGCGGCTCAAAATGCGCTGATTCAGGTCCGTTTCTATGAGCGTGGAAAACCTGTTTCCGTATTTATGCCCTACTCATACCGACTTGCACCTATTTCCGATTGGTATGTGCAGCTCTGGGCAGAATCTTTGGGTAAGAAATACAATCGGGAAGGTCGGGTGGTTCATGTGGGCCCCACCCCGGTACGGGCCGTGGGAGTTACCGATCAGCATTCCCAGGTGCAGCTCTTTAACGAAGGGCCGAATGACAAGGTGATTACTTTTGTGAAGGTAGAAAAACCAGCCTTTGAAGTGACGATTCCCAACCAATTTTCAACAATAGAAGGGCTGAACTACCTGAATCAGAAACAGATGAATGAACTGATGCTGGCAGAATTTGAGGCCACACGCTCTAGCCTGACGGCCAATCAGCGACCCAATGTAACCTTGAGTCTTCCCTTGGTCAATGGCTACTCTGTGGCCCAGCTAATGTACCTGCTGGAAGTACAAACGGCCATTGCCGGGGCCTTGTTGAATATTGATCCGTTTGATCAACCCGGGGTGGAGCTGGGGAAAAAATACACGCACGCCTTAATGGGGCGCAAGGGCTTTGAACATTTAATTCCTGAAGCTCGGGGCGAAAAATCGCCGGTTCAGATTTAAATTCTGAAGCGAGTTTATTTTTCTTCATCTTTTTTCGGTTGAAAAGCTGAGCTGGCTGATATGCACGAGGTATGAAGGGTTTCGCTTTTTAGGGTAATCCAATTTTTTTGCCTGACTTCGAGCTCTACTTTGAGGATTCTCACATATGTTAATTCCAGAGCGGGTATAATGCCAATAGGAATTCAACTGACAACGAGTTCTCTTTTTTTGAGTATTGGAGGTGTTCGAGTATGCCTTTTGTTATTACAGAACCCTGTATCGGGGTTAAGGATAAAGCTTGTGTAGGTGTTTGTCCTGTCGATTGTATCTATGAGTTTGATGGTGAACCCCAGCTCTACATTCACCCTGATGAGTGTATTGAGTGCGGTGCGTGCCAACCGGTCTGCCCGGTCAGCGCCATCTACATGGATGCTGAGGTTCCAGATGATCAGCAGCGATTCATTGATCTGAACGCTGAGAAGTCCCGGGCTCTCAAAGGCTAGGTCAACTCTAAAAACGCTTTAAAAAACAAGCGCTCCCGTAAGGGTGCGCTTGTTTTTTGGGTTGAGCATCTATTGTTTTGCCGTCTGGTTACTGGTTTATGACTTACGACCTTTTTGTTCACCTTAAAAAGCGCCGGAGGTATACTGGTGACGGTCTGCCATGTAGCCCGTAGAACCGAAGTATCGAGTATTAGGAGATAGAATCAACAGGGTGATTCAAGCGGTGGGAACACTCTATTTTCGATTGCCCCGTAGAAATTCCAAAATGGCAGGGGTAACAAGATAGCCACCTATGGCCAATGTGGTGTACATACTGGCATAAATCAGAGCGGTTTCCATTGTCTACCTCACTGTTCATTTATGGGATACTTTTATATATTAAATATATTATTTTTTGCTTTCATTGACCGAGGGATTCATTTACGGTTGATTCATATTGATTGATCGGTGGATATTGGGTGGATATGGATCAATCAAAAGCGCTGAATGACCCTTTTGGGATCGTGTTATGTATCTCTACCTCCATGTGCCTTTTTGCTTATCTCGCTGTGTCTACTGCGATTTCTATGTTGTGCTGGAAAAATATGGCGGCCATGCGGCGTATGTTCAAGCGCTTCGCTCTGAAATTCAGCGGCGCCTGTCTCAGTTCCCTACCACGCTGATTCAAACCCTGTATGTTGGGGGCGGGACACCCTCTCTTCTAACCGCCAATGATTACCGGCAAATCTTTGAGACAGTTCGGCAATATGCTGAATTTGCCCCAGGGGCGGAAATCACGTTGGAAGCCAACCCGGAGGCCCTGAAAGATAGCCCGGAGCGTTATCTGGAAGTGGGATTTAACCGCCTGAGTGTCGGCATCCAAAGCTTGAATAACGTGGAACTCAAGCGGCTGAGCCGGATTCATACGGCGGAAATGGCTGAGATATTTATCAAGAATACGCAGAAGGCTGGATTTGCCAATATTTCAGTTGATCTGATGTATGGCATCCCTGGGCAGAGCAGGTCAAGCTGGCAGGAGACACTGGACCGGGTGGTGGCGCTGGGGGTGCAGCATGTTTCGATGTATGGCTTGAAGGTTGAGCCCAATACTCCCCTGAACCGGCTGGTGGCGTTTGAGGCGTATGGCTTGCCGCAAGAGGAGGAGACGGTGGAGATGTATTTCCAGGCGTTGCAGTTTCTGGAGATATCTGGATTTCGCCGCTATGAGTTCAGTAATTTGGCCCAGCCAGGGTACGAGTCCCACCATAACCTGAATTACTGGAATAACGGGGATTATCATGCTTTTGGGGTCTCTGCCCATGGGTATGTGAACGGACAGCGGTATGAGACGGTTCGGGATTTAACGGCCTATCTGGAAAACCCGCTGGCTGGGGAGGTCTATTTGGAGCCTCTGCAGGAACGGTTGGAGAACGCCCTGATTTTTGGGCTCCGAAAGTCAGAAGGGGTGGACATTGCTGCCATTGAGTCAGAATTTCAGATTGATTTTAGACAACAATACCAGCAGCGGCTGGCCAAATACCTGGATGAAGGCTACTTACTTCTTGAAAACGGGATTTTACGGCTATCTCCTCAGGCAATTCCAGTGAGTAACACAATTTTATCAGAATTTTTAGATTGATTTTTATGTTTGTAGCACAAAAATCCTCTCGGTTGTTTTTATGCATCTACAGGGACAGACAACCTCAATAAAAAAGGGATTGAGGACTGTAAAAGGGGGACAACCGAAGATGGTACAGGGGATTAACGGGGCATATTCTCCATATAATCAGTATTGTGCGCCGGATATGTCGCAACAGTATCTTAATTATGCCGCTCAGCCGGCTGTTTTTGCGCAACCGCAGATGTCAGATCAATACGGCGGTGCTCATGGAGGTGGAAAGAAAAAAGCCTCCCTGTTTGGTGCGATTAAAAGCTTAGTCAAAGGGGCCACGGTGAACTTTATCAAAGCGGCCACCAGTCCGAAAGGGTTACTGATGGCTGCAGGCGGGATTGCCTTGACGGTCGCTACCGGTGGCGCGGCGTTGCCGTTTCTGATTGCCGGTGGGGTCGCCATGAGTGGTGTTCAGGTGGCGAAAAACGGGGCAGCAGCCTACTCACTTTATAAGCAAGGTAACGTGGATGGGGCTGAGAAAGCCCTGGAAAACGTGGGCACCGGGATTACTTCTGGAGTCTTATCCGTGGCTGGGGCTCGGGCCGCTGTTAAAGGCGGGGTCGTGAAACCCACCGCTCAAATCCAGAACACCGGGAAAGTGACCACTTGGCAGGCCGTTAAGTCGGTCAACCAATCGGTCAAAGGCTCAGTGACCAATGCCTTGCAATCGGCAAAATCTGCCGTGTCAGGTGTAAAAGCCTCGGCGGCCTCCGGTCCGGCCGCGACCGCTCAAGCGGCCAAAGCAGCGACCCAGGCTCAAATTAGCGGGGTCAAAGCGGCTTACACCAAAGGTGTGGGTGAGCTGAAAACGACTTGGCAACTGGGTAAAGAAGCGGCTGCGTCTGGAAAAGCACCCCAGGCTGCACCGACTGGAGCTGAGGCGGCTACGCAAGCCACAGGCAAGCTGGCCGGTGCAAAAGCCCAGGCTGCAAAAGTTCAGGGGCAGGTCACCCAAGGCATTGAAAATCTGGGAGGCTTTGGCAAAGTCGTCAACGAGTTATACCCAGGTACGTTACAAACGGGTGTGGCCGTTGCGGGTAAGCAAGAAGCACCTATTATCGTTAATCCAGGATATTAAACCGAATCAAAATCAAAGCGGGAGTCATTTTGACTCCCGCATGATTTCCAGAATTCAACCCACATGTCAAACTCATTACCTCATCATCCACCGATCACTAGGTCGGTGTTTTTTCTTTGGAGATAAAGCGTTGGGTTAAACGGCGACCAGCTTCATGTTGTTGACGATTTCATTGGCAAAGCCGGAGGTGCTCATCAGTTGAGCCCCTTCCATCTGCCGCTCCAAATCATACGTCACTTTCTTGCTGGCAATGGTTCTTTCAAAGGCGTTGACCACCAACTCGGCTGCTTCTCGCCAGCCCAGATGCTCCAGCATCATCACACCTGACAAGATCAGCGAACCGGGGTTCACCTTGTCTTGGCCAGCGTATTTGGGAGCGGTACCGTGGGTGGCTTCAAACAGCGCGGCGTTATCCCCAATGTTGGCACCAGGGGCCAGCCCCAAGCCACCGACTTGGGCGGCACACGCGTCGGAGAGGTAATCCCCGTTCAGGTTGGGGGTGGCGATGACATCATACTCATCAGGCCGAAGCAGGAGTTGCTGGAACATGGCATCGGCGATCCGGTCTTTGAGGACGATTTTCCCTGCCGGGACCTGACCGTTGTGCTTGGACCAGAGATCTTCCTCAGTCACCACCCGATCGGCAAACTCTTCCCGAGCCAGCTCATAGCCCCACTCTTTAAAGGCCCCTTCGGTAAACTTCATGATGTTGCCTTTGTGGACCAGGGTCACGCTCGGTTTGTTGTTGGCCAGGGCGTAGTTAATAGCCCGGCGGACCAGGCGCTTGCTGCCTTCCACGCTGATGGGCTTAATGCCAATGCCGGAATCCGGGCGAATGTTGGCACCCAGGCCTTTCAGAAACTCAATGAGCTTTTTGGCCTCATCAGACCCTTGTTTGTACTCAATCCCGGCGTACACGTCTTCGGTGTTTTCCCGGAAAATCACCACATCCAGCTTGTTAGGCTCTTTTACCGGTGCAGGGACGCCTTGGAACCAGCGCACGGGACGAACGCAAGCGTATAAATCCAGAATCTGACGCAAGGCGACGTTTAAGCTGCGGATCCCACCACCAACGGGGGTGGTCAGGGGGCCTTTAATGGCCACTTTATACTCAGAGATGGCGTCAGTGGTTTCGGTGGGCAACCAGTTGCCGGTTTGATTAAAGGCTTTCTCTCCAGCCAGGATTTCTTTCCACTCAATTTTGCGCTTGCCGTTATAGGCGACTTCCACGGCGGAATCCAGCACCTTTTGGGTGGCTGGCCAAATATCCACACCGATTCCGTCCCCTTCAATGTAGGGAATAATCGGCTGATCGGGAACGTTCAGTGATAAATCGGGGTTAATGCTAATCTTTTCGCCTGCCATGGCTGTTGTCTCTCCTTTATCCATCTTTAAAAGGCATTCAAGCCGGTGACTCCCTAAGACTGTAGCACAAGACTATCGAGAGTTTCAAAAAGTTTTTAACCCGCGTAAACGGGGGGCTGGATGAGGGTTTCTTGCATATCGCCTTTTCAGGACAGTAGAATAGGTAAAGAAGTTTTTTATTTAAACGTTAACTGTGCGGGCGCACGAAGGAGATGCAAACATGCTGGGCAGTACAGAATCCATCCGCAACGTCTATGAGAGCTTAGAGGGGAAGTTAAACAAGGCTAAACAAGCCTTTGGCCGTAAAGCGTTGACCGGGGCCGAAAAGATTTTATTCAGCCACCTGATTGAAGGCGAGCGTTACCCCACCCAGATTGTTCGGGGCGAAACTTTCTTAAGCCTGCAGCCCGATCGGGTGGCCATGCAGGATGCCACAGCCCAGATGGCCATTCTCCAGTTTATGCAAGCCAACCGACCCCAAGTGGCGGTGCCGTCTACCGTTCATTGCGATCACCTGGTCCGGGCACAATCCGGGGCGGCAGAAGACATTGAACGGGCTATCAATGAAAACAAAGAAGTGTATGAGTTCCTGCGCTCAGCCGCCGAGAAGTACGGCATGGGCTTCTGGAAGCCCGGTAGCGGGATTATCCACCAGGTGATCTTTGAAAAGTACGCTTTCCCAGGCGCCATGATGATTGGAACCGATAGTCATACTCCTAATGCGGGGGGGCTTGGCATGCTGGCCATCGGGGTGGGTGGAGCGGATGCCGCCGATGTCATGGCGGGATTGCCTTGGGAAGTCCGGGCCCCGAAATTGGTGGGCGTTCGTTTGACCGGGGAATTGTCCGGTTGGACGGCCCCCAAAGACGTGATTCTGTACCTGTGTGGCCTGCTCACCACCAAGGGCGGTACCAACAAGATTATCGAGTACTTTGGCCCTGGGGCTGCTTCCATTAGCTGTACCGGTAAGGGGACCATCACCAATATGGGGGCAGAACTGGGCGCAACAACCTCTTACTTCCCCTTTGATGCGCGGATGGCCACTTATCTGCGGGCTACGGAGCGGGCTGATGTGGCAGATCTGGCTGAAAAATACGCTCAGCACTTAAAGGCGGATCCCGAAGTGGAGCAAAACCCCCAAGACTACTTTGATGAAGTGGTGGAAATTAACCTCTCTGAGTTGGAACCCTATGTGGTTGGACCTCATTCACCTGATAAAGCCCGTCCTATCTCCATTTTCGCCAAAGAGGTGAAAGAAAATAACTATCCCGAAGAGTTTAGGGCGGCGCTTATTGGTAGTTGCACTAACTCTTCTTACGAAGATCTGGAACGGGCCGCCAATATCGCCCGTCAGGCACTGGATCATGGGATGAAGGCCAAGTCCTATTTCCTGGTCACGCCGGGGTCGATTCAAATTCATGATACGGCGAAGCGGGACGGCCAGCTTGACACCTTCCAGCAGGTGGGGGGCGTGGTGATGGCCAATGCGTGTGGCCCCTGTATCGGGAACTGGGACCGGAGCGATATTAAAAAAGGCGAAGAAAACGCCATTGTGACTTCCTTTAACCGGAACTTCCCCAAACGGAACGACGGGAACCCGGCAACGCTTGCCTTTATTACCAGCCCGGAACTGGTGGTGGCCTTTGCCTTGGCTGGGAAAACGACGTTTAACCCGATGACGGATCAATTGGATGGCTTGAAGCTGGTCCCTCCCACAGCGCCGGAAGTGCCGGAAAAAGGCTTTGCCTTCTCCAAAGAAGGGTTGATTGAACCCCCTGCCTCTGGAGAAAAGGTGGAAGTGGTTATTGATCCTAAGAGCAACCGTCTGGAGCGCTTGCAGCCGTTTGAGCCCTGGAACGGGAAAGACTTTGTGGATCTGCCCGTACTGGTGAAAACCAAGGGCCAAACCACCACCGATCACATCTCTCCGGCTGGAAAGGACTGGCTGCCTTTGCGAGGACATTTATCCGGCATCAGCCACAACATGCTCTTGGGGGCGGTGGACGCGGCCACCGGAAAGCCTGCTGACCCAGTGATGATGGTGGTCAATGGCGTTGAGCGGGGCGCGTCTTCCTGGGCGCTGAAAGCCAAAGAATACAAAGACACCCTGGGCGGCTCCATTATTGTCGGGGATGAGAACTACGGCGAAGGGAGCAGCCGGGAGCATGCGGCCATGAGCCCACGTTTCCTAGGGGTGCGAGCGGTTATTGCCCGGAGCTTTGCCCGGATTCATGAAACCAACCTGAAAAAACAAGGGGTCTTGCCGCTGACCTTCTCGAATACCGCTGATTATGAGGTGATTGAAAAAAATGATCGGGTGAGTATCCTCAACCTGAGTCAGTTGGTGCCAGGAAAATCGGTCAAGGTCGTGGTGAAAAAAGCCGATGGCTCGGAAAAGACCCTGGAACTCAACCACTCGCTGAACGCGGAGCAGATCCGCTGGTTTAAAGCAGGCTCTGCGATGAACGCCATTAACCGGCCCGAGCTGGTACAGGCTTAAGTTCATCAAAAAGTCTCCAAAAGCCGCCCCATGAAGAGAAGTGGGGCGGCTTTTCTGTTGCTTGGAAGAGGTAAAGGGTGGTTGAGGTTTAAAAATCCCTCGATTCACGCTAAGATAAACCTAGGTGTGTTTATTAAAAAAGCGTTGCGAAGATGGTGTTATCGGCACAAGCGACCATACCGTCAATCTCGGAAAACGGGATGAAGGTACTGGAACGGCGGTACCTGGCCAGGGACGCCCAAGGGAATCTGCTGGAAACCCCAAGGGATTTGTTTTGGCGGGTGGCCCGTTTTATTGCCGCCGCGGACGCGCAGTACGGTAAATCCCCCCAAGAGGTGGCGGCGTTGGCCCATCAGTTCTACGAGCTGATGGCCACCCGGCAGTTTCTACCCAATAGCCCCACCCTGATGAATGCCGATCGACCGTTGGGGCAGCTTTCCGCCTGCTTTGTCTTGCCCATTGAAGATACCATGGTATCCATTTTCGAAACCCTCAAGGACACGGCCCTGATCCATCAAAGCGGGGGCGGCACCGGATTTTCGTTTTCCAAATTACGCCCCAAGGGGGATGTGGTCCGGTCCACCATGGGGGTATCCTCGGGGCCGGTGTCTTTTATGGAAGTGTATAACGCCGCCACGGAAGCCATTAAACAAGGCGGAACCCGCCGAGGGGCCAATATGGGGGTTCTACGCATTGATCACCCGGATATTGAAGAATTTATTTCTGCCAAGGACGATCTGCGTAAGGTGACCAACTTCAATATTTCGGTGACTGTCACAGAGGATTTTATGCAGGCGGTGGCCTCCAATTCGATGTTTGAGTTGAGGCACCCAAACACGGGAGAGGTTGTCAAGAAGCTGCCAGCCCGACAATTGTTTGATCAGATTGTGGATTGCGCCTGGCGGACCGGTGAGCCTGGTCTGTTGTTTGTGGATCACATGAATGAAGCCAACCCCACACCGCAATTGGGTCCAATCGAAGCCACCAATCCTTGTGGGGAGGTGCCCCTATTGCCGTATGAGGCATGTAACTTGGGCTCCATTAACCTGGGGCAGATGCTCAATGAAGAAGAGGGATACTTGGATTGGGACAAGTTGGCAGAGACAGTGACCATCGCCGTGCATTTTCTGGATAACGTGATTACCCAAAACAAGTACCCCTTGCCAGAAATCCAGACCATGGTGGAGGGGAACCGCAAGATTGGCCTGGGGGTCATGGGCTGGGCTGATTGCCTACTGGCCATGGGGATTCCCTATGACACCGATGAGGCCATTCAGTTTGGCCGGGAGGTGGCTGCCTGGATTGATTATCATGCCAAGCTGGCCTCTGTGGAGCTGGCCAAGGAACGGGGTAGCTTTCCCAACTACCCTGAAAGCCGTTATGCGACCAAAGACTGGCTGAGCCATCGCCATGCGGATCGCCTGACCACCAAGATTACCCAAAAAGGCTGGCGCTACCTGGACGGCCTGATTCACCAGCATGGTCTAAGGAATGCCACCACCACCTGTATGGCACCCACTGGGACCATTAGTATCATTGCTGGGTCGTCTGGGGGGATTGAGCCTTTGTTTGCGCTGGTCTTTACCAGAAACATTATGGACAACACCCGGATGTTAGAGGTGAACCCTCTGTTTGAGCAGGTGGCCAAAGCGCAAGGCTTTTATTCCGAAGAACTCATGGAGCAGGTGGCCCGCCAGGGGAGCCTGCAAAACATTCTAGCGGTGCCGGAAGCGGTGAGACGGTTGTTTGTGACGTCATTTGACATTGCCCCGGAATGGCATGTGCGGATGCAGGCGGCCTTTCAGGAGTTTACCGACAACGGGGTCTCCAAAACCATCAACTTTCCGGAAGAAGCCAGCCGGGAAGAGGTGGCTCAGACCTATCAGCTGGCCTATGAGCTGGGGGTCAAAGGCATTACGGTATACCGGAACAACAGCCGGAGCGATCAGCCCATGAGCTTGGAAGGGCGGGAGCAAGGCCAAGCTATGGACCTGGCGTCAGATGGTGAGGTGACTACGAGTCCTCTGCATTGCCCGGAGTGCCAGTTTTAAGCTGTTCTTGGTGTAGATGTTCCATGGTATCCACCAGTTTTTCTGTATAATCCGTCGTAGAGAGGGGCTGATAGTTTCCACGAGCCGGTTGCAGATCCCCGGTGAGGTGCCCGTTGGCCAGGGTCATTTCTACGGCGTTATACATGAGCTGGGCCGCCGGAGTCCAACCCAGGTGATTGAGCATCATGGCCATGGATAAAATGAGGGCGGTGGGGTTGGCCTTATTTTGGCCTGCGATATCCGGGGCGCTGCCATGGGTGGCCTCAAAGACGGCATAGTGATCGCCAATGTTAGCACCCGGAGAAAGCCCCAAACCACCCACCGTGGCGGCAATGTCATCGGAAAGATAATCACCGTTCAGGTTCATGGTGACTACCACATGGTGGCGGTCCGGTTTTAATGTCACTTCCTGGAACATGGCATCGGCAATTTTGCTTTGTAGCACAAATTTACCCTTGGGCACCTTGGAGAAATCGCCCTGATAGGTTTTCCAGAATTCATCCTGAGTGATCAGGTGACGGCTGAATTTCTCCCTGGCAACCGCTTCCCCCCACTTTAAAAAGGCCCCTTCGGTTTCTTTCATGATATTGCCTTTATGAACCAGGGTCACTGAGGGTTTGCCCTGCTTTAAGGCAAACTCAATGGCCTTTTCCACAATGCGTTTGGAGGCGGTTTCGCTGATGGGCTTGACGGCCAGGGCGGAATCGGGCCGGATATCAAAATTCCCCAGTTTGTTCAGCAAAAGAATCAGGGCACGGGTGATGGGGTGGCCCTTGGCAAACTCGATGCCTTTGTAAATATCCTCGGTGTTTTCCCGGAAAACGGTCATGTTGACCGTTTTGCTTTGATTATTGACCGCCTCCAGCGGGGAACGCACCCCAGGAAAAGTGCGGAGTGGGCGGATACACATATATAAGTCCAGAGCTTTTCTGAGTTGGACATTAACGCTGCGGAATCCCCCACCAATGGGGGTATCCATCGGGCTTTTCACCGCCACATGATGAGATCGGATCGCGTCCAGCGTCTCTTGAGGGAAGACGGGCTTGCCTGCCGCCAGCGCCTTTTTGCCTGCCAATAAAGGGATCCAGGCAATGGAGCGTTGGTTTTGATAGGTGAGTTCCACCGCTTTGTTGGTAACCCGTTGGGCTTGCAGCATAATTTCCGGGCCAATCCCGTCGCCTTCAATATAGGGGATCCGCACATGGGCGGGAATGACTTTCTGGCCTGATCTATTTTCCCGGATTTTTTCGTGGATCACCGTGCGTTGAAAAGGCGAACAACCGCTAAACCGGGTTACGCCAGGTTGGTTAAACTGAAGCATTAAACATTCCCCCACTGACCACATCATTGCCTTGCATCCTACCCTGAAGCGGCCGGGGACTCAATGGTTTGTAAGGCTTTGTTTAGGCCCAGTAACGGACGTTGGCTGAAACAAACGGGATGCGGGGAGTTCGGTCAGTGAGGGCTGAGAAAGCCAAAAAGATTCCAAATCCCCAGATAACAACAGGCTTTGTGTAAACAAGGAAAGGTGTGAGCGTGGAAAGCAGGCCGTTTCCTAGAAGTTCGTTGCCTAGGTTCAGAAACGAACCCAGAAAGCCCAACAGGGCAAAGATCATGGTAAAGAGAAACCAGAGGGTGACATTGAGTACGATATTACTCAGCAGGTGATACCGGAGAAAGTAAGAGGCGTTTTGTCCGGCTCGGCTGATCAAAACCCAGTACGCGCCCAAGAGGAGTAGAATGGCTGCCGTGGGAAGAAAAAACGCATACAGCCCGAATAAAAGCAGGAGCGTTCCCAAAATCATGAGCAGGGTTCGGTTGGTGGAGAAATACCGGCTTTGATGAAGTTGGCGGTGAATAAAGAACCAGTACAAAAAGGCCAGGACCAGTAGAAAGTTCAAGCTGGCCCCTTGATCCAGGGTCAGCAGATAGGCTACCAGCAGATAGGCCAGGGCGGCGTAGAGCTTAACGCCCCAGGCAGAAGATCGTTGAGGTTGTTTGAACGGCAAAACATTCATGGGCATATTGAATCATCTCTCTCCACGCTTCAACAGTACTTTAGACAGAATGACCGTGGAGTGCAAGCGGAAAATATGAAGGGTTCTGGCTATCGAGCCGCAGCTTTATCAATGGCAGCCTTCACGTTGTTCATCATGCTGGGCAGATCCGATTTGACGAAATTCATCAGCAGAAAATCTGGAATCAACGGGCCAGGATCCAGGCTTAGCTGGTAGGTCAGGATGGTTTTATTGCCGTTGTCGGTTGGCGTCAGTTTCCAAGAACCTTTGAAATCCTTGAAACTGCCACTCAAGCGATTAAACTGAACCGTATAGGGCGGGTGCGCAACATGGCGCAAGGTGTAGTTGAAGGTTGGCAGGAGTTTGCTCATAAATACGGTGTACTCAAGTTCTTGGGTATTCCCCTGTTGAGACAACAACTTGATCTCTTTGACCTTGGGCTCATTCTGCATCAGTTGTTTGGGGTTGGAAACCACGGACCAGACTTCTTTGGGTGGTTTTGGGATAAGAATCTTGGCTTCTACCGAAGGAACTTTGTTGGATGTGTCTGCGTCTTTCACCACAACTTGTCCCTTGTTCAGGAGAGACATCTCACTGGGAGGAATGGCGGCAGGTTGAGCAAGCCCATCCGATGTAGCGATGAACATTACGCAGAGCGAAATTACCGCAGTTACCAGGAGTTTGCGCAAACGTTTGTGTCCGTTTTTAAAATTCAACATCCTGTCTGTCTCCTCTCGCATAAATTGCGATTCCATCATAATATAAAACCATGGTTTGACTTCTGGACAAAGAATGATTTCCTTACTGAAAAAGTATGATTTGCTCATCAAAAAACAAAACATGAACCGTTTTTTACAACACGCATTTTGGGTTCTGGTGATTACCGGAACAGTTTTTGGCCTCTACCTGTATGTCCAACGGACCGACTGGTCACCGACCTCGCTGATGTCCAACTTTATACCTAAGGTCGTTGAAGACCGGTTATTTGTTCCCGGCCATGGCATTGAGGATCAGGAACAGGCTCGTAAAATCTTCCATGACGCCTTAAAGGCTTTATACGATGAGGATTATGAAACGGCTGCATCCGAGTTTCAGCGTCTGGAATCGGTATATCCGGGCTTGCTGGAGGTGATTTTGTTGCGGGAAGCTCAGGCCCACGCGGCGCTGGGAAATGAGATGGCGGTCCAGCAAAAGCTGAAAACCTTGCTTCAGAAACGACCGGATAGCCCCTTGGCCGCTCGGGCCATGTACCAGTTGGGACAGTCCCATTTTCGGGCCCAAGAACATGAGCAGGCCAAGACACAATTTTTAAAGCTCCGAAAACAATATCCGGAAACCGGTTATGCTACCGGCGGGCTGTATTACCTGGGTGAGCTTTACGCAACGACCGACCGGGAAAAGGCCATTGAAAGCTGGCGGGCCTACCTGGGAAAATGTACGGGTTGCATGTTGAGCGTGGCCAGCGCGGAAGGGTTGAATAAAATTCTGGCAGGCCAGTTGCGAGAAGAGGACATGGAACTGGCCGGGTTGGCGTATGCCAATCAGGAAGCGGAATGGGATAAAGCGATTCGGTATTTAAGCCAGGTGGATGTGAGCAGGGTTTGGTATGAACTGGGGAAATCCCATATCAAAAATGGCAGCCCAGCCACCGGGATTCAAATTCTCACTGAAAATGTGATTCATGCCAAAGATAAACAGGTGCTGCAAAAGGCGGTTGAGCTGATTTTGGCCAATAGTAACGCTACGCCGGTGAATGTTCTGAAGAATCTGGCGGCAAAGAACCTGCCTGATGGCGGGGATTATGTACTGTGGAGACTGACGCAGGTGGATTCCGGAAATGCCCGTTCGTATTATGAGCGGATTGTGCGGAATTACCCGTTTGGCGACTATGCCCCGGAAAGTTCCTGGAACCTGTTATGGTTTGAGTTGAAGCAGGGGAATCATGCGGCGTTTCTCAGCAAAGCGGAAAAGCACATGGATAAATACCCCTATGCCCGCTCCGCCCCCAAGACGCTCTTCTGGATGGCCAAGGTCACCGAGCGACAAAACCCGATTACGGCCACGCGGATGCATCAAAAGGTACTGGATACGTATCCGACCAGTTATTACGCCTATCGTTCCCAAGGGCGTCTGCAAGAGTTGCTGCGCGGAAAAAAAGACCCCGGTTGGGTGACGTTCCCCAATCGCAAGAATTATCCTCCAAAGTTTACGCTGAGGGATCTGGATATTTTACCGCCGGTCAGTGTGTACCATGCGGCGCACCCGGCGTATCCTGCCCTCATGGAGCGGATGCACCGCATGACGAAAGAACTCAAGGAATTGGAAGACGCAGAGGCGTTACGGTTGGTTTTGGATGAAACTCTGGGTGAGGTACCTCCCAAGGTCCAAAGCTGGATTGCCCATATGCAAGGCGATAAAGCCCGGGGCGTTCGTACCATCCGAGAAGCTTTATTAGATGAGCGTAAGCCGGGTGAGCCATTGCCTTCCCCGCCGAATGCGGATGAGATGAAGCTGTTGTACCCGGTTTATTTTGATCAGATCATTGGCAATTATGCCCGGCGGAACAACCTGGATCCGTATCTGGTACAGTCATTGATGCGGGAAGAAAGCCATTTTAATGAACTGGCGGTGAGCAGTTCCAATGCCCAGGGCCTGATGCAGCTGTTGCCGACCACAGCCCAGGAGGTGGCAGGCTGGGAAAAATTGGGTTCGTTTAACTCGTTTATGCTCTTTCAGCCGGAAACCAATGTGCAACTGGGCAGTCGGTATTTACGCTTCTTGCATGATTTCTTTAACGACCAGTCCATGCCCGCAGTGGGAGCGTATAATGGAGGTCCCAACGCCATGAAGCGGTGGATTAACCAATCCACTGCCTTTGCCCAGGATCCAGATTTCTTCATTGAGAGTATTCCCTACGAGCAGACCCGGGATTATATCAAGAAGGTTTACGAAAGTTTTTGGAACTATAGCCGCCTCTATGGGCAGGAAGCCCCCGCAATAGCCCAACATTAGATTTGGATTTCCGGCGCCGGTATGGAAATTGGAAAATCCAAAGACGGGTTTTTCCTGAAATGCTTTTAATTTTTTAGCGTATCGTGTACCATGGGGCCGTGTTAATGTGGAAAGAACAATAAGTAGCGATGACATACGGTTCGTTTGTTTTGATGCTCCATAGCCATCTGCCGTATTACCGCAAGGCGGGGATGTGGCCCTTTGGAGAAGAGAACCTATATGAGTGCATGGCAGAGACGTATATTCCTCTGTTGAATGCGTTGACGGAGTTGAAGGAAGAAGGGGTTCCGGCTCACATTACGGTGGGCATCACGCCTATTTTGGCCGAGCAGCTGGCGGATGAACACTTGAAAACCGGCTTCGTCACTTACCTCAATACGCATCTGGTGGCAGTGGGAAAGGACATCCAGCGTTTTTCCGATAAAACCCAGGACATTCCCCATGCGGAGCACTTGTTGTTCTTGGCCCGATACTACCAACAGCACATTCAAAAACTCTTGAATGATTTTACTGAGCGTTATAACCGGGATGTCATCGGCGCGTTTCGCCAGCTTCAAGATGCAGGCTGTATTGAAATCACCACATCTGGGGCAACCCATGGGTTTTTGCCGCTTTTGGGTACGGATGAAAGCATTGAGGCCCAAGTAAAAACCGGGGTGGAAACGTATAAAAAACATTTTGGCCGAGCCCCCAAGGGGATTTGGCTTCCAGAATGTGCCTATCGCTCTGAAAAGCTGATGCGGGATCCCCAAACCGGGGAAATGCTCCAACGCCCGGCAGTAGAAGCCTTCTTGTTTGAGCATGGCCTCGAGTACTTCTTTACCGAATACCATGCCATTGAAGGTAGCCAGCCATCGGCTTTTCGTCGGGACTTTGGTGTGTACCGCAGTGTTAACTATGTGCCTTCCGTCGAGCGACCAGCAACCGGCTTAACGACGTTTCAGGCTTACTGGATGAAAGACTATCCGGTGGCGGTGTTGGGCCGAAACGAACGGACCAGCTTCCAGGTGTGGTCCGCGGCCCATGGCTATCCAGGGGATGGCTTGTACCGGGAATTCCACAAAAAAGATACTGAATCTGGCATGAATTACTGGCGAATCACCAGTAAAGAATGTGACTTTGGCGATAAAATGCTTTATGATCCGGTTGAAGCTTTCAAGAAAGCAGAGGATCACGCCAACCACTATGCCTGGCTAGTGAAAGACATGTTGAAAGCTCGCTATGACGAGACCGGTGAACAATCCCTGATTATGGTGTCCTTTGATACCGAGTTGTTTGGTCACTGGTGGTTTGAAGGCGTTCATTGGCTCAAGCACGTGCTGCGCCAGCTCCATGAGTTTGAAGAGTTGGAAGTCCAGACGGCAGGGGAGTATCTGAAAGCCAACCCGCCCAAAACAGCCATTGATTTACCCGAAAGCACCTGGGGCCTGGGTGGCAGCGATTGGGTCTGGAACAACCAGCACACCGACTGGATGTGGCCGATTATTCATGAGGCCGAAGTACGGATGAAGCGTCTGGTGGATCAGCACCAGAATACTACGGATCCCATGAAGGTCCGTTTGCTGAACCAGCTCCTTCGGGAACTGTTGTTGCTGGAAAGCAGCGACTGGCCCTTCCTGGTGACAACATTCCAAGCCAAAGACTATGCTGTGGATCGGTTTAATGCCCATATTGACAACTTCCATCTGCTGGCCGATATGCTGGCTTCGGGTGCCATTGATGAAGCCCGACTGACGGAGTTGGAAGAGGTGAATAACCCCTTCGCCAATGTGGATTATCGGTGGTTTCGCTCTCAGGTGAAGCCGGACCAGGCATTACAACCCGCTTAGTGGCCTCTTAAGCTCAGATTTCTGAAAAGCTCCCAAATCGGGAGCTTTTTAGTGGGGGTGAATATGACCGACCCCTTCCCGCCTTTTTTGGTGGGTGTAAGGTAAAATGAAAGCAGAATATGATGACGGTGAAGGAGCAGGCAGGCGATGCAGCACAAAATTATTGGGGATGATGTTCAGGCCGTGATTTTGGGTCTGGACTCCGGTGAAATGGTTCGGGCGGAAGCGGGTTCCATGATGTATATGACCCAGAACATTGAGATGAATACCCAGGCCGATACCACAGGCCAGGGTGGTGTGATGGGCGGCCTGATGTCAGGTCTGAAACGGGTGGTGGCGGGCGAGAGCTTTTTTGTCACCACATTCACCGCCACAGGGCCTGACGGGCAAGTGTGCTTTGCCGGACCGTACCCCGGGCGAATCGTGCCGCTCAACCTGCAGGAAACGGGCCCGATGTTGTGTCAGCGGGATGCGTTTCTCTGCTCTGAAATTAATGTGGATATTAAAGTTGCCTTTACCAAAAAGCTGGGAGCCGGGCTGTTTGGCGGAGAGGGTTTTATCCTTCAAAAGCTCACTGGGGAGGGAACGGCATTTATTCACTCCGGTGGTACCCTGGTGCCGTTTGATCTGAAAGTGGGGGAGACGATTAAAGTAGATACTGGCTGTCTGGTGGCTTTTAGCGAAAGCGTTACCTATGATATCCAGCTTCAAAAAGGGATTAAAAACATGATTTTTGGGGGAGAGGGGCTGTTTCTGGCCACTGTGACCGGGCCGGGGCGGGTCTATCTTCAAACCCTGCCGTTTAGCCGCATGGCGGATCGAATTATTGCCGCGACCAAATTCGGGGGAGAGGAGTCCAAGGGGATTGGTGGACTGGGTGGCAAGGTCCTGGGAGGTATCCTGAGCGGAGACTAGGAAACCCAGAAAGAAGGCGGAGCCGAACCCATGAATGTAACCGAGCAACTGCCGGAAGTGGCTCAATATACTCAGTTGCAGAATGTAGAAAGAAATACCCAGGCATATCGAAAGGCAGAAGAGCTTCTGGTCAAGATTGCCGAGGCTTTGACTCCGGGTATGACCGAAACACAGGCTCGGGAGCATGCCATGGCGATTTTTGCCGCTCATGGCGTGACAACCCATTGGCACCGACCTTATATTTATTTTGGTTCCAATACCTTGATGACGTTTCTGGACAAGCCCGTGGAGGAAAAAACCTTGCAGGCGTCCGATATTGTCTATATTGATATTGGACCGGTGATTGATGGGGTGGAAGGGGACACGGGAAAGACGTTTGTGTACGGTGAGGATCCCTTATTTCTCAATCTCCAGTACCAGAGCGAACAGATCTTCTCTCTGGCCCGCCAGTTTTGGCGAGAGCATCAGCCCACCGGAATCGCGTTATATCAGCATGTGGCCAAGCTTGCAGAGGAGGCCGGGTTGCTGTTTCACCTGGATCCGGCTGGGCATCTGATTGGGGAACATCCGCATCTGGGTTGGAAAAAGGGGCTCAACCATTATGCCTACTACCCGGAACCAGGCATGTGGATACTGGAAGTCCACGTGCGTCATCCAGAAAAACCGTACGGGGCGTTTTATGAATCTATTTTAGTGTAGGTTTAGTGTAGGGTTGTGGCTCAGGCGGGTTTTTCAGCGGCCTGAACGGATTTACCCTGAACCGAAAAAACGCCGACAAAATCGAGATTTCTTTTCATTGCTTCTTGGGTGATCCTACAGTACAATAATTCTCGAACATAAATTCGAGTTTAGCATTGAAGGGCCACTGATTGGCATTGAGGCGACTCGGCGTTCATGGATCGAGATAGATTGTAAATTTTGCTTTCGAGCAGTAGGCGAGACCTCCGCATGTATCTTACGATAAGGGTTGGATACAGTGAGGAACCGGCACGCCAAACGGCATTTACAAAGTTTGTGTAGATACTAGAAACGGGAAAAGGAAACCAAAAGATGGCAGTAAAAGATAAAGACGCAGCAAAGGATAAAACAGTGGCCGTTCAAGATGAGTTTCTGGAAGAGCGGAAAAAGGCCCTGAGCTTTACACTGGACAAGATTCAGAAAGATTTCGGCAAGGGCGCTATTATGCGTCTGGGTGAACGCCAGGTGGTCAGTTTGGATGCGATTCCAACCGGGGCTTTGTCTTTGGATGTGGCTCTGGGTGTAGGTGGTTTGCCTCGGGGGCGGGTGATTGAGATTTACGGTCCAGAATCCAGTGGCAAAACGACTTTGACCCTGAGTGTTGTGGCTCAGGCTCAGAAAAATGGCGGAATTGCTGCCTTTATTGATGCTGAGCATGCACTGGATCCAGAGTATGCCGCAAAAATTGGCGTTAATATTGATGAGTTGCTGGTCAGCCAACCTGATACCGGCGAACAGGCCCTGGAAATCTGCGAGCAGCTGGTCCGCTCCGGGGCGGTGGATATTGTGGTCGTTGACTCGGTGGCTGCTCTGGTGCCCAAAGCCGAGATTGAAGGTGAAATGGGCGATGCTCATATGGGTCTGCAAGCCCGTTTGATGAGTCAGGCCCTGCGGAAACTAACCGCCATTGTCGGAAAAACCCGAACCACTGTGATTTTCATTAACCAGTTGCGTCAAAAAATTGGGGTGATGTACGGTAACCCGGAAACCACCACCGGGGGGAACGCCCTGAAGTTTTACTCCAGCGTCCGTCTGGACATTCGTCGGATTGAGACCCTGAAGAAAGACGGCCAGGAGTACGGCAACCGGGTGAAGGTCCGGGTCGTTAAAAACAAAGTGGCGCCGCCCTTTAAACTCTGTGAGTTTGATATTCTCTTTGGGGTGGGGATTTCCTCGGAAGGCAATGTGCTGGATGTGGCCACCGATATGGATATTGTCAAAAAATCCGGGACCTGGTACAGCTATAACGATGAAAAGCTGGGTCAGGGCCGTGAGCGGGCTCGAGATTACCTCATTGAGAACCCGGAGATTCTGCGGCAGATTGATGCTGAAGTACGGAACAGGCTGGCGGAACTCCGTAACGCCGCGGCGACTCGGGGAGCTAAAGCCGAGGGCGCTTCTGCTGAAGAGTAACTTTCTATCTTGCCAAGATGGGACACCTGGTGTGAAAGCGCCAGGTGTCTTTTTTTGGGGTGAAGCAATTTAGGGGCAGGATTGGTGTTCAATAGATTACTGCTGAAGTTTAAGTGAGATGTATTTTTTATGCTTCGTCCCGTTCATCAATATGGCGCTTCTCCCACCCCCCAGCAGCTGGGAATGTTTGTCGATGATATCCAACGGTTGGCCAAGGCCCGGAACGTGTCCTGGGAAACAATAAACAGTACGGATTTAACCTATGCCGAAACCTACCGGTTGTTGTTAAACCAGACCTTGACTCAGAACCAACCGCAGCTGTGGCGTTGGCTCAATAAAGACGTGGATGCGTTGGTGCCAGATCAACGGGTTTGTCTAATTGAGCTTCTGATGTACGCATATCGCCTGGACCAGATGGGAAATCAAAACGGAAACCTGGATCGCTTTGAGCTGGCATTGGGTCGGGGGAATAGCGACAAGCATTACCTGATGGAAGAATTTGAACGTTTGTCTGAGCAATTTGCCCCCGAGGATACTCCTAAACTGCTGGAACAGTTAAAAACCAGGTTGCGGGAAAACCGTTTTACGGCGGCTCCCGATAGTTTTCATGCGGGGTATGATCTCTCTCAGACGCAAAGAGATGAACAAAGCGGAGCCGTTCGGGCCATGGCCGCCACGCGTAATTACAATGAACCGGAGCAGCACCAGGTTCCCTGGAGCCTGCAAGATAATCTGAAGTTTCGGATGTTACAGACCTTTGCGGAAACCGGCTGTATGCCCAAGGTGCGGGAATATGATCAGCAGAAAAAAAATGCCCACGCCATCCAGGTAGAAGTTGTGCCTCAAAAGCCGATCTCTTCCGACTGGGTCCGCAGCGCGGTGATGACGAGTAAAAAGCTGTGGGACTTGCTGACCCACCCGCTTCAAGGTGGGGAGACGCCGGGGTTTGGGAAGCAGCAGGCATTCAGTTTCAAAAAACTGGAAACCTATAACTATCCGCCAGGAAATCGCTATCCGGGCATGGATCAGCTGAAAGAGGATTTGACCCAGGCCTTGCTGGCTCCCGAGTCCCGGCAGTCCCTGATGGTCCTGTACAAGGAATGTTTGGATGCGATTGAGCAGCCTGAGCGATTGAAAGAACTGTTGAATCCCGTGGTAAAAACCATTACCACGGCGTTGGATCTGCCGGAGGTGCCGGTCCATATTTCCAGAACCAGCCATTCCGAGTCGGAGTTCTCTCGGGCGGTGGGGATGTACTCGCCTGGTTCCAACCAGATCTGGCTGTTTCAAGATGCTTTGATGGCCCAGCGAGATTTTCCTGCCGCCAAAACAACGCATGGGGTCCGGCAGGCGTTGTTTGAACAACTGCTGGAAGTGCTGGTTCATGAGTTTTTCCACGCCTTTCAAGAAAATCAGCTGCAGCGCTGGCGAGATGGCTCGAACAACCATTGGCGGCTGCCCTTCAAGCGGGTTGATGATTACGTGACAAACACCCTGGGAGTCTCTGATGGCATGCGTATTACCAGTGTTTGGGGCCGATATGATTGGTACCGGAACCAGCCCATTGAGTGGGATGCTTTTGAGATGGGAGAGCGGGTGGCCGAGCGGATAACAAGTACTTTGTTCCCGGATGCTGATCCAATGGCCCGGTCGGGAGATGAAACCGTGGATGATCGCGGTTTGCTGATGGTAGAGCGTCACCTCCAGGAAAGAAAATACAAGCCATTATTGAAAGACCAGACAATTCTGCCAGAGCCGGTGCCCACCTGAACCCGCAATGTTGAGTCTTGAGGCTCTTTTATAGGAGTTGGTGGTCCTTTTGAGGGGTGCCATGACATGCAGAGCAGCCCTGTTTGTTGATTTGTCAATTTCCCGTTATCATAGGTATCCCGGTAATCAATATATGAGTAAGCACCCATGGCCCGTTCCAATACAATAGAAATTTTATTTTTTGGTGATCTGGTGGGTAAGCCCGGCCGGATCGCTGTGAAAAATTACTTGTCCCAGCTGCATCAGCAGCCGGATTTCGTGATTGCCAACGTGGAAAACAGTACCCATGGCTTTGGACTGGGACAAAAGCAGTACCTCGAGCTCCTAGAAGCGGGTGTGCATATTCTGACCAGCGGGAACCACATCTGGGACCGTAAGGAAATCTTTGAATACATTCACTCAGCTGATGCCTTGCTTCGGCCCCATAACTTTCAGGCTGGCACGCCGGGGGTGGGGGCAAAAATTTTTGAGCGCAACGGCTACAAGCTGGGGGTTTTGAACTTGATTGGGCAAGTCTTTATGGGATGTTACAACTCCCCATGGGAAAGCTTGGATGAAGTGGTGCCGGAACTCAAGGAGATTACACCAGCCGTTTTTCTGGATTTTCATGCGGAAGCCACCGCTGAAAAGCGATCCATGGCCTATTATGCGGCTTCTTTGGGGGTCAGTGCCATGGTGGGAACCCATACCCATGTGCAAACAGCCGATTTACAGATCATGAATAACCGGATGGGCTATATTACCGATGCTGGCTTTAACGGGGTGTATGACAGCGTGATTGGCATGGACCCACAGTCCTCGTTACAGCGCTCTCGCTCAGGCTTGCCCACCCGCTTGGATGTGGCTGAAGAGGGGATGTTACAGATTAATGCGGTACGCTTCTGGGTGGATGCCAAGACAGGGATTTGCGCTGATGTGCAACGGATCAACGAAATGTTTGAACCCAGCCACTTAGCACTTCACCAATAATAGCAAGTTCTTGCGGCGCAAAGGTTTAAAGTGGAGGAAGCTGGCGTCTTACGAGGATTCAAGGTATAATATTTATGTGTGATATTAGGCAAGATTGGATTCACTCATTTGATTCAAACAGGCGCCCTAATTGATATCAAAGCGGCCAAAGAGTGGCTAGGCCATATGCTCTCATCCGAGCGGCTTGAACATAGTGTAGGGGCTTACGAGAAGGCGGTTGAGCTGGCGGAAAAGTTTCAGTTGCCCCAAGCCGAGCAAGAAAAGGCGGCTGTGGCAGGCTTGCTGCATGATGCGGCCAAGCTGATGACTCCTGGGGAGTTGATCAGCTATTGCGAAAACCATGGCCTACATATTGATGCCGTTGATCGGGAAACCCCCCAGACGTTACACCCGTTTGTCGGAGCCGAGTTGGTGCGTCATCAGTTTGATCTGCATGATGAGGACGTCTTGAACGCGATTCGGTACCATACCACGGGCCGGGCGGGAATGAGTTGGGTCGAAAAGCTGGTCTATATCTCGGATAAAATCGAAGGAAACACCCGAAATCCGTTATATATCCAAAAAATGACGTCTCAACTAAACTTTAAAGACCCACAGACCATAGATATCACCATGTTGTACATTCTGGATTCCACCATCCGCTTCTTGATGGAAAAGCACCAGATCATCCATCCCCGGACGGTGGAAGCCCGCAACGACTTTATCAAGTTGCTTAAATCGGAGGGACGCCTTTGAGTCGGAGGACGCCCTTGGAGTTGAAGCTGGAATCAAACCCTAGAGGATGTTACCAAACAAAGGAGGATACCATTTGACGAATAAAGCCGCATTGTCACCGTTTGAATTGGCAGCTCTGGCTGCAAATATCGCGGATTCCAAAAAGGCATCGGATATTCTTGTGTTAGAAACCGGCAAAGTCTCCCATTTGGCAGATTATTTTGTTATCTGCACCGGGGAAAGCGCTGCGCAAATCCGATCCATTGCCGATGAGGTTGAGCGACAGTTCAAACAAAGCGGGCTTGTGCCTATTGGGCAGGAACAAGATAAAACGTACAAATGGTACTTGCTGGACTACGGAGATGTGGTAGTCCACCTGATGAACTCCAAGGAGCGTCAGTTCTACCAGTTGGAGCATTTTTGGAACCATGCCACCGTGGTGGAAGAAGAAAAATGGCTCCATAAGGAACGCCAGGCCTCCTGAAGAATCAGAGACTAAGCCGTTCTACTCGTAATAAACGGCGCACTGAGTTGGGGTTTCAAACACGCAGGTTTTAAAGACTTGTGGGACGGTTTTTCGGATGCGCTGATATACATAGCGGGCGATATACTCGGCGCTGGGGCTTTCACCTTGAAAATCCGGGAATTCGTTGAGATCGATATGGTCTAAATCGTCGACAATTTTACCCAGTTCTCCCTTGAGTTGAGTAAAATCCACGGCAATGTTGGCTTTATCCAGGCCTTCACATCGGGCCCAGGCTTGCACCACGTAATTATGACCATGGGGGTTTTCGCATTTGCCGCGGTAGTTCAAGAGGTGGTGGGCGGCAGCGAAGTGTTTTTCAACCATCACTTCAAACATAATCCATTTATGTAACATCAACAGATCGAAAATGCCAGCAGAACTTTGATTGTTGTCGTAAGCGTCTGTGGTACAATCCATATGCGGACGGCATGACTTGCAAAGGCTCATCCGTTTGGCAGATAATGACCCCATAGAAAATTGAACTTATCGGGATGTGGCTCAGCTTGGTAGAGCGCACCGTTCGGGACGGTGAGGTCGCAGGTTCAAATCCTGTCATCCCGATTTTTCGTGTTCTTCCTGAGCTGATAATGAGCGTAGATGACAGGATTTGAACCGTTTACAAACCCGCAGAAATCCTGTCATCCCGATTTTTCGTGTTCTTCTCAGGATGAGATGGCGAATCTGAATGACAGGACTTGAACCGGCTGATAAACTCCTCGGAAATCCGGTTATCCTGATTTTTATTTTTGATAATACGCGGTGTACATTATTTGAGGGATTTTGGGGAGGGGAGACTGCCAGAGAGGTGCAGCCTGTATGACAATGGAATGGAAGTATCCCTTGCATTGGGTAACCTGATCTATGTCGTTTGTCCGACGTCTACAAAATGCGCTGGTCAAGGATCACGTTGTCTTTCCGGTTATTGCCCTGAATAGCCTGGTTTTGATTTTAAGCGGCTTTCCATACTTTCGTATGGAGATGAAAAGCCTATTGTTCTGGATTGACTACTGGTGTACGGCGTATTTTGTGCTGGAATTTCTGCTGAAAATCAACCTGTGGGGTTGGAAAGACTACTGGGGTTCAGGTTGGAATCGTTTTGATTGTATCGTGATTATGCTCAGTTCCCCGATGTTGTTAGCGCCTGTGATTCTGCCAGCAGCGGACTTTGGCCTGATCCTTCTGCTTCGCATGGGGCGGTTGCTTCGCTTGTTCAGGTTGGCCCGTCTGGTGCCTGACTTTGATAAAATTGCTTCTGGTTTGGTTCGGGCTTTTAAGGCATCTGTGGGTATTGTCTTGGCCTTGGTTATTTATAACTCTTTGTTGGGAGTCATGGCGGCCAATTTGTTTCATGACGTGGCGCCCCAGCATTTTGATAACCCATTGATGTCTATGTATTCGGTGTTTAAAGTCTTTACTGTGGAAGGCTGGTATGAAATCCCGGATATTATCGCCGCGCAAGGTGATCCGCTGATGGGGGTTGTGGCGCGGATCTTTTTTGTTTTTGCTGTGCTATCGGGGGGCATTATCGGGTTGTCGATTGCCAATGCGGTCTTTGTGGATGAAATGGTGATGGATAATACCCAGAATATGGAAAAACGAATCATTGGGGCCAATGAGGTGATTCTGGAAAAGCTTCGGACGCTAAAAAAACATGTGGATGAACAGTATCAGGTCCTGATCCAGCAGTTGGAAGAAAAAAAGTAAGCTGTTACTCTGCTTTTTTGAGGGTAAAGCTAAAGGTAGAGCCTTGGTTTGGGATACTTTTTACCCAAATGTCCCCGCCATGAAGCTGAACAATGTGTTTGACAATGGATAGTCCCAGCCCGGTGCCCCCTAAATCACGGGATCTTGCCTTGTCTACCCGGTAAAATCGCTCAAAGACCCGGTGAATATGTTTCTGTTCGATGCCTATTCCTGTATCAACCACATTCACCTGAATCTTGCTATCTGGACGTTCCGCTACCGAGACGGTAATGTGTCCGCCGCCAGGGGTGTACTTGATGGCGTTATCAATCAGGTTGGTAAGCACCTGTTCCAGGGCGCTAGTATTGACCAGGGCCGGTGGGAAGTTGTCAGGAATATCCACATGAAAAGATAGCTGGTTGGCCAAAATGCTGCTTTCTGACATGGCATGAATTTGTTTTACAATGGGTTTTAGTAAGACTGGCTCCAGTTCCGCCACGTAGTCTGGGGATTCTAGCTTGGAGAGATCCAATAAGTCTTCCACCAATTGGGAAAGTCGCAGGGAATGTTTATAAATGATGCCGACAAAGTCCCGGTGGACTTCTTTATCTTCTAAAGCTCCATCCAGCAAGGTTTCTGCATAGCCTTTTATGGCGCTTAGCGGGGTTCTAAGCTCATGAGAAACATTGGCTACAAAGTCTCGGCGCATTTTTTCCGTTTTGCGCATGGTCGTCAGATCATGGAAGGTGGCGACACAGCCATTGACTTTGGGTTTTTCCGTCTGGTTTTCAGCCGGTAACATGATGGGGACGATATGGATTTTGAACACCCGTTCCTGGTTGCCAAACCCTAGCTTGACCTCTTCAGTAAGCGCATTTCCGGTTTTCAAGACCGATTTAATTAGTAACCAAAGCTCTTCCCCAGGTATGGCGTCGGTGCAAAAACGATGAATCGCCGGATGGGACAAGCCGACCAGTTGCCGGAGGGCGTCATTAAACAGGAGGATTTTCCCGGCGGCGTCACAAATCAGGACTCCATCGCGCATTTCCTGCAAGATTTGCTGCAACGGGCTTTGCTCCTGCAGCAGGGACTTGAGCAGAATGAATTGATCTTCAGTTGTTTGGTGGGTGATTGACATGATCAGGATGGGGTAGCTGTGGATTCCGCAGGGGAATCGTTTGGCGTGACGATAAGTCGGTATCCGATGCCACGAACGGTAGTGATGGTGTCTCGGGCCGGACCCAGTTTGGAGCGAAGACGCTTGACCTGAGCATCTACAGTACGATCTAACACGTATTCGGCCTCGTCCTCCCATACTTCAGCAAGCAACTGCTCACGGGTTTTTACAATGTTTGGCTGGCGGGCCAGGGTAAATAGAATGCGAAACTCGGTGGTGGTCAGATGCACGTTCTCTCCATCCACCTGCACCCGGAATTCTTCTGGGTAAATTGTAATGCGCCCCACTTGCAAAGTGGTGGGGATGTCTTTTTTAGTACGGGCCAACATGGCTTTCACCCGTAGTACCAGTTCCTTGGGGCTAAAGGGTTTGACCACATAATCCTCTGCCCCGGCCTCAAAGCCTGAGACCCGGTCATGTTCAGAGGATCTTGCGGTGAGCATGATAATGGGAATGTTGCGGGTGCTTTCCACTTGTTTGATTTCCTGGCAGATATCAAAGCCGGAGCGATCCGGGAGCATCAGATCCAGGATGATCAAATCCGGTCGTTTACCCCAAACCAGATCCATGACCGATGTGCCGTCATAGGCTGAAAAAACATCATACCCTTCTTTTTGCAGGTTGTAGCTTAACAGCCTGACCAGGTCTTTCTCATCGTCTACCACTAGAATCCGGGATTTCATTAGTCATCCTCATCATCCGGTTCCTGCTGAGTAGGGTGAGTCTTGGCCTTGGTATAGGCATCCATTTGGGTAAAGGGGGACACCAGACCTTCCTGGGAGGCAGAAGGGGCTAGATGAAGTCGGGCCGCAGGAGAGCCCGCTACATAGGGCTGTTGCTGTTTGAAATTTTGCATGGTGAGTTTTTTCCAGGATGGCTTGGGGGCTTGCTTTCGGCAAAACCACTCGGAAAACATCTGGGCTGGCACGGTGGCTAAGGCGCACCAAACTAACTCGGTCTTTTTCAGGCCGGGGTGTTTGCGGATTACCGGGCGAATCATCAGTTGGATGGCGGCGCTGCTTGCGGTAAGAAGGGATAGCAGCGTCAACTCCCGCTGAAACGTTTTTTGCTGAACGTGCTTGGGAGCATGCCAGTCATCCCGGATCCGAAACCCGCTGCCGACGCTTTTGGTCAGGACAGAGTATATAACCGATTGGGTAGGATAGCTTAGGCGGATCAAGCAGTATTTCCTTCTGTTATAAAGCCTTTTTTTGGACTGGGTGAACCGAAGCGACTTGTCTGCATCGAAAGGTCGTTGTGTGACATTTTGATGACGACAGGTTGAAATACATACATGTTATT
>CAYLWC010000017.1:0-54776 GCA_964387265.1 uncultured Vampirovibrionales bacterium | reverse complement strand
ACCCCGTGAGAGACTCGAACTCCCGACCTCTTGGTTCGAAGCCAAGCACTCTATCCAACTGAGCTAACGGGGCAGGTTTTTGTATTGTACGGGAAGCAACCCATTTTTAAAACCACTTTGGGATACAATGACTTTGCAGTCCATAATCACGTTGCATGACAGATGACCTCGGATCAACCGCCCAATCCCTCCCTCAGCCGCCGGGAATTCATCGCCCAGGGCCTTCACAGCATGCTGAATAAGGCCTCCCATGCCTTCAAAGAATCCCTGCGCCCGGTCCAGGAGCGTACTTTTTTGCGCCCCCCCGGCGCGCAGATGGAAACGATATTTCTGGGGCTTTGTACCCGGTGTGACGCCTGTACCGCCGCCTGCCCCCATGAGGCCATTTCTGTTCACTATGGCAGCGGCGCGCCGCAAGATGGTGCCCCGGTACTGATTGATCTCCAAGCCCATCCCTGCCTGCTCTGCCCGGATACCCCATGCATTACCGCCTGCCCCACCAACGCGCTGATGCCTGTAGAGGACATTCGCCACATTAAAATCGGCACCGCCCACATTGACACCCTACGCTGTGTGGCGTTTCGAGGCGAGGGGTGCCAAATTTGTTATGAGGTCTGTCCGCTGAAAAACGAGGCCATTGAACTGGTGGAGGGCTTGCCCTTTGTCATTCCCGATGGGTGTACTGGCTGTGGCATCTGCCAACACCACTGCCCGGAAGGAACCAGTACGACACCCTCGGCCATTCAGATTTTTCCGCTTTAAGTCCATACACCCCCTGCGAGAGGAATCGGCAAATGGATGTTTTCGCTAGCCGCTCCTTCGTAGAATGGCTTCCCGCTTGCGTGGGAATGACAGAAACCGCTTATTCTTCTAAAGGGCCTTATTCATGGGCTAGTATTTCATCCAGCTTGCGGCGCACTTCCCGAATATCATTCCACATATGCCACTTGGGGCTGCCAGGCTCTTTGGAAGGGTTGCGCAGAAGATATGAGGGGTGAAAAATCGGCATGGCAATGGCCCCATGATACGGCGTCTCAAACCATTGACCCCGGATTTTGGTAATCCCCACCTTGGTCTGCAATATATCCTGTACCGCTGTCGCCCCGGACAGCAAGATAATTTTAGGCCGCACCCAATCAATCTGGGCCTTGAGATACTGAAAGCAGGTATCCATCTCGTGTTGCTCTGGCTTCCGGTTTCCCGGCGGGCGACATTTGACGGTATTACAAATATAAATGTCATTTTTCCGGTCAATATGGACCGATTCCAGAATTTTTGTCAGCAACTGACCGGCCCGGCCTACAAAGGGAACCCCTGTTTCATCTTCCTGTTGGCCAGGAGCCTCCCCAATTAACATCAGTGGGGCATTCGGGTTCCCATCGGAAAATACCGAATGGGTCCGCCCCTGGTGCAGCGGACACTGCGTACATGCAGCCGCCTGTCTGGCCACCTCTTCTAACGTATTGATATCCGGTCGCTCCAGCACACTTTGCATTTTCATCGCTGCCACCCTCCTGATGAACTGTTGGGGTGGATTGTAGCATAGAGACGGGGCGCCGAAACCGCTTACTTGATAATTGGATACATTTTGGATTGAAAACTGGCTTTCTCAAATCGGCTTCGATCCTGTAGGCGCTTCATGGCCGACATCCCCTGATTATTTTCCTCAGACATTCCCGAAGAGACGGATGGTTTGTCTTTTTCTGGACTTATCCGCTTTTGAACCTGCTTTTGTGTCAACCCTTCCATCAAAATACTCCCATTGGTTTGCGTAATTCTCGGTCACTTCGGGCATATTAAAAGTATCTTCTCTCCAGTATATGGTCTAAAAAAGTGGGATCGTATCCCCCGAACAAACGATTTTTTTAGATCGTCTCCTACCCCCAGTGGAGACAATCTAAAATAAAAGTGGCATACTAGATTGTATTTGGTAATGGCGCAGGTAACATCATGAAACTGGTCCATGACGAACGTGAACATCTCCTTCCCGAGGATCCGGGCAGTCAGCCCAGCTGGACAGTGAAGGCTTTTCGTAAGATCGTCCAGCATGTGATTTCCTCCAATGGCATCACCATCTGTATCGGGGTGCTTCTGTTTGTGCTGCTCTCTAGCCTGCTCAGCTTGAATTATCTGGATGTCTCCCGCTATGTGGATAAAAACGGCATCAGCCTCCAGCAATTTACGGCGGAATTCCAAATTGAAGTGGAAGATGTGGAGGAAACCGAGCGTAAACGGGAGCGAGCCCGCCAGAACGTGCCGCTAATCTATCAAAACCCGGAACCCATCAATCAGGAAGTTCACAAGAACCTGGGTAAAACCATTCAGGATCTGGTTGCCCTGAGCCAGACGGACAAAGCCCATCGCCTGACCCCTGAAGAACAGAAAAAGCGGATCAACGATATTGCGGGCACCTCCGCCGAAGCCAGCCATCTGTTTAACCAAGTCATCGAGAAAAACAACCCGCCCGCCTACTGGAGCCGAATTGAAAAACTGGCCCATGAAACAACCGATCGGGTTCTCAAGCGGGGCATCACCCAAAAAGACTTTCATGAACAACGAGAGCTGCTGATTAGCAGTGCCATACCCCGTCTTGGCTTAAGCTCCCAGGACCGGGATTTTCTCTACTTTTTGGTCGAGCTTAATTTAAAGCCCAACGAAGTGCTGGATGAAGCCGCCATGGAAGCGGCGCGTACCAAGGCGGCTGAAAGCGTAGAGCCGGTGATTCGGATCTTCAAGCAGGGCGAAAAAATCGTGGATCGGGGCGAAGTAGTGACCCCTGTCCAAATTGCCGCCCTGGAGAAAATGGGCAAGCTGGTCATCAACAATAACTGGACCGGCGTTGCGGGCGTATTGATTCTTTCCGCCATCTTTGTCGTCACCCTGTGGGGCTATAACTATTATTATGAAGAACGCCGCTTCTTTCGCCCTGCCTACGCCGGGTTGATTACCACCCTGGTTGTGGGCACCATCGCGCTTCTGCAAATCCTGATTAACCAGCACCAGACCGGCGCCCTCAGCAGTAACGCCATTTACCTGTTCCCTCTGGCCACCCTGGCACTGACGCTCTCTATTTTCACCCATCACCGAGTGGGGGTACTGACCACCATTCTGATTGTATTTCTCACTGGCCTGGCGCTGAAGGTGGAAATCTCTACCCTCTCAGTCCTTCTGTTCGGCAGTTTGATGGGGGTCTATATCCTCAGCCGCCGCTTGAACTTCAGGGATCGAGGCCAGCTCATGTATGCCGGGATTCATGTTGGCATCACCAACATCGTCATGATCATCGCGATTCACTTTCTGAGCCCCACTTTTATGATTGGGGATCAGTGGCGAGACATGATTATAACCGCCTTTTGGGGCTTCTGTAGTGGCCTGGTCACCGGGATTCTTACCATTGGGATTTTGCCCATGCTGGAGACCATTTTTCGCCTGGTCACCCCCTACACGTTATTGGAGATGGGCAATCATGATCATCCCTTGCTCAAACGGATGCAGTTTGAAGCGCCGGGAACGTTCCACCATAGCCTGATGGTTGCCAGTCTGGCCGAGGCAGCCGCTGAAGCCATTGGGGCCGATGCCCTGCTCACCCGTGTGGGCTGCCTGTATCATGACATCGGCAAGATGAAACGGCCCCTGTTCTTTATTGAGAACCAGGCCTATTTCGGCGTAGAGAACCCCCATGACAAGCTTACCCCCCGCTTAAGCAAAATGGTCATTACCGCTCACCCCCGAGACAGCCTGGAAATGGCTAAACAGCACAAGTTGCCTGCAGTCATTCAAAAGTTTATGACCGAACACCACGGCACCTTGGTGGCCGGGTACTTCTACAACAAGGCCTGCCAGGAAGAAGGGCCGGAAAACGTCAACAAATCCCAGTTCCGCTACCCTGGCCCCAAGCCCAACATTAAAGAAACCGCCATTGTCATGCTGGCGGATGCCTGTGAGTCTGCGGTTCGGGCTTTAAAAGCGCCTACAGTGAATCAGATCGAGGAGCGGATCGATAAAATTATCCGGCAGCGTATTGAAGACGGGCAATTTGACAACTGCCCGCTGACCTTTAAAGACATTCATCTCATCAAAGAAACGTTTATACGAGTTTTGCGCGGTATTCAACACAACCGGATCGAATACCAGCAAAATATTATCCGGGATTTGGGACGCAAGGCCGCTGTCGCACAAAGCCCCGCCACCGATGCCGCCAAGTTGCAGGAAGTGGTGAACGATATCAAAAAATCCACCGAACCCGGTCATAGTTAAGTTTTTCTTTATACAATTTCTATGGACACATCATTACCCCCACAGACTCACCTGAATACCCTCTCCATTCCCCCTTTAGAGATGGAGGTCTTTGCCAGTGAGTTACTGACCACAGCGCACACACAACTTGTTCAGTCTCTGCTAGCCTGGATTCCTAAGCTTTGGCCAATTTTTCTACAAGAAGCCCGGCAGGCTGGCATTTTGGATCATCTCGGCCTGGATTCGGAACGCCTGACCAACGGGGAAGTGGCCTGGGAAGTGGATCTCCATTTTGTGGAGAATACGGAGATGCAGAATCTTAACCATCAATACCGCGCTAAAAACGAGCCGACCGATGTGTTGAGCTTTACCCTGGCTGCCGATGCTCCCAACAAAGATGTCTGGCAGCACCTTCCCGTTATTCAGCTGGGAAGCGTATTTATTTCTATCCCCTGGGCCGAAGCCCACCATGGGGATCAGCCTCTTGAACGTTATATCCTAGAGCGCCTGCTCCATGGGTGGCTTCACCTGTTCGGTCAAAATCATGACACAATGGAAGAATATGAAAAGGTCACTGCCATTCAAAACCGAGTCCTCCAACAGATTTGTGCCTGAGGAAGCGGAAGCGCCACAAACGTCTGAGCGCTTTAAAGCCCGGAATTTTCAGGAAAGCTTTCGCTTTGCCGTTGCCGGACTGAAGTATGTCGCAAGCACTCAGCGAAATTTCCGAACCCAGCTTCTGATTGCGCTGGGGGTCATTGGTTTGGGCTTTTTCTTTCAGGTTCAACCGCTGGAATGGACCGCGTTGATCCTGACCATGAACCTGATGCTGATTGTAGAATGTTTGAATACCGCCATTGAATACACCGTGGATTTATATACCCAGGGACAATTCAGCCCACAAGCCCGAATTATTAAGGATATTTCCGCTGGGGCCTGTCTGCTGACTGCCGGATTTGCTGTCATCACAGGAAGCATCATTTTCATTCCCTATCTCCTTGCCTGTCTGGAGCCGCTTTTCAGATAACCTCCAGATACGACAGAGTATGGGGTTCAGATCCAGTAATTCTTGTCGATATAAATTTGAGATACAATAAACCTGACCCATCCCCTTGTCATGGATGCACACTTTTTCGGGACAGAACTTTGAGCAGATATTCTCTATGACCGTTGAGATGACGACCGACATGAAGGAAGCTCTGATTGGGCTGCTGAAGCTGGCTGGAACGTATACTGATGGACAGGAAATCACCAGCCAGGATGTTCAGCAGGCCGTTGAAAAGCTAAAAAGTCTGATTATTCAGATCAGTAAACCGGGATCCGGGGGTTCCGGCGGGGGAGGCCGCGCCAATGGAGCCATGTCAGATATTACCGCCTTAAGCCGCGGGGACGCCAACGATGATGGTTCCAGCCGGGTTCTGATTGCCGGGCAGTTGGGGATTATTACCCACCAGCTGCGGCAAGCCCTCTCCAAGGAAGGGGCCGAAATTTACATTGCCAATGACGTGGATGAGGCCATTACCCAGTATCAGAAACGGGATTTTTCCAGGGTCTTTATTGATCTCTACATGCCCACGGTTCGAGAAGGGTTGATTGTGCTGGATGAAATTAAAAAGCTCTCCATGGTCTGCAACCTTAAAACCGCCATCGTGGTGCTTGCCCCTCCCTCCAAGGATCGAAGCATCAAGGAAATCTGTAAAACCAAGGGCGCAGATGTATTTATTGAAAAAGTGGATGGCTGGCACAAGTCCATTGTGGATTTTTACCTGGGCAAAGGGATCACCGAAGAGGACGATTAAACGGCTCAGCTTGCCTTGAGGACGCAACCCCCTCCCTCCGTAATAACCCCAAAGAAAAAGGGCCCGTTAGGCCCATTGCATTCTTGGCTATATGAGGGGATTCTGCCAAGATACCAGAGAGTGAGATTGTGACTTAAAAAACCGGTGAATCGGGGTGACTCAAATCTGTATCGCATGTGTCAGGGTGCGTTACCCTAGCTCGTGTATTACGTACACTTACTGTAGTGTATTATCTACACTATCATCCCAATGTCAATAGCGAACTTCACAATTGATTACACGGCGAACGGCATTCCAGTTTTTTTGGTTGGGGGAGCAAGGCTTCAACAGGCGGCAGAGAACAGGCACGGTCTTGGGATTGCCTTGAATGAAAGCCTCTTCGGTTCCGAGGGGCTGCTCCTGCCAGGTACAAAAGTGGGTGTTGGCATTAAACAGAATGGACGCACGAAGCCGCAGGGTTCCTCTGTCTCCTCACCTACCTATGCAGACCCGGATCACCCGTAGAAAATCCAGCCAAGACGGTCATCCCAGTCGAAAGTCCTCTACATGCAGACCATCTGTGAACGGATCGCACTTTTTACTTATTGATGGCGTATAGTCAGTAGTACAGCCGCCTGCAGGAGGGACCAGATTAGCGTAGCAAGCCCGTTTTTCCTCTTTCATCAGCATCCCCTTCACAATTTGGCTTGCCACCTTCTTTTGAGGTTCCAGTAATTTTTTATAGGCTCGTTTTCTGGCTAGTTCACGCCTAGATAGTCGTGCCTTTTCCAATTGCTGTTTGCTGATGGCAGCATCCACTTGTTCTTGAAGCGCCTGAACCGCAGCAAAAGCCCCTTTTTTTCTAAGAATAGCCAGCATTTCCCTATCCTTTGACTCGTTTAGGCAATCCTTTAGCCTTACTACCGAAACATCCCCGGCTAAAAACGCTTTTATCAAATCACCCTTAGGCTGAGGCTCTGAATTGTGAAGGTATTGCTTGTCTCGTTCTTCTTTTTGCTGTTGCAAGACCTGAATGGCCTCAAGCGGATTGCCCTGTTCAAGACTGGACAAGAGCGCCAATGTCTCAATATTGTCTCCCCTGGCACATAAATAAGCCTCTAGATGCTCTGCGCTAATTGTCCCATCATTGAATGCCTCCTCCAAATTAACACCCGGACGAGCCAACATGGTTTCAAACTCTTCCGCATCTTGTTCAATTTTCTTCAGTTGAACAATCAGGAAGGTGGGAATATAGCAATATGACCTATACCAGTCAGATCGATCCTGTTCAAGCTTCCTGAAGTCTTCGCAAACTCCCTTCCCCTCTTTTTTCTCAATGCTTTTCAACGTGGTAAGGTATTTCGCATCTGGAATATTCCCCTCAAGCCAAGCAGGTAATAGTTTACCCTTCCCAAGCAAGGACAGGAGCCTGTTAAAATCTGCCCCCGAGGTGTCCTCGCATCTCTCATTTATCTTGCGTACCCGTTCCATGAGTTTTGAGATGGCAGCATGTTTCCCATAATAATGAGCATCATCCCGAAGTTGCTCTAAGACACCCGGATTCCTTTTCAGAGGACCGAAGCTTCGCGTGAAGCTATCCACGATTTTAGTCCAGCTCTCGTGTGAATCAGGGCCTTCCATCTCGGACGATTTTTTTTGGATCGCCTGAACAATAATTTGTTTTAAGTCCCAATCGTTCTCCTCTAAAAGGTTCGTAATCTTTGGATCATCGAGAGCCTCTATCTGATCCTTGACCTGATCCCACGTTAACCTATCGCTCACATACGTATCAGGTAAATGAAGTCCCGGCTCAAGCAACGGGACTTTTGGCGTGATTTTTCCATTGAGGTTTCTCCTGCTGGCCCTCTCAGCCTCCAGGGCCGCTTTACGCCAACGAATTGATTCTTCATGGAACTGAAGGTTCTCTTTGCGAAAGTCTGGCTTCTGCGTCGTTTCCTTTTTATGGCCAGAGTTTTTATCCCCAAAAGTCGGCATCGAAGGCCCTGAAAATGTAATCATTGCTTATCACCCTTCTAATCTTTCGATACATCTGCATATTAAAGAAAGATGAGCAAGAAAAAATATTGCCGAATTTCACAGAAAATACAGCCCGATCGTTACAAATCCAATCGAGCATACCCCTATCTACCCCGGTTTACAGCCCAAGGAAGTTGGGGCCGGACCCTTGCTCGGTGGGCCGTACCCGCAGGTTTTCGTACGGGCAGACAATTTCACAGGTGCGGCATTGCACACAATTTTCCAGCGACATCCCATGGCGGCGCTGGGCCTCCAGCTCATCTACCCGGTGCACTTCCGCCGTGCAATCAGACACACACGGGGTGTCTTTCCCTAGGGCGTCGTACTTGGCGATACATCTTACGCAGACATCGGCGCTAAACTCATCAATGTGCCGGTTGTCCGGGTGATATTCCGTATGGGCGTAAAACACCGCATCGGCCCGAGAAACAAGGGTTTCCGGGTTAAAGCCTGAAGGGTTCACGTGATACAAAGGCTGATACTCTGGAACAATATGCTGGTAATCTTTTTTATAGCGCACGGGGCCAATATCGGCCTTCCCCTCCATCAAGGTCTTGAGGCGCAGGGCGTCTTTCATGGCCTGAAACGGATTGCCAGACAGCCCGGCGGAAACCAGTCCGGCAATCGGCCCGGCACCATCCACCCCATCCATCACCTTGGGCAGGTATTGGTTCAGCAAGCGGGGGTTCTCCTGCCAGGCCTGACGGAAGTAGCGACCTTCTTTCAGCTCTTCTCCCACAAAACTGCTCATAACCCGACCTTGATAGGGCGCCAGCGCGGATTCGGTAAAGTCGCCTTCGGCTAATAGCACCTGATGAATCACTTCTGCGGCGATATAACCACACTCCATGGCCTTATCCACCCCAGAAAGACGACTGACGTCCAAGACCCCCAGGGCGTCACCCAAGAGTAATGCCCCATCGACCTGAAACTTTTTCGGCAGGCTGTAGTATCCTCCTTCCGGCAGCAAGGCCGCCCCATAATGCAGCAGCTCCCCGCCCTGAATCATGTCCTGAATCCAGGGGTGCTTTTTCAAATCTTGCAAGCGTTGTTGCGGGTTGATGTTGGGGTTGGGGCTATCCAATGACATAATCAACCCAATGGTCAGCCGGTGATCCTTCATACCATATACAAAGCCACCACCAAAGGTGTCATCCACCAACGGGAAGCCCATGGTGTGCCAGACTTTTCCAGCGTAATCTTTCTGATCAGACAGCTTCCAGACTTCCTTAACCCCCACTGACCAGATTTGTGGGTTGTCCCTCAGGTTAAAATGATCAATCAGATCCCGAGACACAAAGCCTTTATCGCCAAAACAGGTGACCCGACCGTAGATGTTCTCCTCATCCGGGTTCCCGGAGGCTTGCTCTACCACTTGAACCCCCACCACCCGATCATTTTCAAAGACCACCTTGTGGGCGGAAAAGCCAGGGAAGAAATCGGCATGAATGTTGTCGTTGGCCTGGATTTTTGCTTCCAGCTTCTCATAAAGCCATTTCACCACATGGCTTAAGGTTAAAACGTAATAGCCTTCCTTTTTCAGCCCGGCAGGCAAGAGGGCATTGGGCACCGTCCATATGCTTTTATTGCCCAGAACGCTAAAATAACTGTCTTTACAGACCGCCTCAATCGGAAAATCGGAGTTTTCAATGTCCGGGAAGACTTTTTTCAGGACCCGAGGGTTTGATACCGCTCCGCTCATAATATGAGCGCCAAACTCCGCGCCTTTTTCCAGGATGGCCATCGTAAACGACTGGCCGCTTTGAGTCGCCAGATCCACCAGGTGGTGGGCCAGCACCAGGTTAGACGGGCTCCCCCCAATTAGCAATACATCATATTCAACCCGATCAGACACGGTGTGGCTCCTTTATTCCCAATGAGATGCACCGACAAGGCATTAATACACTTCAACGTGCCAACGGTGCTGGTCTTTCAGCTTCTTATAGAACTCATCCCAATTAATATTCTTAGACGCCGCCACTTTCTGGAAGGTTTCCAAAATCCCGGTTTCCATCCCCCGCAGACCGCAAATGTACAGGTAGGTATTCGGCTCTTCCAGAAGAGTGAAGAGTCGATCCGCATGCTCTGCCAGTCGGTGCTGCACATACATCCGACCACCCTGGGCATTCTTTTCTTCCCGGCTAAATGCTGTCACCAGATGGAAGGTGTCATGGGCGTCGTACTGCTTCCACTCGTCTTCATACAAGAAATCCTTCCGGGTTTGCGCACCAAAGAACACCCAGCATTCCCCGGTCTCATGATCCAGTTCCCGGTAACGCCGGTCCACAAAAGCCCTGAATGGCGCAATGCCGGTACCTGTGGCAATCATAATCATGTTGGCGTTGGTTTCTGCCGGCATGAGGAAGGATTTTCCAACCGGCCCGGTGATTTTCACCACACTGCCGATTTTGAGATCACACAAATAATTGGAGCACACCCCTGGATAGACTTTCCCAGTTTCCTCATCCACGGTAATCGCCCGCTTAACGCAAACACTAACCGTTTTACCGCCCCGATCGTCCCCCACTGAGGGAGACGCGATAGAATACAGGCGCAGTTTATGGGGCCGGCCATTCTCATCTAACCCGGGAGGCAGGACCCCAATGCTTTGCCCTTCCAGGTAATACAAATCGCTGCCGGAAATATCCAGTACAATGTGCGTCACTTCATTGGGTGAGTCACTGGCAGTCAAACGCTTATGTTCCAACACTTTCGCTTCCAGTGGAGCGGTGGGCTTGTATAAATTGGAAGGAATTTCGGACGGTCGGTGGGTGGTCGGCGTCTGACCGGACATAGGGGGTCACTCCTTTACTCTTGCTCAAACCTTGCTCGACAACACAACGCATCGGCAAAGCCATTGGCTATACCTAAATCATAATACAACTGGCCGAATCTCGCAGCCTTTCCATTGGAATTTACTCAGGGGAATTTGTATGAATGAAGCCCCGGCACCCCCATTCCCCCCAGCGCAGAGGACTGCTACACTAAAATCTCTAGCGTTTGCTCTTGTGGCGGTGGATTCCCATGGCTCTGTTAAGGAAAAATCTGAGAACAATACTCCGAACTGCCAGACTCCCGTTTCTAGCCCCATGGCTTCCAGTAGTCTTTGCAGGGGGTTTGTTGCTAGGAAACTTGTTGCTGGGAAGCGGGTGTTCCCAGTCCAAGCCAGAGCCCATTGCCTCCCCACCAGACATTCCATTACTCCAGGCTGAGGAAAGTGAGACTGCAACCTCTCAGGGGATTCTGGCTGGCCCCATGCCCTTTGCCGATATCCGTGCCCTACCGGAAGATGACCCCTACTCGATTCGCCTCAAGCTGGCTGTTCAGGCGGCACTGGATGTTGATGCCGTCACTGCCGAAGGAAGTGCCTCCCAGTTTGGGCCGGATCAACCCATCACCTACCAGGAGTTTATTCAGTGGACCCAGGCCTTCAAACCCCTCTCACCCGATGAGATAGAAAACCCACCGAATCCACCCACCGCGGAAGAAGAGGCACCAACTGAACCCCTCCCCAGTCCAGAAAACACCTCCACCCCGTTGACAGAATCTTTTAATCAGGTGTTAACCTCCTACAAAATCAGCTTAAAGCCAGGCTCCCAACTCAACCGGGAAGCCTTTAGCCTGCTCTATACCGTGCTAACCCAGCAGGTTCCAGTGGCCGAAGCTCTGACTGAGCAGGATATTCTGGTCATGACACCCAAGGGCGTCACGCAAGCAGACGCCAGCCTGGGAAACACTCTGAGTGACGCAACAGCCATCACCCCACCCCTTCAGAAGTTTGTCGCCCTGGCCTATCAGCACCGGATCCTGGATAAAATCTTTAAAATCCAACCGGCCATCAACGGGCACCCCAAGAGTGCTTTTCATCCCAAGCAACCCCTTACCCGGGGAGAAGCGGTGCTGTTTCTGTACCATCAATACGCCCTGAACGAATAAAGCTATTTATTGGCTTGCCTGTTGTCTGTCCCTTGGCTCGCTGGTAAGATGGGGCTGTATGTACTGGAGACTATGGGGTCACTACCATGAGCGACGCATCCACCCAAACCACACAAAAAGCCGATGAAACCGCAAAAGAGGCCAAGGCCGAAGCCCCGGCAGAAGAGAAACCTTTTACCACCGATGTCCTTCAAAGTTGCACGTCCCGCTTTACCCGTAAAGCCTGGAATATTTATTTAAACTATCAAAAAGACCTCAACAAAATTCGGACCGTGCCGGTTCGCGCGACGTTAGAGGTCCGTTCCCCCGAGGTGGCGGAAGAGCTGCACAAGACCCTGCAAGAGCAAGGCGTTCAAGAATTAAGCCGTCAGGGAAAAACCCTGTCCATGACCACCACGTTTGAAACCATTCAGACAGTAATCAAGCACCCGGAAACCAAAATGCTGGATGTGGCTGAACTCTAGTTGGCCGCTTTCTGATCCATCTCAATAGCTCATCCACCATCCCGGCTCCCTCGCCGGGATGGTGGGGTTTTAACGCTCTATTAGTTAATTTACTGGGGATTAATATTTATCAAACAACTTGAATACACCATCTGCCTGTTCCCCGTGTTGAAACCATGTTGAATCCTGATTTAATAAGGCTTTCATACCAATAATCCTTGACTGGCATGTCAACCTATTCCCCTCATTTTAAAAATCACTTACAATGAACCCGTATTAATACCCCTTGTTCGTTAGGATTATTATTATTTTAAAGTGAAGGAGAGTAGGCTTTGAAAAAACAAGTAGCTGTATTGGCATTGGCTGCCACCATGATGCTTCAATCTGGCGCTGCCGTGTTTGCGGAAGATGGTCCGATGACATCTGAAAGCCCCACCGCCATGCATATCATCACCCTGCCGTTCCGGCTGGTGACTGGTGCTGCTGGTCTGGGCATTGGCGCTGTGGTTGGCGGTGCTAAAGGCATTGTTGATACAGAAAAACAATTCGCTGATCACACCTATGCTAAAGCCGATGAGAACCCGCTGTTGGTTCCCGTAGGGTTGGTAGGTAGCGTCGTCGCTGTTCCGGTTGGCTTCCTGAAAGGCGCTCCTCAAGGGGCTGCTGACATGGGCCGCGCTGGCTACAGCCTGTGGGACAGACTCTAGAGATTTTCTAGAACCCCAATTGAAAAACCCCGCCTCCTCAATGAGGCGGGGTTTTTTTCGTTGCCCCTGTTTTATTGTTCGGAACTGCTGGATCGGTTTTTTCATGGGCATACGATCACCCCGTAAACGAGAATGCTGGCATCCTGCGCGGCCTATCTTTGATTATTTCTCCGCTCATTATTTCTGTAAGGCCCAATACCCGTCCCGGCCATCCACCCTAAACTCGCCTTCCTGACCCATCCCAGACCATAAGCCGCCAGCCCCCTCTCCACCAAGTAGAGGATTTTTACTGGAGCAGGGGTCCCTTTTATTAAGTTTTTTTAACTTTCACACGAATCCGTTTGTAAAGACGGCAAAAATCCTCACAATCCCTAGGGGGAAATCTCACCCGAAGGAGCCAGAAGAAAAACCGCCCACACCGGATACAGTCTCAAAAAGGATACCAGCCATGGTTTTACGCGGATACCTCAGCATTGAAGGCGACGGCCTCGGTCTTTCCACCCGTGCCATGATGAGCCAGATCTCAATCCTCAATATCCACACGGATAACATCGCCAACTTTGGCGTCGCCGGGTATCAGCGGAAAGATCCGGTGGTCACCTCCTTTGTGGAATACCTCGGGCCGGATGCCATTGACAAGGCCACCAGCACCGAGATTGGCCGAATTCGAAAGTCCGGGAATTCGCTGGATTTTGCGCTCAATACCAAGGGCTACTTCCAGAAAATAAACGGCTACGGTGGCTTAGAGCTAACCCGAGATGGCCGTTTCCGCGTAGATCGAGATGGCTACCTGCGAGCGCTGGATCAAAAACATATTCTGGGAGCCGATGGCCTGCCTATTCGCTTTCCGCTGATCCCTCAGAATCTGGACAAAGACATTAAAGTCGCTCCCAACGGAGACATCACCATATACGACCCCAAAAGTGGTCAAATGGTTTCCGCCGGACAACTGGCCGTGGTTTCTCAAGACGGGACTGTCGCCGATGAGATTGATGTCAAGCAAGGATATGTGGAAGATTCCAACGTCTTTTTACAGCAAGAATACGCCAAAATCGTCCCCCTACGCCGCCAGTTTGAAGCCAACCGGCAGCTCTTCATTATTCAAAGCGACGCACTCTCCCGGATGATCCAGGAATTGGGCCGAGCCCAGTAATAATTCAAGGAGATAACCTGATGCTAAACCACATTATGAATCTGGCCTCGGAAAACGCCCTCAAACAGTTTGAGGTACTGGATAAAGTCACCGTCAATATCGCCAATGTGAACACCAGTGCTTACAAAGGCGTTCGGTTTGAGCAGTACCTGCGTCCCGATGGCATGCTGGCAGGCACCAACCGAACCGATTACAGCAAGGGATCCATTATGACCACCAACCGGGATTTGGACATCGCCATTGATGGTCATGGTTTCTTACCTGTTACCCAGCCCGATGGCACCGTGGCATATACCAGAGACGGCAGCCTGGCCCTCAACAGCCAAGGCTACCTGGTGACCCACCGGGGGGATCTGGTGGGAGACGGCATCAAAGTCCCCACCAACTACGACAAGCTCCTCTTCCAGAAAGACGGGACCATTCAAGTTCGCCTTAAAGGTGAAATGGTTCCCCAGACACTGGGAAAACTCACTTTGAGCCGCTTTATCAACCCGGAAGGCTTGAAAAACATTGGCCACAACAAAGTGGTCCCGACTACGGAATCAGGTGAAGCCACCACGGATACCGATAGCGTAATTAAGCAAGGCTCGTTAGAGCGGGCCAACGTGAACGTGTACCACCAGATTGATCAGGTCTTGCGGCTCAACGCTTCGGTCATCTCCAATCTGCGGATTGTGAAGTTCTCTGATGACCTGTACCGCCAGGCGGTCAACCTCAAGCAGTAATAACCTCAGGAGGTTTTGAGAATGACGATTGATTTTAACCACTCCCTGCATCCGGTCCTCACCTCTCTGGAGGCAATTTCCAAGCGGCAGAAGCTGGTCAGTAATAACATCGCCAACGCCCACACCCCTGGCTATACGGCAAAGGCTGTCAGTTTTTCCGACTTGCTGCACAACATGCAAAACCCTTTTGAGACTGATTTATCCCGCAAACTGGGCACCACCTTGCCGGATGCCGTCTCCACCGGCGCCCCGGTCAGTCTACAGACCGAGTTGATTGAAATGCAGAAGAACACCCTGTTTTACGGCATGGTCACCCGGCGTGCCTCGACCTTGTTCAACAACATGCGAGCCGCCACCCAGATTGGCCGATAGGTAAACGGAGGAAATAGCCCATGACCCTGAGTAGTTCATTTAATATCGCAGCCTCCGGCCTGGAGGCCCAGTCCACCCGGCTGAAAATTCACGCCAACAACATCGCCAACCTGAACACCCCCAATTATCAACGGAAAATCCCTATTTTATCCGAACATAGCCAAATGGGGTTTGAGGACATCCTCTCTAGCCTGAAGAATGGGGTCATCACCGCTGGGATTTCCTATGCCCCCGGTGGGGTGTCCATGGCGGGCGTAATGGCAGACCCCACCCCGGCCAAGAAAATATACCAGCCCGGCCACCCGGAAGCCGATAAAGACGGCTATGTTACCCTCTCTAACGCCAATGTTCTCAGCGATATGGCAGATGCCATGAGCACCTCCCGGCTGTATGAGGCCAACCTGGCCGTGGTCGGCATCGTCAAATCCATGGCCAACCGGGCTCTGGAAATTGGCCGAGGCAGCTAGATAGCGATGACTAACCCCTAAAGGATCAAACCGTGATGCAACTCCCTTCCATATCCAATCGCATGATAGCTGGTGCTGGCATTGAGGCCATTGAGAACCGGGTCCGACAAATTGAGGGACTCATTCAGTCCATTGAGCATAAAAACACCGCTCAAAACGTCGATGCCCCGCCCAAATCCTTCCAGGCTTATCTGAAAGAAGCGGCCGGAAAGCCGGATGACTCCCTGAAAAGCCGGATGGAAACCTTTCAGCCGCTGGTTGAAAAATACAGCCAGCATTACGGCGTGGATAAAACCCTGATTAACGCGGTCATCCGCCAGGAATCCGGTTTTAACCCTACGGCAGTTTCAAAGGCCGGGGCCATCGGCCTGATGCAACTGATGCCCGCCACCGCCAAAGGGTTGGGAGTGACCGATGCCACCAACCCGGCACAAAACGTGGAAGCAGGCGTGCGTCACCTGAAAGGGTTGCTGGATCAATACCGGGGTAATATCGCCCTGGCCCTGGCTGCGTATAACGCCGGTGCCGGCGCAGTTCAAAAGTACGGCGGGATTCCCCCATATCAAGAAACCCAGAACTATGTACGAAACATCCTCTCGATGTACCTGAAGGATAAATATGCCCAACCTTCCTAGAGAACGGAGTCATGTATTATGAACACCCCCTATATTCCCAAGCTTTCTCTAACCGGTGCGGATAACACCTTTAAAACGGCCTTTAGCGGTCATGTCCAAAAAACCGGCTTCGCCAATGGCGGCGAGAAAGTCTCCTTCAAGGACATGATGGTTAATACCCTGCAACAGGCCAACCAGGTTGTTAGCAAGCCGGACACCTTGCTTCAGGAAGCCATGACCACCGGAGCCGTTGATGTCCATGATGTCATGATCGCCAACGCCAAGGCGGAATTGACCGTCAGCCTGACGGCCTCTGTAGCCACCAAAGTAGTTCAGGCGTATGACAAAATCCTGCAAATTCAGATTTAATCCAACTCCTGAATTAGCTATATAAATCGTGCTGATCAACAGGTGCCGCCTACATTGACTAATCGTCCCCACTCCAGGGCAGATCATATCGGCTGCCGCTCACCCAAGATGCTTATTTTACTTTTGGTTTGGCTGTACACCTGCGGCACGAATCAGCTTGTTCGTTTCCCGACGTACCCGCCAGAAAAATTTCCAAAGCGGTTCGTCAAAAACTTCTCCAACTTTCCTTGTGACTTGATCTCGAAGAATACGATTTTTTTTGCCCTCACGAACTTGAATAATTGCATCTATTGTAGGGCTGCATTCCCCTGTTCGCCGTCCTGAAAATTCATCAAGCCAACGGACAACGTTACCATGAATATCAATTCTCAGGTCACTGTCACTGAATTGTGCGTAATCTTGGCGCAGTGAATTGGTTTTCGATCTAATTTTTTGTGCTGTCTTGTAGTTATTAGGGGCCAAATTATGGATTTCGACTTGAGCACCAAAAAGAATCTTTCTCATGCTTTATAAAACTCCAAATCAGGCTGTTGAGGCATGCTGGAAAATACTACAAACAAGGTGAAAGCACCAAGTAATTCCTCTGAGAACTTTATGTCTCTTCAGGCAGCAGAAGACGAAAACAAGCAAGCCCAGATTAAATTCCCACCCACTATAATTATATTTTCAAGGGGCTCCTGCCCCTTAGAGCCTATATATAGACCTTCTTTCTAATTACTTATTTTTTACTCTTCAAAGGGGACCGTATCGCACTGCACGCAGCCCCCCGAAACAGAAATGCAGAAATACAAGTTCTATCTTAAAACGGGTAAAGTCCTGAAACCTTGGCAATTCTATATACACTTTAAATAAACCACTTGACTGAACTTATCGCCCCGGCGGTGGGTTCTAACCGGCAAAATCGTCCATCAAACGGATACGAGCGGGATTGGTTCCCTCTATGATAGGAATGGAGCCCAAGCGCTCATTTCATCACAGGCAGCCTAGATAAAGACAACAAACCCATGCCCCCACAGCTACAAGCCTTATTACAAAACCGAAACGCCCTGATTATCATCGGGGTGGCTGTTGTGGCCATTCTTATCTTTTCTGTTATTGGGTTTAGCGGTGGTGGTGGCGGATCGGCAAACGATCCCAAACTCAATGAACAAGATCGGCTCTTGGCAGAAGTCGAAACAATTGGTAAAGCCATTGAAGTCCAAGCGCTTCTGGCGAGAGAGGGTATTCGTATTGACCGGGTCGCCGGTGATGGCGGCCGATCAAAGCTCTTGCTTTCAGATGGCGCTACGCAAAGCACCCGGGATCATGCACTCATCACACTGGTCCAATCGGGTTTGATGGATAAAAACGTAGGATTAGAAGCCTTTGATAAAGGGGATCTCACCGCCTCCCGGGAGGAAAAGCGAATCAAGCTGATTCGCGCTCAGCAAGGAGAACTGGCTCGGTTGATCCGAAAAATCGACCCCATCCAGGACGCCTCGGTCAGCCTGTCCATCCCCGAACAAACCATGTTCCGCAGTCAGCAAAAGCCGATGTCGGCCTCGGTCCAGGTCACCGTCCCCAACGGTGAACGACTGAACCGGGACAAGGTCCGCAGCATTATTAATTTAATGGTGGGCAGCATTCAGGGGCTGGACGCCCAGCATGTGGCCCTGGCCGATACCAACGGCAACACCTATAACAGCGTGCTGGATACCGGTTCTGAACTCAACGACAAGCTGGAAGAACAAGACCAGTACATGAAGCAAAAAGTGGCAAGCCAGCTAGATAAACTGGTGGGACCTGGCAATTACGTGGTGACGGTTGCTACCCAATTGCGGGAAGCCCCCAAGGAAACTCTCGTAGAGACTTATGACCCCAATTTATCGGCCATTCGGGAAAAGCAAAGCTTTACCGAAAACCTCAACTCTCATGGCGGGGAAGGGGTTGCCGGAGGGCCAGTCAGCAGCTTGCTGGCCAAGAACCTGGCCACCACATCTGCCGCTGCGATTCCAGGCTCTAAAGATTATGTTCGAAGCGGGATTGAAGAAAGTTATGCCAACGCTAAAACCCAGTATGTAGAAACCCTGCTCCCTGGCATGATTGAAGATATTTCTATTGCCGTGACCATCGATCATCATCACTTCCCCCAAGGCATTGCCGTCCCGGAACTCAAGCAGCTTTTAGCTCATGCCGCCAGCCCCAAGGTCATTCCCGAACACGTCAGCATTGCCACCGCCGATTTTCAAAAACCCAGCTCGCTCCTGATTCCAGACGCCAACGCCAGCGAAGACGGCGGGGAAAGCATCAATTGGATCCCGTGGGCTGCTGGCGCGCTTGGCGTTTGCTTACTCCTGATTCTGCTACTGAGCATGGGGAAATCCGGCAGCAACAAACCCCCGGTGGAGTTTCAGGAGGCCCAGCGAGAGCTGCAACAATTGCGAGATTTTGCAGCCCAGCAGCAAGCCCAGCTCCAGGCCACCCAGCAGCAAACCCAAATGCTGCTTGAAGCCCAGCAACAACAACTGGCCCAGCAACAAGCGCCCGCCAAGCAAATTCCTCAAACCACGCCCCTTCAGGAGACGCTGGAGGAGTTGAAAGAAATGGTCAGCGATGAGGAGGATCTGGATCTCCAGATCAAAAGCTGGATCGAATCCTCGTAAGAGTCCAAAGGAAAACAGCATCCGTGGTTCAGTCAGCCAAAACCCATCATCATCTCATCCCATCACCTGATGGGATCTTTGCCTTTAAAGGAATACAAGGGTCATCGCCATGGCCGGTTTGAATCAATTTAACCCGGAAAAAGTCGCCCAGCTGATTGCTCAGGGGATGCAGGAACGCATGGCTGATGGTGGTGAGATGTCCCCGGAGGATATCAATGAGAATACCGGGTACCTCCAGGAATTCGCCAAAATCGCCGGGGGCATTATCCAAGGCGAGCCCAATATCGAAATTCCGGGAACCAACCAAGCCATTCCCTTTGATGAATCTTCCGCCACCAAGGCCATGCATTTGTTCTCCGAAGGCATTTACCATGCCCTCATCAAATGCCATGACCTGGGCATTACCGGACAGCTGAAAGTTGAATTCCTCCAACCCCTGGCCATGGAGGTATTTAACCAGACCAAGCAGATTATCGCCACCATTCACGGCCAGGAGCATACGCCTGAATTCCAGTTCAGCGATGATCAGTTAATCAATATCCTGCACCAGACGGCTGAAAGCGTCCTGATGGCCTATATCAATGAGTACGAACGAGAACATGGGCCGATTATCCCGGAAGAAATCATGAACGAGGCCACCGCCTCCGAAGCACTGCTTCAACAAACAGGAACACCGCCTTCTGGACTGGAGACCGCTCCTACGACCCCGCCTGGGGTTGCCACATCAGCGATTTCCCCTTCAGCGCCAATAGTTCCAGCGACTCCTTCCCATGCCAGCTCCCCCAGTCAGAAAGTGGCCACCCAGCATGATAAGTACGCCGCGGTTGCCCTGTTACTGAACACCTTGCCCGCCGATCAGCGCAAAACCATTCTCCGCAACTTCAACGCCGAAGAAAAAGAGCTGATCATGTTCTACAGCTACCCGGAGAACATAGAAAAAAACCTGGATCTGACCTGCGTAGAAAGCCACCTCAGGCAGTTTAAACAACTGGCCCAGCAGGGTTCCGCAAACCTGAAAAGCCCGGCGTATCGGGCCATTGAGAAGCTAACCCAGAGCTATTCCAAAGAAAAGCTGCTATCATGTGTTCAGAAGGAAAGAGCCCTGGTACAAAAGTATGTCGCTGCCTTTTTCGATGGGGATGACACCGAAAGCTGGTCTATGGATCAAAAGCAGGGACGTCACTTTCGGGAAATGCTGTCCCCGAAAATCGAGGAAATCCTCCACCAGTATTTACTCCAAAGCCTGAATAACAAGGAGTCCTACGCCGGATGATCATCAAGGGAAACCGATCCGGAAAACAGCCGCCTCAAGGCACTGGCCTCTCCTCTACCCAAAGCGCGGAGAGCCTTTGGAGCGAGGAAAAAATTGAGGCAGGTGAAATTCAGGAGCGCCGTCGCTCCGATCGACGCCGGGGGTATCGCCGGGTGGAAGATAAGAATGTCATCAGCAAAGCCCATGATGAAGCCAACGCCATCCGGGAAAACGCGTATCAGGAAGGTTTTGATCAAGGACTGATGGAAGCCCAGGGGACGGTGGAGGAATTACAAGGGGTGATCCAGCGGCTGCTCAAGGCCCGAGAAGAGGCCCTGAGTTCTTCTGCCGATGAGATCGCTTCCATCGCCGTACAAGTGGCTGAACGGATCATTCGCACGGAAGTGGCCTGTGATCCCTCGCTGGTGCTTGGGTTGGTCAAAGACACCATCCAAAAAGCCGGACGAAACAACAAAACGATTCTGGTAAAAGTCCACCCCGATGACATTCCACTCGTAAAGCAAGGCTTAAGGGACGATCCAATCCCGAACCTGGATGCGGAATTGATTGTCATGGAAGAACCCACGGTTGATCCGGGCAGTTGCATTGTAGAAACCAATAGCGGCCTGGTCGATGCCACGTTTTCAACCCAACTCCATGTGTTACGGCAACTGTTTGGGGAGATGAGCTAGATGGCTTCACCGCAACAGCAAAACACGTCCTTTAGCATGCCTCCCATTAGTGAGGTTCTACTTGGGATTGGGGTGCTGTGTCTGGTTTTAATCCTCCTGATGGAGCTTCCTCCCTGGATTATTGATATTGCCATTACCATGAACGTCTCCCTGGGCGTGGTGCTGCTGATGATGTCCCTGTATGTACAAAAACCCCTGGATATGGCAGCGTTTCCATCGGTCATTCTGGTCGGTACCATGTTCCGACTGGCGCTGGGGATTGCCACCACCCGCGCTATTTTGGCGAAAGGTGAAGCCGGTGAGGTGGTTATGGCCTTTGGGGAGTTTGTCACCGGCGGGAACTTAGTTGTCGGGGTGGTGATCTTTGTCATTATCACCATTGTACAGTTCCTGGTTATCACCAAGGGGTCTGAACGGATCGCTGAAGTCGGTGCCCGGTTTGCCCTGGACGCCATGCCCGGAAAGCAAATGACCATTGACGCGGATTTTAACGCGGGCCTGATTTCCCCGGAAGAAGCCATTCGCAAACGGGAAGATCTTCAACGGGAATCCGCCCTGTTCGGCTCGATGGATGGGGCCATGAAATTCGTCAAAGGGGACGCCATTGCCGGGATTATTATTACGGTCATCAATATTCTGGGCGGCTTTGCCATTGGGATGATGATGCGGGGACTCCCTTTCCAGGACGCGTTAACCACGTACACCATGTTGACCATCGGTGATGGCTTGGCCGCGCAAGTTCCCGCGCTCCTGATGGCTGTGGCCAGCGGGATCATGATGACCCGTTCCACAGCCAGCGACCACAGTTTGGGGAAAGATTTGCTCACCCAGGTACAAGGGAAGCCCTACGGCTTGATTTTTGCCGCCATCTTCCTGTTTTTCATTGCGGCTACCGGCTTTATTACCGGCTTGCCCTGGTGGACTTTCGGTATTATCGCCACCATCGTGATGGTGATTGCCTTCAGCGTCTTTTTGGCCAACGACGTCCAGCAGCAGTTAGGCCAACTGGATGCCGTTAAAGAAAACATGAACGAGTTGATTAACCCCAACCGGATGTATGAAAAGCTGGGCGTCGATATTTTGAGCTTGCAAGTGGGCAATGATCTGCTGGTCATTGCCGATCCCGATCAGGACGGGCAGTTGTTGGCTAAAATTGCCGGTTTAAGGGCCAAAATGACCGATGAACTGGGCTTTATTTTGCCCAACATTCGGATCATGGATAGCATTTCTCTGGGGCCCAATGAATACATGATTTCCATTCGGAACAACCCCGTAGCCACCGGCAACGTCTACCCCGGTCGGTATATGGTACTGGGAACGCTCTTTGAGATGAACAATATCCCGGTACCCCGAAATGCCGTTCGGGATGTGGATCCCACCTATGGGATGGACGCTTACTGGATGATCCCGGATGATATCCCGGAACAGCTACAGCCCCATGCCATTGAGTCTACCGACGCGGTCATTGCCCACCTACAAGAGATTGTCATCAAGTACGTCGATGAAGTCATGACCAAGATGGATGTGCTGAAGCTGATGGAATTGGTACGTCAACAGGATCAATCCCTCATTCAGGAGTTGGTGCCAGCCATTCTCACCCCCAACGACCTGCGTAAAATCTTCGTCAATCTGGTGCGGGAAAAAGTCTCGATTAAAGACATCATGTTTGTCTTTGAACGCCTCAGCGATTACGCCCGTTTCAGCAAAGAGCCGGATATTCTCTCTGAGCGGTTGCGGGCAGCGTTGGGTCGCCAGATCTGCCTGACCCATTCCGATAGCAATAAAGTGATGTATGCCACCACCTTGTCGAATGACTGGGAAAAATTGCTGGATGACAGCTGCCAGCGGACGGAACTGGGAACCATGTTCCTGCTGAATCCGCTTCAGGTACAGGAGTTGATTGAAACGACTTCAGAAACCCTGCGCCATGTCCAGGAAACTTATGACCGGATGCCGGTCATTCTATGCTCCCCCCGGATCCGATTGCCGCTGTTCCAGTTGCTGGATCGTCACATTCCCATGGTCGCGGTGTTGTCTTACAGTGAGCTGATCCCAGATATCCAGGTGCAAGCAGTGGGGACTGTGGGCAGTGGTGACATGGAGGAGTCTTACGGGTATTCTTAGGGCATGAGAGTTCTTGCCTGTTTTGCGACCTCGTTAGACGGAAAAATCGCCCCGCCTGATACCAAGCACTATGTTCGCCTGGGGTCTGATGCGGATATCCACCACCTGCAAGCCCTCCGGGAGCAAGTGGATGCGGTGGTGTTTGGTGGAGAAACCTTTCGGGCATATCCTCGGCCTCACCGGGGAGTGAATAAAGACACCGTCCCCCTGCATGTGATCTTAACCCGCAGTTTTAACCTGCCGCCCCAGGCCACGTATTTCCGAAATCACCCGCCGGTCCCCACTCTCATTTTTTCCCCCCAGGCAGCACCAGACTCTATTAAAAACCAGTATCCAGCCCATATCCAATGGGAAGCCACCGGTGAAGCCAACCCGGCTCAGGCCATTCTGACGGCCTTGAAAAAACGGGGCATTCAATCGGTCCTGGTGGAAGGCGGTGGGCAGGTGATGCGGTTGTTTCTGGAAGCCCAGGCCATTCAAGAGCTTTATCTTACGCTTTGCCCGCTGCTGATCGGCGGAGAAGCCACCCCATCTATTTTAAGCGGCCCTGGTTTTTCCATAGAGACCGCTCCCCGTACCCGAATCCTCTCCCTTAAACGGATCGAGCAGGAAGTATACCTCCATTTTGCCCTTGTTTATCCAGGGGGATAAATGCCCACCAACATTTACGTTTGTTTACAAAGCCGCATGACTTTGGCTTTAGCGGCGTTGTTGTGCTAGAAGTGATCTGAAGATCACCGATGATCACCATGGGAGACTCCGCAATGAATCCAGTTTCCAAGGCCACCACACCAGCCATTTCGTTTGGCGCCAACCTACTCGCCGCCACCCCCTCACCACGGGTGACATTTCAGGCCAATGCCGATCAAGCGCAATTCCAAAAACAGGCTCAAGATAAGCCCAAAAAAGAAGAACGCAATCTGGCCACCAAGTTACTGAACGGCTTAGGCAAAGGGTTTAAATGGTGGGCTTTACCGCTCATTCCAGCGGTCGCTATCGGTTTGCCTTTAACGCTCATCGGCTTACCGGCAGGCGGCATTCCCGCCGTTCCAGGACTGGCGGTTCTCTTCTCCCCTCTGGCCACCGGAACCCTGGGTTTTCTGAAAGGCTTCTTTTTCGGCAAGTAATTGCCCTTAAGCATTAAAAAAGACGGCTCTGGTGCCGTCTTTTTTGCTTGTAAACTTCATCTCGGTATCTATAAACCAAACAGGGCCTCATAAGACACCGGAACCACTTGACGGGTCAATGCTTCAACGGCATCGGCGTATTCCCGGATCTCAAATTGCGCGCCCGGATGTTTTCTGAGCTTGATGAAATTGACCAGCGCCTGCAGGGAGGCCGTCCAGTAGAACTCAGTATAAATGGTCAGGGGCAGAACGCCTCGAGCCTGCTCACGGGCCACACCCTGCTCAATCAGGTTGTGGTAGAGGTTCAGCGCCGACTGGCAATGCTCCCGGAATTGGTGCTCCAAACGGCCTTCTGGGTCTTTAACCCGCTCATCCAGAGAGGCCTGTTTGTTGTCTTCTGATTGCTTACGAAACCCTGCTGGCACGTAGAAATCAAAGTCGCTGGCGTTCACATACCGCAGGCTGATTTCATTCCAGGCATGATCGACAGTCAGACATTCGGTATACGCAATTCCCACTACGTGCTTGTACCACTGACGGGCCACAAACTCTGGAACTTTGCAGTGAAACTGGAGCTGAACATGGCGGAACGGACTCCAGTGCTGATGCTCCGCCAGGTATTTAATAAGCTTTTTGTCCCCTTCCGAGATCTCGGCTTTACGTTTTCCGAAAGAGACCCGTGCCGAGTTGACCACGGTGAGATCAGACCCCATGGAATCCACCAGCTCCACAAAGCCATGATCGAGTACAGCAATGGTTTGGGTCGAATCTTGATTCATGGTGGGCGCAGTCATGGGGTGGTCTCTCCTATCCTGAAATGGTGACATGGCAATTTAGATCTATGATAGTTTCCTCCACCGGCCATGGAAAGCCTTTGTAAAATAAAACGCGGGATTTGAAACAGAACCCGAGCCCAACCCAACCCTGTCCCTTTGCTACAATGACAAACAGTACGCATCTGGAATTCATGGAATTACCTCATGCCCAAACGTACCAGCAAAAAACGCTCCAGAAAAGCCGGATTACCGCCAGGAACGCCGGTTCATATTGGCGATCAGAAAATCGAGCAGGCCCAGGTCACCATTCTGGACTATGACCGCACGCATCTATTGGAACAATCAGTCACGGATGTACAAGACATCTTGAGCAATGCCCAAAAATCCACAACCACCTGGGTGAATATTGACGGCCTGCATGATATCCCGCTGCTTCAGCAGCTGGGAAGTGATTTTGATATTCACCCACTGATTCTGGAAGATATCCCCAACACCGACCAACGGCCTAAAATAGACAACTTTGACTTGCGAATCTTTGTGGTGCTCAACATGCTGGAGTATCACGACACCCGCCAGGAAATCACCTCCGAGCAAGTCAGCTTTATTCTGGGGCCCCGTTTCCTCCTGTCATTTCAGGAAAAGGGCGGCGATGTCTTTGATCTGGTGCGCCAGCGAATCCGCACCAACCATGGCCGGATTCGGTCAGCGGGACCGGATTACCTGATGTACACACTGATTGACGTGATTGTGGATCATTACTTTGTTATCCTGGAAAAACTGGGAGAGCGGATTGAAGCCATCGAGGCCGCCATTCTCGTAACACCCTCCCAGGATACGCTACGAGCGATTCACCAGCTCAAACGGGAGCTGATTGTCTTGCGCAAGTCTATCTGGCCGCTTCGAGAGGTTGTCAGCCGGCTGGAGCGGGAAGAATCGGATCTCATTCATCCTGCCACCCGAATGTTTTTCCGGGATATCTACGATCACACGATTCAGATCATGGATACCGTGGAAACCTACCGGGACATGACCACCGGGATGATGGATATTTATCTCTCCAGCCTCAGCAATAATATGAACGCCATCATGAAAGTCCTCACCATCATTGCCACTATTTTTATCCCCCTCACGTTTATTGTCGGGGTGTATGGCATGAACTTTGAGTACATGCCTGAACTTCACTGGAAATGGGGATACCCCCTGACCTGGCTGTTAATGATCCTTGTGGCAAGCGGCATGCTCTATTATTTTCGACGAAAAAACTGGATTTAGCGCTGACGTTTAGGCATTTACCTGAAGCCCGGTCGGTAAAATCACCTGATCGCTATTGCTTTTAATGGTTTCCGGAGGGTTGGCAAAGGACTTGAAGATACCATGCCATCCACCTTGCACTTTACTGACCATGCTTTTGGCCAGCATCTTGAGCTGAGACGCCGCCGCTGAAAGCAAGAAAGCAGGATTATGACGCAACAGGCGCAAGGCCACTTTCCAGCCCACCACCCGAGGAATATTCACCTGATTATCCAGGGTTTTTGCCACCCCAAAGCCCGTAAACAGCGTTTTCCAGAGAAGCGGATTCACCGGCTCAGTCTGAAGCCCCAGACTCCGGGCGTCATGTTCCAACTGCCCCAGCAGGCGCGGGGTGTCTTTCAAATCGGACGCCTGATCCAGACGGCTTTGGATTTTTTGCTGAAACTCCTTCAGCAGTGCTTTGCTGACGGGCTGCCTGGTTTCCTTTAACAGGGTTTTGGCCAGCAGGCCCGTATCCCGAATGGCCAAGGCCACTAGCAAGCGGGAGAAGGCATTGCGCTCTTCATCGGAGACAAAATATACCAGCCCAGCATCCAAAAAGCCAAACCGTTGGGTTTCTTTATCATAAGGCAGGTTTCCAGGATGAGGGTCCGCCTGGCAAGCGCCATAAGCCAACACCTGATCCATCAAGCCGCTTAAGTATTTGTTGGCAACCTGACTGTCTCCCTTAAACGCCAGCAGGTTCTCTCCTGGGACAAACTCCATGGTCAGCAGATGGGGCGTGGTATGAGATTCAATGACCTCTGGCACATGGAGACTCTTGTTCCTGGCGAATTTATGCTCGACCTGCTTCAAGCGACCGGCCTCATACTGCATGTCGCATTCTTTCCGCATGAGATCGGCAAACCCATTCATAAAGGCCTGGGCGTCAAAGTTTGGAGCCATGTGCTGAGCCATTTGAGAGAGCGGCTCCATCAGGGCCAGGTCTTCTTCCAACGACTCTTCCACCACGTCTTTCACAACTTTCACGGCGACTTTCCGCCCGTCATGCAGCGTGGCCTGATGCACCTGGGCAATGGAACCCGCTTTTATCGGGGTTTTGTCAAAGGTGGCAAAGGCCTCTTCCAGTGGCTTACCCAGCTCTTTTTCAATCCGACTTTGAATGCGGAAAAAAGGCATGGGGGTATTTTTCTCATACAGCGGCTCAATCGACTTTTGAATATATGGAGGAAACAAATCCGGCACTGTGCTGAGGGTTTGGAGGGACTTGATCATAATAGGACCCATCCCTTCCACCAGCATCTGGTCCCTTTTTTCTTGCGAAGCCTGCTGAAATTCCGGGGACGCCATCAGGGGCAGCAGGTGATCCAGCTTCTGGTATCCGCCGCTCATCAGCGTCAGCGTCATCAGGGTCAAAACCTGTTTCAGCTTTTCTGGCTTGTCCAGATTCTTTTGGATATAGCGGGTCAACCACAGCGCGCCGTCTCGGCCAATCCCTGGGGTGCCGCTTGCTTGCAGCCGGTCCTCATACAGCTTGAGCATGGCGTCAATATCCTCAGGCTCATTCTGGATTTTCTCCGCCAGGTATTGTTCCCACAGGGTATTGGAAATCATCTCAGCCTGCTCCAGTCGCTGTTGGAAGGGCAGCTGACTGACCGTGTCCGAACCAGCCATCTGCATCACCATCGCCAACCAGGGCTGAACATGCTGTTGATACAACTCTAAATAGTTGGTGTTGTTTGAAAACCGAGCCGTATCACCCGCATCCTCGGGAGTGTTGCCTGAAAATTGCACAGGACGGATCTGGGCCCTGGGGGTGATAACGGGCGGCTGGATATTCCGTTGCCGATGCAGGGGTGTCAAAAACACGGTCATTCATCCCAGATTTGAATACTGTCTGTATAAAAGCCCAACAAGAAAAAACTTGCCCTTTCATACTGGGAAGCGGACGAAAAGGCAGCCCCGCTGTTTAACAGGGCTGCCGCGTTTGCATAGGAGTTGAAACTAAAGGACCAAACCAGTCAGGATGCCGCGAATCACATCCATAATCATGCCCGTTTTCGGGTTATAGACATAAATATCATCTCCGTAAATCCCCGCCCGGGCGTAATCATAGCGAGGCATCCTGAGATCGCGGGACATCCCGTAATAAAAATCGTTAGGCATCACAACCATTTGCTTGGCGATTCCAGGAGGCAAACGCTTACCTCGGGCCAGTTGCTTACGGATTCCTGGTGGCAAGTCCTGGTAGCGGGTGTATCCCACATAGCGATTCCTGAGCAGATCCCGGTAGCGTTCTTCCAGTAGCACCCGCCGGATCGCTCGGCGTTGATCTTCCCGCCATTCACGATCCCGCTCATAGCGTTTTTCCCATCCCTTTCGAGCTCGCTTTCGGTCTTTGTCCCAATCGTCCCGATCAGCCAGCGCTGGCGTAAACAGGCCACCAACCAACAATAACCCCAACACCAGCGATCCCGCTTTCCGGTTGATCCAGTATCTCATCACCATTCTCCCGACTCATTATCACTCGTTTTAAAAACATTTTGTGAACCAATCACTAAGATGTTCATTCCCATGATTTTGTTCCAGCAACCTCTACGTTGTAAAAGATACGACTGGCTTAATCTATTTGGATCCAACCCCGGTTGCAGTAAGATAAAGGCACTTGCCCTGATTCAAGGAGTCCTTCTGTGCTCACCCCGGAACAGGAAACCGCCTTGCGAAGCCGGTTCCAGCAAATCCCCATCATGCAAACCCTGCCCATGGAAATCGTGGCGTTACAAGAAGGCCGCTGTACGGCGACCTTGCGCTATGAACCGCGCTTTAATGGTATTTTTGAATCCCTTCATGGCGGTCTACTCACCACATTGGCTGATACCATGGCGTGCCTGGCCATCATCACCCAGACTGGTCCTGATGAAGTCCTGACCACGACCGATCTCAACATGCGCTTCCTTCGGGCCTGCCTGAGTGATGCCCGGGTGGAAGCGAAAGTGATCAAACTGGGGCGGACTCTCTGCCCGGTTCAGGTGGAAATTTTTGACACCCACAACAAGCTGGTGGCCATCGGTCAGGTCACGTATATGCGCCTTCCTCAGATGCCAGAGCGCCCTTAACGAGTATTATCCCGTTTCAGAACCTTTTGAAGCTCTCGTTGAAGCTCCCGGGACCACCGCGTCTGGTATTCCCAGTATTCTGGATGGGCCCAGGCGGGCACGTTACCGGGTTGTACCGAATAACGCCCCTCACGGGTGATTAAGTTCATCTGCCAATCATCTTCCCGCCAGATTTTGCCGGTTGCCGTGATAAAAATCCGAATCGCCTTATAATGCCCCTGATCAGGCTTGTCAGAAATACTCCCCGTCCAGCGACCATCCGGGTCAAACAGGACAAATACCGCATGATCACCGGTTATCCCGGAGAAAGCACGGGTCGGTTCCAAAAACACCATGCCCCCACCCGGTACCTGATAACAAACTCCGTCCGTACAAGGCACAGGCCCTTGGCCGGGCAGGCCGTCAATCTGAGCTGGCACGCTTTGATCCGTTGTGTCCACCCGCTGCCAGTCCGCCGGGAAAACCGCTGCCAATTGAGCCATTGTGGCGTCAGGCTGAATGCTAAATTGATTTTGATAGGCGCCCCAAGCCACGTGTAAGGCTTGTTGAACCTGGGCGAGATCGTGTAAAAACGCCCGTTCATTCGCCACCGCACTCTCAGTCCCTCCCCACAGGGACCACAGCAGACTCAACATAACAAACAGACGGCGCATACGTTTTTTATCAGCTGACATGTTTTTATTATCCGGTACGGCACGTAAAAAACCCAGCCGAACTTTAGGGGGCGTCTGACTTCAAAAAGCGCTCCAGCCGGTTTGTCTGCTGAATCCGCTGCCAACCCGAGGTTTGTCCCAGCCGATGAAACAAACTCCACCAGGGCTCTCGTAAGGTTTTGGTTGTTGGATCTCCAATGCGCATCAACAGCAACAACATATGAGCTGGAGAAACCAAGCCAGATAGTAACTCTCCGTTCTTCTCACCCAGCAATGACTCCATGGTCACTGGCATATACAGATAGCAAACTCGCAGAGAACGATACAGCGCATCATGTAACGCACGATATGGACGCTCTTCGGCTTGCAGTCGCAAAAGGGTTTCTAACAAGGAAACTAAATCCGTGCTCGACATTTTCCTACCTCAGCGTGCTCAAACAATCCACATTGTCTGGACTCGCCTGGCAGAATACTCTCCAGCCAGCAGCCTACCTGCGCTTGCAGCTCCCTTTATGGAACCACAAACATCAGAAGCCCCCACCCTACATATTCTCGATTTTCATAACACCCTAAAAAACAGAAGAAATAAAAAAAACTCGGGCGCAAGGATTCGAACCTCGGAATGGCGGGACCAAAACCCGCTGCCTTACCACTTGGCGACGCCCGAATAGAATAAGGACTTAACTAGGTCAATATTGTGTCATAACAAAACAGAGATGACAACTCTCAAGTTAGGTGACTCCATATTTCTTTAAAATCCCGATGATGGTCTGGGTCGCCTGGGGATGGGCCAGGCGCAATGCGGCCTGCCTCATAGTGGCCTGCCGGTCCGGGTGGCATACCAGTTTGGAAAGCTCTTCAAATATCCGCTCTCCGGTACACTCAGCATCCAGAACCATCAACGACGCTCCGGCGCGAACGGATGCCTGGGCGTTTTTTCGCTGGTGATCCGCCGCAGCGTAAGGATACGGAACTAAAATGGTGGGAATGCCACTGACATACATCTCTGAAAGCGTTAATGAGCCAGCCCGGCACAAGGCCAGATCCGCCATGGCCAGTACCACGGCCATGTCGTCATAATAAGGGCGCACGCAATAGGCCGGATGCCCAACCATGACCTCTGGTAACTGGGCCAAAGTTTCCTCATACAGTTTTCCCCCTGTCTGATGGATAATTTGCAGGCCCAACTCCTCAATAAGGGCAGGCAGTGTCGCCACCAGCGCCTCGTTAATCCGGCGCGCGCCTTGAGAACCCCCAGCGACAAGGAGTATTGGCTTTTGTGAGTCCCAGTCCAGGCCCAGTTTCTCAATGGCCTGGGCTTTGGAATACTGGCCAATATCCGTCCGAATTGGATTTCCCGTCACCTGATACCGCTGCTTCTGACGGCCTTTGGCCAAAAAGTGGGCGCTTTCGGCAAAAGCCGCCGTAATCTGATCTGCCCCTCTTGCCAGCAAGCGATTGGCCAAGCCGGGATGAGAATCGGGCTCATGAATGACATACGGAATCTTCAGTTGCTTGGCCGCCAGCAGCACGGGGGCACTCACATAGCCCCCTGTCCCAAACACCACATCTGGTTTTACTGCTTGAATCAGCTTTTTAGATACCCGGATAGCGGTTTTCAGATCCATAAACCACTTTAGCAAGCCAAACCCAAGCTTTCGGGGCATCCCATAAAATTCGATCCCTTCAAACGCCACCCCTTTGGCCGGAACCAGCGTACTCTCCAGCCCATTTTTTTTGCCAATGTAGAGCAATTGTTCGGTTGAAGGATCACGTAGCAGGGCCTCCGCTACCGCCAGCGCCGGGTATATATGCCCTCCGGTTCCACCTCCTGTGATGACATAACGCATTTGTTTCCCGCTACCCTTTCAAACTCCCGCTATACCTACAATTCTCCTGGCTTTAACCGCGAGATGTTCAATAAAATCCCTATCATTCCCAGGGTGATAATCATGGAGGTGCCTCCGTAACTGATCAGCGGAAGCGTCACCCCGGTCACCGGCATAAGCCCGACTGTGACACAGATGTTGATCAGGGCCTGCAAAATAATAGCCAGGGTCAGCCCAAAAGCCAGCATCTGCCCAAACCGGCTGGGACAAGACAGGGCAATATAAAACCCTCGCCAGGCCAGGGTGACAAACAAGCCAATTAGAATGGTAGCCCCCACAAAGCCCAGTTCCTCGCAAATCACGGCAAAAATAAAGTCCGTATGCTGAAAGGGCAGATAGTAGAGCTTTTGAATGGAGTTACCAAGCCCCACCCCAAACAACCCGCCGGAGCCTATGGCATAAAAGGATTGTACCAGGTTATAACCCGTATCCATCTGATCTTTCCAGGGATCCAACCAACCAACAATACGCCGGCGTTGATATTCCGTAGACATGATTTTATGAATCAGGAGATATCCGCCAACTGGGAGGCATAAAATAAATATAATCAGCGGAAAGCCGGACACAAATAACATTGCCCCGGTTAAAAATGTCAAAATCATCGCCACACTCAGGTTTGGCTGTTGAAAAATTAAGCCGACCATCAGAATCACCATCACGATATTCAGGGTCCAGCGACCCATGGAGATTTTGGGGATCCCGGTGATTTGAGCCAGCAGAAAGATAGCGGCGACCTTTGCCACATCCGAGGGCTGAAACTGAAAGCCAAAGGGCAATGGGATCCACCGTTCGCTCCCGTTGGCCGTGGTGCCAATAAACATGGTCAGCACCAACAAGCCGATGGCAATAATCGCAAGAGGTTGTGCCCATTGGCACCAGCGGTTAAAGTTGGTGCGAATCATCAACGCCATCCCCACTAGGCCAATCCCCATGGCAACCACCTGTTTAATCAGTAAAGACAAGGAGTTACCGGTTTCCTGAACGGCCTGATTGGCAGTCGCAGTATACACCGACATCAAACCAAAGGCCAACAAGGCGAAGGTAGTATACAGCAAAGGCTGATCCACTCGGACCGTAACGGTTTCCAAAGACTTTTGCTTGGCAGGCGAGACTGGATTGCTTCCGACAATCGAGGCCATGTCGATTCCCTCCCTAAGCTTCTACTGCGCTTTGGTGCTTCCGCTTCAGCTGATGAACCGCCTCCTTAAAGACTTTGCCTCGTTCCTCAAAGTTTCGGAACATGTCAAAGCTTGAACAAGCCGGTGAAAAGAGAACTGGGGCGCCGTTTGCAACCTGAAGAGATTTTTCAATGGCACTTGGTAAGTCACTGGCATCGCTCAGAGCATCAAACCCGCCTTGTCTCAGGGCTGCGGCAAAGCGATCCCGCGCCTGCCCCAGCAAGACCACATGAAATGCATTGGCTTTTACGGCTTCGACAAATTCCTCAAGCGGCCCCATTTTATCATAGCCCCCGGCAATCAAGACCACCGGCTGTTCCGGGAAAGCCCGCAGCGCCGATAAAGAGGCATCGGGATTGGTGGCCTTGGAGTCATTGTAAAACCGGACCCCCCTAATGGTGTCTACATACTCCAGGCGATGCTCCAAGCCCTGAAACTCAACACAGGCTTGGGTCATTATTGCTGGCTCCACGCCAAGCAAGTGGGCTACCGCAACAGAAGCCATCACGTTTTCATGATTGTGAGAGCCAATAATCACCAAGTCTTTCACCGAAAACAGAGTCATCTGCCGTCCCTGAACCTCCAGGACGATTTGATCCTGACTGTTCAGATAGACCTTGTTTTCATAATCCGCCACCGTGGCCGGATCCACTGCAAACCACAGCACATTCCCCTGGGTTTGTTCGCCAATCTTCCGGGCCACGGCGTCATTGGCGTTTAACACGCACCACTCGGGAGATTGCTCCCCGGTAAACAGCCGTAGTTTAGCCTTTTCATACGCATCCACTGAACCATGCCAGTCCAGATGATCCGGCTTAAAATTAGTAAACACCGAGATCTTGGTTTTCAGGGTCGGGGAAAACTCCAGTTGGAAAGAGCTCAACTCTGCAACCAGGTAATCGGCCCGCACATGGCCTGAAGAATACTGATCAATCACGCTGGTGATGGGCCAGCCAATGTTCCCACAAGCCGGAGCCTGATGACCGGCCTGGCCCAAAATCTTGGAAATGAGGGTGGTAGTGGTGGATTTACCGTTGGTGCCGGTAATCCCGATCATGGGGACTTCCGTTTCTCGGTACGCCAGTTCCACCTCGCTGATAATCTCTTTCCCGCTCAGGCGCAACTGCTCCATAATGGCGTTGTGGGGCGGGATGCCTGGGCTGACGATAATCAGATCCGAATGGGTAAAACAACGCTGGGTATGGCCCCCCATCTCAATCTCCACCCCCAGATTCTCCAGTTCGGTACGTAATGGCTCATTAGTCGGAGACGCGGGAGCGGTTTCACTCAGGAAACATTGGGCACCCCGCTTTTGTAAATAGCGGGCCACCGCCGATCCGCTTCGGGATAAGCCAAGGATGGTAACAGGTTTGCCGGTCCAATCATGGGTGCTCATAATGCTTTATTGTACAGGAAAACCGCCACCGTGCAGAGGACAAATTGCAGACCCACAAAATAATACACCACCTGGGTTTCACTGAAACCGCTCAGCTCAAAGTGATGATGAAGTGGGCTCATTTTAAAAATTCGCTTGCCTGTGGTCTTGAAGGAAATCACCTGGATAATCACTGAAAGGGCTTCCAATACAAAGATTCCCCCAATCAAAAGCAGCCACATCTCTACCCCGGCCAATACAGCTAGCGTACCCAATGCCCCACCAATGGCCAGGCTCCCGGTATCCCCCATAAAGATCTTTGCGGGATGGGCATTGTAAAACAAAAACCCGGAACAGGCACTGAGCAGGAGCCAGGCCAGTATCCCTAACCCGATATACATGGAAGCAATCAAGGGAGATGGCAAGACCATTGCCGAAGCCATCAAGATCACCGTCAATGCCATAAATGACATAATCGCTGTTCCAGATGCCAGTCCATCCAGACCATCCGTTAGATTCACCGCATTAGAAGCCCCGCTAATCACCAGCATGGCAAAGACGGGATACACCCAACCCAGCTCCAAAGTCCACTGGCCAAAGATATCCACCGATGTCCGATCCATCTCACTCATAACATAAAAACCCACCAGAAGACCCACCACCGTTTGAATGGCCAGCTTGGTATACCCAGACACCCCCTTGTTTTTCTTCTTGACAATTTTCAGATAATCATCGGTAAATCCCAGCAATCCCAGAATCAACATGGTTCCATAGGCTAGCCAGACTTCCCTGACAATCACCTGACTGCCATAAATACCCCAGGCCACCAACAAACCTATTGTCACACCAAGCACAATCAACACCCCACCCATCGTTGGGGTCCCCGCTTTGGACTGATGCCTTTCCGGGCCATCTTCCCGGATGTATTGGCCTAGATATCGCGCCTTCAAAAAGCGGATGTAGGCCCCACCCGACACCATGATTAAAAACGCCGGTATCAGCATCACCAGCACATCATTCCATGTCAGACTCATACGTCAGTCTCCCCCGAGGCTCCTGCCAACGTTAACGCTTGAGGAATTTCTTCCAGCTTGTAATACCGGGATCCTTTCAGGAAAAGGAGCGTATTATCCAAGTAAATCCGTTGATTTCGAAGCGTCTCCACAACATCCGCCGCCGTAGCTACGGGAATCACCGGATAATTGGCAGACTGAGCCGCATGAGCCAGCCAAGCCGCTTCCTCACCCACCAGAAATAGCCGATCAATCCCTTTTTGTTGGGCCAACCAATAGCCCAACGCTTCATGATACGACTGAGCAAAGTCTCCCAGTTCTTTCATGCCGCCCAGAACCAGTATTTTTTTTAAATCCGGCGTTGTCGATTCTAAAAGCGCGGTCAAGGAGGCCTTCGTACTATCCGGGTTGGCATTATAAGCGTCATTAATCACCCAGGCATTGGTATACCCTGGAAGGGGCTCTTTATTCCACCGCCCCCCCTCTGGCAAAAACGCTTCCAAGCCAGGGATCATCTCATCCAGGGAGAAGCCCAACGCCTCTCCAACGGTGAGTACCGCCATGGCATTGCTCACATTATGTTGCCCTGGTACTTGCAATTGGATCCGATGCCCCTGGTATGTAAAGACCATCCCCTGGGCCGTTGTTTCCATCGCTGATGGAGATTGAAAGCGCTTGAGCATCCCCGTCCATTTTACCGGGGCCAACTTTGACAACCAGGGGTCTTCCCCATTGATCACCAGAATCCCAGTTGCTGGCTTAAGCCCCTCGGTAATTTCCAGCTTGGCATGCGCGATATTCTCCAATGACCCCAGCAAGCCGATGTGTGCTGGCCCCACGTTGGTAATCAGTGCGATATCCGGCTCAGCATACTCTGAAAGCAAATCGATCTGGTGCCGCCCGCGCATTCCCATTTCCACAATCATCAACTGCGTATCGGGCTGAATGGATAACAGGGTTTGGGAGACGCCCACCTCGTTATTAAAATTCTTTTCGGTTTTCTGGGTTTTTTTGAGCCGGGAAAAAGCAGCGTAGAGCATATCTTTGGTGGTGGTCTTCCCGGAGCTACCAGTCAAGGCAATCACGGTTGGATTGATTCGACGGCGGTGAAAGCGGGCCATGGCCAGGTACGCCCGGATCGGGTCAGAAACCCCAATCAGGTTGGGCAGCGATTGCCATTCCGATTGCCGTTTTGTCCACTCCTCTATAGACACAAACGCCCCAACCGCACCTTTACTCAAGGCTTCTCCCAAATAGTCATGGCCATTAAAGCGCTCCCCGGATAAGGGCAGGAAGATATCCCCGTTGGTCAGGGTCCGGGTGTCGGTCCAAACCCGCAACGACTGCTCAACCAGCTTATGCGTGGTCAAAGGCTTTCCGGCGGTCGCTTGCAGGATCTCGGCCCAGGTAAATCGGGCCATATCAGTCTCCGGTGTCATGAAACGCTCTTTTTGCTTCTCCCTTGGTTTTTTCAGGGTTTTACTGATTACATGTTGGTTCGCAAGCGGGTACCGTACATCAGGCTCATCATGATTTCCTGAGCCGAAAGGTTTCGAGGAAACAAAACGCCGCTGACTTTGGCCTCCTTGATGCTGGCTCCTTCCAGATTGGCTTCACTGAGGTCCAGAGAGCGCAAATCGCTGGTTCTCAGGTATGCTCCGGCTAAATTGGCTTTTCTCAGGTGCAACTTCCGCAGATCATAAGCCCGGAGATGGGCCCCGGTCAAATCCACTTCGCCCCCGGTCCGCTCCATCAGGGAATTAAACTCCACGTATTTTTCTTCCTGGATCAAATCCAACGCGTGCTTATCTGCCATATCTCCGTACTTTCCTCATCAAACCACATTTTTTTCAATTATACCGTGTCTCGGACCGTTGAACCATGCAGAGAAACCAATCAACGGGTCGACCCTTTTCCTGGTAGATCGGCTTCCATCGGGTGCTGTTAAAAATGGTAAAAAAGTCCACTACTACATGCTTTGGTTTGTGGCGGATGGGGTATGATTTTTTACACGCGGCACACTGGAAAACAATCCGAAAAACAATGTGAGTGGGTGCGCACCTCATTAAGGTTCCATTATAATAATAGGAATGGGCTGAGGGAGTGTATCAAAAAGGAGCGAGAGTTAGAGTTTATGTGGAAAATCGTCATTCAGAACCAAAGCAGCGAAACCATCATCCACAACGTGTCTCAGGATGAGCTTGAGTTCTGGAAAGAGTTGCTGGAAGGTCATGTTCAAGGGGAAATCAAACTCGTTGACACCAGCGCCAGTCAGGAAGTCGCCTAAGGGCCGACTCGTTAGGCACATGCCGATATAGAGTTTTGGAAGACACCCAAAAGACACCCATTGAAAGGGGGGATAGCCAGTCTGTTTGCAACCAGACCCGTTTAAACTGCTTTATTTTTTCAGGAACAAAACACTTGGGGATGCGTTCAACATAAATAAAATAATACGAATCACACACAAACCGTAAATTCACAAGGTAGACCCAGAGGAAGACACCCATGCAACAGTCGTTATTTGGTAGCCTGATGGCAGAAGAAGCCCAAAGTACCCCGGACATTTTGAAGGCCCCCCTTCAAGAGGCCGTCTTTACGGTATTGGATCTGGAAACCACAGGCCTCAGCGCCAAAAAGAACGCCATTACCGAGATTACCGCCATTCAATTTAAAAACGGCGAAGAAGTGGCCAAGTACTCCACGCTGGTCACCCCCACCGAGCCGATTCCGCCTGAAGTAGAGGATCTCACCGGTATCAGCAATGATATGGTTAAAAACGCCCCGGCCCTGGTGATGGCACTCAGCGATTTAGCCCGCTTTGTGGGTAGCACCCCTGTGATTGTTGGGCACAACGTCGGGTTTGATATTGGCTTTCTACGGGAAAAGCTCAACCAGACCGGACTGGCCGCCTTTTTGGATCGCTTTGAACTGGAACGGGCTTTGTGTACCAAAGCACTGGCGGTTAAAGCCATGCCAGGCCTTCCTAGCTATGAAGGGGTGGTGGTCGCAACCTCATGTGGGGTACACAACCCCAATCCTCACCGGGCCGAAAGCGATGTCCGCATGAGCGCGGGGATTCTCTTTGCCCTCATTGATAAACTCTCCAAACAAACACCTTCTCTCCAGACCCTGGACGATTTACTGGCATACCAGGGTCCTCTTTCCTAATCCATCCAACAAGACAAGGCCGGTTGACTTACCTCAACCGGCCTTTTTATCCGTCTATGCGCTCTAAAATTTTAACTCAAGCGTCACCGGGCAATGATCGGATCCCATCACGTGCTGCTCGATGGTGGCATTGGCCAGATTGCCGCGTAACTCCTCAGACACAAAAAAGTAATCAATCCTCCAGCCCACGTTCCGCTCCCGCGCGCGGGTTCGCATGTTCCACCACGAATATTCATGGGGGTTCTGGTTAAAGGCCCGAAACGTATCAATATAGCCGTGGCTGACAAACCGATCCATCCAGGCCCGCTCAATGGGCAAAAAGCCTGACGTTTTTTCGTTTTCCTTGGGCCGGGCCAGATCAATGGGATGATGGGCGGTATTGAAGTCGCCACACACCACAATCCGCTTGCCCTGTTTACGCAGGTTTTCGGCATGCTCCAAAAAGACATCATAAAACCCCAGCTTGTACTGCAGACGCTCTTCGCTGCGCTGGCCGTTGGGGTAATAAATATTGTAGAGTACAAACTCAGGGTATTCAGCCACCAGCACACGCCCTTCCTGGTCAAAGGCCTCATTATTCAGGCCTTCCGTCACCGAAAGCGGCTCTTCTTTCGTATAAATGGCAACTCCGCTATAGCCTGCCTTTTGGGCATGACTCCAGTAGCATTGATAGCCTGGCACACAGACCATATCCAATGTCAGTTGCTGAGATTGAATCTTGGTTTCCTGCAACCCCAACACATCCGGCTGTGCCTGTTCCAACCAGTCAAAAAATCCTTTTTTCAAAATGGCTCGAAAGCCGTTGACGTTCCATGAAACCAGTTTCACCGTTTTTCCCATAGGCCCAGATACCCTTGCTCTCACAATTTGACACTCTAGTGCCTTATTGTCGCACAAGGAGGATCCCAAAGCCTAGCCGATTTTCGATTACCCCAAAGGATCCATCAAATCCAGACGGCAAACCCAGCCGGTACACCACGGTTCATAAATTCTTCCACACATGATCCTACACGTGTTATCCCCCTATTGGGACACGACCGGATAGCCCTGCCAATTTCTGCCGGTCTTTCTTTCAGAGAAAACCCACCGGCTGAGGGACGGGTCTGCCTGGAAGGTTGCTATAATAAAAGGAAATGTTGCTGATCAAGTGAGGCAAACCATTGGCAAAGGTCGCCGTCATCGGGGCCGGGTACTGGGGTCCCAATATCATTCGCAATTTTCTGGAAAACCCGCATTGCGAGCTGGTTGCCGTGTGTGATCGAGATCCGGCACAGCTTTCCCACTTGCAGCAAGCCCTTCCAGAGAGTCTGCTGCGGAGTACGGATGCCACCGAACTTCTGAACCGCCCTGATATTGACGCTATCGCCATTGTCACCGATATCCCGTCTCATTTCCCCTTGGCGCGACTGGCCCTGGAACGGGGCAAGCATGTGTTTGTGGAAAAACCACTGGCAATGAGCTCCACGGAATGCGCGCAGCTGGGCCAACTGGCCATTCAGCAAGGAAAGGTCTTGATGGTGGGGCACACGTTTATCTACAATCCCGCCGTCAGTAAACTCAAAGAGATCGCCGATTCGGGAGAAGTCGGCGATATTTATTACCTCCATGCCCAGCGGCTGAACCTGGGCCGGATTCAAACCCAGCACAACGCCCTTTGGAGCCTGGCAGTTCATGACATTGCCATTACCCTGCATCTCTTTGGGGAGCGTCCCTCTTGGGTCCGAACCTGGGGCAATGCCTTTATCACCCCAGGGGTTGAGGATGTCACGTTCCTCAATATAGCCTTCCCTTCAGGACGACTCGCCAACCTCCATTCCAGCTGGCTGGATCCCGAAAAAAAGCGCCAGGTCACGCTGGTGGGCAGTAAGAAAATGGTGGTCTATGATGATGTGAGCCTGGATCAGAAAATCACAATTTATGACAAAGGCATTGATAAAGCCCTCAAAGATAATCCCCATGCTGAATACTCCAGCTTCAGCGAGTTTCAGCTTCTGACCCGTACTGGAGACATTCATATTCCCCAGGTGAAGTTTGTGGAGCCCCTGAAAATCGAACTTCAGCACTTTCTGGATTGTGTTCACCAGTCTCAGGCCGGGCATCCCATGGAACCCGTTACGGGATGGCAAGAAGGTTATGAAGTGGTCCGGGTGCTGGAAGCCGCCCAGGAATCCCTGAGCCATGCGGGCATCCCCATTGAAATTGACTGGACAAGAGAATTTACCCATGTTGGCGTTTAAAATTTCTCGAAACTTCTTGGGCCATCTCCTTGAGCGGAGGGCATAATGGGAGCCCTTCCCTTTGTTTCCATCATCATTCCCGCTTATAACGAAGCGGGCAATATTGCTTGGGTAGTGCGAGAAGCGTTAGAGACTCTCCAGAAAACCACCGATCGCTATGAGATCATCGTCATTGATGATGCCAGCCAGGATACCACCCCGGACATACTGGCGAGGCTCCAACCAGAGATTCCTTCGCTTCAAATAATCCGCAATCCCCAAAATATCGGCTGCCACCCCTCGACCTTGGTCGGGTTTCAGGCCGCTCAAGGAGAGTACCAGTTTTTTATTCCCGGTGATGGCCAAATTCCCGCCCAAGAACTCACCCAGTTTCTTGAAAAAGCCCAGTCTGGCTGTGAGGTCGTTTATAGCTGGCGCGTCCAACGGGCCGATCCCTGGCATCGGCGGTTGATCAGCGGCTGTTATAACGTTCTGCTTCGCACGTTTTTTGGGATTCCGGTCCATGACGCCGATTCAGCCTGTCTGCTCACTCAAAAGGCCGTTCAACAAATCTTGCCCCAGTTGCACGCCGACAGCGCTTTTTTGACGGTCGAGATTTTGCTGAAGGCCCAACAGCTCAACCTGCCCATTGGCGAGGTGGTCATTGATCACCGTCCCCGAACCGCTGGGGTCGCCAAAGGCATTAACGTCAAGGATCTCTCCAAAGTTCCCTTCCAGTTTCTCACCATGTTATGGTGGTTCTGGCAACAAAAGCGACATACAGTTCAGCAGCGGGAGGAACGGACCCATGGGGGGTAAACAAGTTCTGGTCACGGGTGGAGCGGGGCTCATCGGCTCACACCTGGTGGATTTATTACTCTCTGAAGACCACCGGGTCCGCATTCTGGATAATCTGGATGGCCAAACCCATCTTCATGGCAAACCGCCCTGGATTCCGGCAGAAGCCGAATTTATGCTGGGAGATATGCGCTCAGACACCGATCTTAAGAAAGCGCTGGAGGGGGTGGAGTGGGTGTTTCACCAGGCGGCCTTTGGCGGCTTTACCACCGAACTCACCCAGTATCTTGATGTCAACGCCACCGGCACCGCCCGCATTTTTGAACTGATTCGGGAATATCATTACCCCGTGGAAAAAATCGTGGTAGCTTCGTCCCAGGCAGTGTATGGAGAAGGGCTTTACCGGTGCCCCACCCACGGGGAGGTCAGCCCCCCAATGCGTAGCAAGGAGCAACTGCTGGCAGGCCATTGGGAGGTCCGCTGTCCCACGTGCCAGCAAGATTTAGAACCACAGCTCACCCCGGAAGACAAGACACTAAGCGGCGAGACGATTTATGCCATCTCCAAGCTGGCGGAAGAACGGCTGGCCATCGGGCTGGGGAAATTACTCGACATTCCTACTGTGGGCCTCCGTTATGCCGTCACCTACGGCCCCCGGCAATCAATCTTTAACCCCTATACCGGGGTAGTATCCATCTTTTCCACCCGTTTGCTCAATGACAAAGCCCCGGTCATTTATGAAGACGGCCAACAGACCCGAGATTTTCTCTATGTGGGGGATAATGTCCGGGCGAATCTTTTTGTGATGGAGCACCCTGAGACCGCTTGGCAAATTTACAATGTAGGCACCCAAACCCCCATCCGGATTGTGGAACTGGCTGAAACCCTAGCCCATCTCTATATGAAGCAAACTCAAGTTGAGCTTCCCGGCAGCTTCCGTCCTGGGGACGTCCGGCATTTTGTCCATAACTCCGAAAAGCTTTATGCCTTGGGTTGGAAACCGACCGTTTCTTTAAAAGAGGGGCTTCAGTATTATGTGGACTGGATTTACGAGCAGCAGGAGATTCAGGATTATTTTGATGAGGCCTTGGCCCGGTTGCAACAGCTACAAGTGGTGATGAACCGCTGATGTGCGGGATTCTTGGTGTTTTTGCGTCCTCTGGGGAGACCTTATCCACCCCCCTCACCTCAATCGTCCACGCATTAGAACTTTTGCACCACCGAGGGCCGAATCATGCCCAACTGAGCTTTTTCCCAAAAAATGGATACCCCTTTACCTTCTCTCTCCCTTATGCTCCCACCGATCTTCCGCCCCTCACCGGGGTCCTAGGCCACACCCGGCTGGCCATTCTGGATCAAAGCGAGCAGGGGCACCAGCCGATGCAGCTGTTTCGGGATACCCGCTTCTGGATCGCCTATAACGGGGAGGTCTACAACTACCGGGAATTGCGCAAAGCGCTGGAGCAGCAAGGCTACGTCTTTACCAGCCAGAGCGATACCGAGGTCTTACTGGCGCTGTATATTGCCGAAGGGCCTGACATGATCCGCCGCCTGAACGGCATGTTTGCCTTGGCTATTTGGGATCACCGGGAACAAACCTTCTTTATGGCGCGAGATCGATACGGCATCAAGCCCCTCTATTACACCCGGCTGCAAAATAACGCCTGGGCGCTGGCCTCTGAGCTTAAAAGCCTGCTCACCCTCCCCGGCTGTTCCAAGGCACTGGATGCCTGTGGGCTGTATGAGCATCTAACCTTCCAAAACACCTTTTTAGACCGGACACTGGTTAAAGATATTCATCTACTGGAAGCGGGCCACTGGGCCAAACTAGACACCCGCAGCAACACCCTCACCCAAACCCGGTACTGGGATCCGCTCTTTGAAGAAGCCCCATATTCCATGCGTGGAGTCAGCCAGCAAATTGAGGAACTGCGCCATCTTTTAGAACAGGCGGTTCAACGACAACTCATCGGGGAAGTGCCCATTGGCAGCTTTCTCAGTGGGGGGATGGATACAGGCTCCCTCACCGCACTGGCTACCCGGCAGATCCCTTGTCTGAATACCTTTACCGGCGGCTTTGATGTCACCGGGGTTTCCCCAGACGAATCGGGATTTGATGAGCGGGAAGCCGCCCGAAAACTGGCTGAGCAATTGGGAACCCGGCACCATGAGCTTTTGGTTCACCCCTCGGATCTGGAAGCCAGCATGCCTCAGGTGGTCTGGCACCTGGATGACTTCCGGGCAGGCATCAGTTACCAGAATTATTTAGTCAACCGGATGGCCAGCCAGCATGTGACTGTGGTGTTATCCGGCGTGGGAGGCGATGAACTCTTTGCTGGCTACCCCTGGCGGTATCAGCCGGTGCTTTCTGCCCAAACGCCCCAAGCCTTTGAAGAGACCTTTTACCCCATCACCATTCGCCTGCTCAATGACGCACAAAAGAACCAACTGCTCAGCCCTGCATTCCTCCAGTCGCTCCAGGGCTATACTTCGCTGGATTCCTTTCGGAACGTGATGGTAGGAAATCTTGCTGAGCATCCCCTGCACAAGGCACTGTATTTTGACATGAAAACCTTTCTCCATGGCTTACTGATTGTAGAAGATCGCCTGAGCATGGCCCATAGCCTGGAGGCCCGAGTGCCGTTTCTGGATAACGCCCTGGTGGATTTTTGCCTGAAGCTGCCCGCTGAAGCCAAGCTCGCCCCCAGTGTGGACGGGCAGACCGTCACCAGCAAGTGGATCCTAAAAGAAGCCCTCCGGGGCCTGCTTCCCGATGAGGTTTTATTCCGAAAGAAGCAAGGCTTTACCCCACCTGATGCCAGCTGGTTTCGGGGGCCTTCCAAGGCTTATATTGAGCAAGTTTTACTGGAGAAACGCACGTTAGAGCGAGGGTTGTTTGAGCCATCCGTTCTGAAAAACCTGTTAAATCAACATTTTACCGGGCAGCAAAATCACCGCTTCCTCATTTGGTCGTTGCTGTGTTTAGAATGGTGGCAGCGGCTGTTTCTGGATGTCTCGATTCCGGTTGCGCCGCCTGTTGCATCCCAGCCCAAGGAGGTTTCCCTGTATGAGCGAACATAGCCAGGTTCACCCCAGCGCCATTGTCAACCGCAGCGTGGTGGTGGGAGAAGGCAGCCACGTTGGCCCCTATGTGATTCTAGGAGAGCCGCCCGCCAACAGTGACCCAGGGGAAGTACCCCTCTCTATCGGAATCCATGCCCATATTCGCTCTCATACGGTGATTTACGCCGGCAGCCTCATTGGGGAGCATTTTCAAACAGGCCACCATGTCTTGATCCGGGAGCGCAACGAGATCGGGGACCATGTTTCCATTGGTTCTGGAACGGTTCTCGAGCATCATGTGAGGATTGGTCATCACGTGCGGCTTCATTCCCAAGTGTTTGTGCCGGAGTTTTCCGTGTTAGAAGACCATTGCTGGCTGGGACCCAATGTGGTCATCACCAATGCCAAATACCCCCAGGCCCCCAATGTCAAAGAAATGCTGACCGGGGCCCATATTAAGACCCATGCCAAAATCGGCGCCAATGCCACATTGCTGCCAGGGGTGGTGATTGGGCAACATGCCCTGGTGGGGGCTGGCTCCGTCGTTACCGAGGATGTTCCCGATTATGCCGTGGTGGTCGGCAACCCGGCCAAAGTAGTCAACGATGTGCGTAAACTCCCCTACAACACGGAAGCGGCCATCTTGTACCCATCAGAACCCTAGAATGACTTAAATTGGGTTTTCACCCAGGCTTTGGCTTCGTCCGGGGTGGTCACCTCCCCCAGTTGCTGGGCTTCTTGCAGGGCGTCTAGTACTTCCCGGATCTCCGGGCCAGGTTTGAGATTTAAGAGATTCATCACGTCATGGCCCGTCAGCAACCGGGGCAATTGCAGGGTCTCTTGCTCTTCATCATAACGCTTCAGCAGCCAAAGGTGCTTTTGATGAGAGGCGTTGAGAATCTCATCGGTAATCTCAGGGCCTTTCGTACTGTGGCGATCGGCGAGCGCCAACAGTGTCACATCAGGCGTCTCTTCGGCCATCCGGCGGAAAAAGCGCAGGACCGACTTTCGGGAAGACTCTGGCCCAAACTGGCAAGGATACAGGTGCCAGCGGACCAGTTTTTTGACGAACTCTTTTACCTCTTTGCTGGTTTTCAGGCGCTTCAGCACTTCTTCTGATAAATCCTCAGACACTTTATCATGGCCGTAAAAGGTCACCTTTCGGCCCGCTTCTCCCTCTGCCAGATCCTTTACTTCCATGGTGGCCGGCTTGCCAATGTCATGCAACAGACAAGCGACTTTCAGCAGACCAAAGCGGGTCACCACCCCGTTAAAAGATTGTAAAATATGGGCTTGGGCCGGTTCCGGGATCTCGTTTATCAAGCGCTCCGCTTGCCGGACCAGCTCCAGGGTATGATCAAAAAGCCACAGATGATGATGGGCGTTGGGGGGAATTTCTCGGGTGGCTTTAAGCTCTGGGATCACCACTTCCAGCAAGCCACAATCCGCCATCAGCTTCAGGTAAGAAAAACAGTATTTTACGCTGAGTAAACGGAAAAACTCGTACTGAATCCGCTCACCCGCCGATTGCCAAAGCAGCTCCCGGTTCCGGGCCACCGCTTCCAGGGTTTCCTTGTCAATGGTCATCGCCTGGATGGTGGCGGCAATGCGAAACACCCGAAGCATCCGCAACGGATCATCCACCAGGTTGGCTTCACTCACCATCCGAATCCGCTTGTCTTTGAGATCCTCTTGCCCGCCAAAGGGATCCAGGAGCTGGTAGGTGGCAAAATCCATGGCCATGGCGTTAATGGTGAGATCCCGCCGGGCCAAATCTTTTTCTATCGAATTCTCCAGGGCGTTGGAAAAATCCAGCGTCAGCACCGGATCTTGAAACACCACTACCCGGTAAATCCCAAACTCGGGATCCAACGGCACAGAACGTCCGTTTAATACTTCTGAAACCATTTGGGCCAGTTGTGCCGCATCCCCGTTTATTACCATAAAATCCAGATCCAGCGGGGTTTGACCGGTCAGCAACCAATCCCGAACGGCCCCGCCCACCAAATAGACATCCGCCCCCAGCCCTTGGGCGACTTTCTGGACCTCCCGCACCACCGGATGCTGGCTAGCGGCAGTCAGGTTGTTGCTCATCGTATTCATAGTTCAAGGCACTCATCAATGTTGTGGCGGCGGTTTCACTCCGCAAAATCCGGTTCCCCAGAGACACCGGCTGAAACCCTTGGGCCAGAAAACCATCAATTTCCGCTTCGCTCCACCCTCCCTCCGGCCCAATCACCGCCACAATCTCAGCGACCGGGTGATGATGGCGAAGCACACGTTTCAAGGCTTTGCGGTAGGGCCCTCGTTCCAGCAACAACAGCTTCAGGGGCATCAACTGGGCTTGACGGCAAAAAGCCTCCAGGGCCATGGGGGTGGTAATCCGGGGAATAAAAAGACCTTCCGATTGTTCAGCGGCCGATCGAGCCACCGCCTGCCAGCGTTGTTGCTTTTTCTCCGGGTCATGTACCTGGACCACGCAGCGGCTGGCCATCAACGGCACCACCGTCCGCACCCCCAGTTCCGTGGTTTTCTGCAGCATCCAATCCCAGCGCTGCTCTTTAATCAAGGCCACCCCTAACGTCACCGTGGGTAGCTGAGCGGCTTTGACCGGGGCTCCGGTCTGCAACAGATTGAGCACCATCGTCTTCTTCTCCAGCACTATAATTTCCGCCAGATACACCATCTCCAGCGCCCCATCCACCGCCAGGACCCGATCGCCTTTGGACAACCGGAGAACTTTCCGGGCATGATCCACGGTAAAAGCATCCTGCACCGTGACAGGGTGGGGGAAGGCCACCACCGGATCCCCCACTTCAATGAAAAACCACCTCAGATCAGGGTTGGTAGCAGGCTTCAAGGGCATACCAGTCTCCCTGTTGGGTTCTTTGGATCTCAGTAAAACCGGCGTTTTCAAGGACGGCTTCCACCTGGCCTACGGATTTCTCAATCAGGCCACTGGCTAGCAGGGTCCCTCCCGGCGCCAGCCGCAGGCAGATGTCCGGCAAGAGCTCTAAAATCACCGGCGCAATGATATTGGCCAGTATCACCTCATGTTTTGTCTGGCACAGCTCAGCCAGGGGCGCCTCTGAGACCATCACCTGAGCGTCCACCCCGCAGGCGATCATGTTTTCCTCGGCCGCTTGTACCGCTTGGGGGTCATTATCAATGGCCAGAATACTCCGACACCCCAGCTTGGCCGCATAAATCGCCAGAATCCCAGACCCGGTCCCCACATCCAGCATTGACACCTGAGAGAAATCCAGCCGTTGGGACAACTTCCACAGGGCATTTAATACCAGACAGGTGGTTTCATGGGTGCCCGTACCAAAGGCGCAGCCAGGATCCAGAGGAATCACCACCTCATCCGGATTTTCCGAAGTATACTCTTCCCAGCGAGGGACAATCACCAGCGCCTCATGAACGCGGGTCACATGCCAATGTTGCTTCCAGCTTTCCGCCCAGTCTTCTTCCCTGACAGGCTTTTCCGCCAAAATCCGGCAGGCAGACAGCGCGGGTTCGCTTTGAAGGAGGCCTTCAACAGACGCCCTCAAGGCCGGGTTCTGGGTGGTCACTGCCAGCCACTGGAGATCTTCCGGCAGAATATGGTCCCGCTCCGTTTTCCGGTAGGATTCGGCAACCGCCTCCACCCCGTCCAGCGTCCAGAGCAACTGGGTGAGGTATGCGGCCTGATCCGGCGGGCAAAAAATTTGGAGTTCCAGGTGGGTCACCATAGGGAGTTCGGTTCCTGAGTCCGGGTTGGGAAAGTCCCTGGGGCGTTTAAATCCAGCCGGTTTTATGCTAGAGTAACTCATACCCTGTATGGCCTTAACGCCCCAGCATCCATAGTTTACTGCAAACACCCGATTTATTCAGTCAAGTCATATTCAGTCAAGAAGGAAGTCACCTCATGCCACGTCCCTCTGCCAATCTGGGAAAACTCCCGCCCTACCTGTTTGCCGAATTGGACCGAAAAATTGATGAGGCCAAGGCCCGCGGGGTGGATATTATCAGCCTGGGCGTCGGCGATCCCGATCTGCCCACCCCGGATCTGATTGTCAAGGCCATGCAAGCAGCCGTGGCGGATCCTTCCACCCACAATTATCCGCCATATAAAGGCACCAAAGAATTCTTGCAATCAGTGGCCAAGTGGATGAAAACCCGTTTTGGTGTTGAAATAGACCCCAATACCGAGGCCATGTCCTTAATTGGCTCTAAAGAGGGCCTGGCCCACATGATCCTGGCCTATGTCGAACCGGGCGATGTGGTGTTATGTCCGTCTCCAGGGTATCCGGTTTACAGCAACTACACCCTGCTTTGTGGCGGAGAACCGTATACCGTGCCGCTGCTGCCAAAAAACAACTACCTGCCGGATTTGTCTCAAATCCCGGAAGAAATTGCCCGCCGGGCCAAGCTTTTCTTCCTGAATTACCCCAACAACCCCACCGGGGCGATTATTGATGAAACCAAGATCAAAGAGATCGTAGACTTCTGTAAAAAGCACGATATCCTGCTGTGTCATGACAACGCATACTCGGAAATGACCTTTGATGGCTATAAGGCCCCCAGCTTCCTGAGCGTGTCTGGGGCCAAAGAGGTCTGCGTGGAGTTTTTCAGCCTCAGCAAGATGTACAACATGACCGGCTGGCGGGTGGGCTTTGCCGTCGGGAACGCCGAAGGCGTTAAAACCTTGGGTTTGGTGAAAAACAACACCGATAGCGGCGTGTTCAAAGCCGTTCAGCGAGCCGCCATGACCGGACTGGATCATTCCGCCGAACTGACCAAAGATCTCAACACCATTTACGCCAAGCGGCGGGATGTGTTTGTGGAAGGCTTGAACCGCATGGGCTGGGATTTTCCCAAGAATGAAGCCACGTTTTATCTGTGGATCCCGGTTCCTACAGGAATGCGTAGTGTGGATTTCGCCAACATGCTGCTGGAAAAATGCGGCATTGTCGTCCCTCCCGGCAATGGTTACGGCTCAGAAGGCGAAGGTTTCTTCCGGGTCGCCCTGACCGTGCCGGAACCCCGCCTCAAAGAAGCCTTGGAACGGATGGAAAAGAACGGCGTTACCTTTACCCAGCTCGCCAAGCAGGGAACGCCTGCGTAAGTCTTTAAAGATGAAGGCGCCTATGTTAAAAACCTCCCTGGCCATTGGGGCCGGAAAAACCGTGGCCAACCTGGTTTCGTTCCTAAAACTGGGGGCAGGAACCAGTCTGCCAGGGAAAGTGGCGCGTAAGCTGGACCCGGAACTGCTCAAGCACTTAAGCACCCAGATCCAGGAGCAGGTCATTGCCGTCACCGGCACCAATGGGAAAACCACCACCTGCGGCCTGCTGGCCCAATTTTTGCGGGAGGCGGGAAAGCAAGTGGTCCATAATCAGTTGGGGGCCAACATGGTGCCGGGAATTACCGCTGCCTTGCTACGTCAAAGCTCTGTAACCGGAAAACTGGAAGCGGATTTCGGGGTCCTGGAGGTAGATGAGGCTTCTCTCAAGGGCCTCAGCGCCGAAGCCAGAATCCAGCGGGTACTTGTCACCAACCTGTTTCGGGATCAGTTGGATCGGTATGGCGAGCTGGACACCACGGCCAGACTCATTAACCAGGGAATCCAACAAACGGAGATTCCCAAGGGGCAAGGCCGACTGATCCTCAACGCCGATGACCCTCTGGTCTCTATGCTGGGCTTACAGACCGAAAACACCCTCTATTTTGGGGTAGAACAGGTTCGTTATCAGCATGAGAGCACCTTAGACGTGCCGGTCCCCTTCCCCCGTGAAGTGACCCAGTGCCCAAAATGCCAAGGAGATCTTCAATACCAGGCCCTGCTGTATGGCCACCTGGGACACTACCATTGCCAGACTTGCGCGTATCAGCGGCCCCAAGCTGAAGTGGTCGCTAAATCGGTGTTGGTCAAACCGGAGGGGAGCGAGATCCAGCTACAATATGGAACAGAAACCCTGAGCATTCATCTCAACCTGCCTGGGTTGTTCAACGTGTACAACTTCCTGGCTGCTGCCACCGTCGCTTGGGATCTAGGGTTGCCCTCCTCGGTGCTGGAGGCGGGGCTGGATCATTACCAAAGCGTATTTGGTCGGGCGGAACGGAAAACCCTTCAAGGGAAATCGGTGATGGTGATGCTGATCAAAAACCCGGTGGGAGCTTCCGAAGTCTTGAAATTGGTGGGAGCGGACCCCAAGGGATGCCTGCTGATTGCCATTAACGATAATTACGCCGATGGGCGGGATATTTCCTGGCTCTGGGACGCCCAATTCGAGGCCATTCAAACGGACAAACCGGTTGTGGTCAGCGGAGTCCGCTCTGAGGACATGGCCCTTCGGCTCAAGTATGCCGGGGTCCCTGAAAATCAAATCCAGATCCAGCCCAATTTATCCCAGGCCATCGCCCAGGCATTACAACAAACCTCTCCCGAGGAAACCCTCTATATTCTCCCGACCTATACCGCGCTGCTGGAACTCCGGCAGTTGCTTACAAGTTAACATCCAGCGGCTTGGTGTTTTGCACCTCATCAGAGCTAACCCGCACCGTATCATTGGGGTTAGAGCATGCTTTGTTTTTCAGGAAATAGCCTTCCATGAGGGCCTCAAAGGGTTTAATCAGCTGCTTCCTTTCTGATTGAGAACGTTTAGGATATGTGTAATGCAGTTCCTGACGCCAAGCCTGCTTCTGATACACCAGATCCATCAGCTCTTCAAACTGCACCTGGGCTTGTAACGCATGACGCTCAAACCGCACCACAGGGTCCCGAAGCCAACGGGTCGGAAGTACTTTCAGGTATGTGTATGCCAAGGCCCGCAGCATAATAGGGATCTTATGCATCACGGGTTGATCTTCTACCAGCTCCCAGGCCTCACGCAGCATACGCAGGCGGGTGTCCTTCAAAATCGGGACCTTTTTCTCCTGTTTCAGCATGGCATCTTGCCTGAAATTGGCAAATTTGAACTGGACTAGGGCCAACAGGTACATGGCTCGCTTTCGATCGGAGATCTGGGTCAACGCCTGAAAACGATCCACCACTTTACTGGGCAGCGCGTTGGCCACGGTTCCTAGTACCTGCTGAAAATCTTGTTGGGCCGCATGGCCTCTATCCAGCAACCGGGTCCGGTGATCGATGTTTTTGTCCGTAAAAATCTTGTCGCGAATGGCTTCCAGAGTAAAATATTCCAGCAGCATGTCCGCCCCTTCTTCCGGGGGGCCCAATTTTTTGGCTTTCTCCAGCGCCTTGAGCTCTCCAGGCTGCATGCCTAATAGAAACGCTACGACCAAATGCTGAATCCGTGGCGTGAGTTCCGTAAACGAGCGGATCACATTCACCGGCCGGTATTTTTTGAAACGGCCCGATGTATTCACAAAATCCTGTAAGTCTTTTAAACCCAGGACAATGCGCTCCTCAAAACGGGTATCTTTTTGATATTCCGGTACATCCTGCTTCAGACGGGCCAGGTTCGCCTTCAGGGCCTCTTCCAGTATCAGCGAGCTTCCGCCAAAACCAACCCGCTCATGAGGGGATTGGAGCCTGGGCTGGCGAGAAGCTGTGGGCTGGACAGGACGCATGGAGGGCAGTCCTGAAAAATGGGTCCGCATAGTGCTTTCCAAACTCATTCTCTGGTTATAGTTATTAACGTGTGAAAAAAAGAAAATTGCCAGATATCTTTAAGATTTTTAAACCCCTCCATATAATGCACACCAGATAGGGGATCTTTTGGCCTCTCTGCGGCAAAAAAACGGTGATGTCATGAAATGGCTCTATAATAAAATAACCGGCGAATGACCGAAGAAATAGGCTAGTTCACTGATATCACGAAGGTTTTCTTGAATGTCCGAGAAACCCCTTTCCAAACCCCCTAAAAAACAGGCAGGCAGCCAGAAAGATGCAGCAACTGAGGATGTTTTTGAGCTGTGGCATAACTACAAGCGACACCCCAACAATGCCCAGCTCCGAGAAAAACTGATCCTCCGCTATCTACATCTGGTTCGCTATGTAGTGAGTCGCTTACCCGTTACTCTGCCTATCAGTATCGCTCCAGAGGACCTGGTTAGCTACGGCACCATGGGACTTATGGAAGCAGTTGAGCGGTTTGACCCCAACCGGGGACTCAAATTTGAGACGTATGCCGTCACCCGAATTCGCGGCGCCATCATCGATCAACTGCGTTTCCAGGACTGGATCCCTCGAGGCGTTCGCAAACGTAGCCGGGATCTGGTCGATGCCATGCAACGGCTGGAGGAACAACTGGGACGGACTCCAAATGATGATGAATTGGCTGCGGAACTGGGCGTCACCAAGGCCAAAATCCAGGCCATGGTCGCTGAAAGCAACAACCTGATGCTTTCTCTTGATGACACCTACGGCAGTGATCCGTCTGGTTCCTCTATGACCCTACTGGATACCGTTGAAGACAAAAACAGCCCGGATCCCCAGGGAGAATTTGAAGCGGGTGAGCTTAGAAAACGGTTGGCCGAAGCGATTTCATCACTGCCAGAGCGGGAAAAACTCCTAATCGCCCTGTATTATCACGAGAATATGACCCTCAAGGAAATTGGTGAAGTGATTTCAGTCTCTGAGTCTCGGGTCTGCCAACTCCATGCGCAAGCCATCCTGCGTCTCAGAAGTAAATTAAGCCAATAACCACCGCCAACAACTGCCCGCTAATAACCAGCAAGGTCCCCTCTGTATGAAGTCCAGTGATCTCAAACTTGCCTACCTGATGATTACCACCCCCATTCCCAATACCTATATTGGTGGGGTGATGGTCACCGATAGCCGAGGGTTACCCCTTGAATTCAGATATACTGAACCCATTCAACCCACCAAAATTCAGCAAATCCTCTATGGCCAAGTTCTTAGCAATTATATTAAGCGGGAAGTCATTCTGGAAACCCTGCTGAAAAGCGTGGAAAGCAAGTTTAAATGCCTTCTGGTTCAGGATGAACACTTGCTCAATTACCCGGCCAAAGGCTATACCATTGTTCGGATCTCTGAGACCAAGTCCTCGCCCATAGGTTCAGTGGGCCAGATTCAGGAAATTTCTCCTACTGAGTTGATGTTACAAACCTCTCAAGAGGGCAGCCCCCTGCGCATCCATCTTGCCAAGCCCCTCGCTTCACCGGCAAAGGACACGGCAAATTCGGATGAAGCCGAAGCCCCACCCTCGCCTCAACAAAACTCTGCCGAACTTTTGATCGAAGCCGGGCAATCCATGGATGTTCATGAGCCGCTCAAACGGATTGAAAAGGCATTGGAGATTATATGTCAGGAAACCGGGATCACCTCAGCGACCTAATCAGAAAAGAGCTGGAATCGACCTTGACCCTGGTCTTGAAGAACCTCGACCAAGGCACCGTTGATCTCGAGTTCCCGGTCCACACCGTCTATTTTGAAACCCAAATCCAGAACCCGATTTACAAGGCCAATCCTAGTGTTAGTCGACCCTGGACCCGTAACGGGTTAACACCGGTACCCTCGATCAGTTACCCAATCTCGCTTTATTTGGCCCCCCCGATCGTCCAGTGTCATGAATGCCGGTTGGAGCCCGTCATTGAATATGAGGCGTGCTTTACCTCAAAAAATACCCGCCTGCACAG
>CAYLWC010000016.1:0-60241 GCA_964387265.1 uncultured Vampirovibrionales bacterium | reverse complement strand
ATGCGAAATGCTATATCTAATTTAGAATATTGTTTTGCTGTCCCAGATATATCTAAATGGTGCGTTTTTGTGGTCTTCCCTCACAAATTAATGCTCCCAGGAAACCGTAATAATATTATTGCTTCTGATGATTTTTACCTATATGGAATACTGACATCAAAACTCCATAGAGATTGGGTAGAAGTTCAAAAGGGTACATTAGAGGATAGAACTGACTATACAAACACAAAATGCTTTGAAACCTTCCCTTTTCTTTGGGAAGCTGATGAAAAACTGAAGCAACCCGTTCGAGACATTATGACCGAGCTGGACAACTACCGCATGAACGAGATGAAAACTCGGCAATGGGGCATCACCAAGCTCTACAACGCCTTTTTCCACGAGCCTGCCAGCAAGCTCTATAAACTCCACAAAAAACTGGATGAAGCCGTTTGCAAAGTCTACGGCTGGAAGTACGACCCCGAGAAAAACTACAACGAAGACCTGTTCTACCTGAACCAGAAACTATATGAGCAGGAACAAGCCCCCTTGCTGGCGCAAGGCAAGCCCAAGCGCACGAGAAAGAAAAAGAGCTCGTAAAAAAGGCTATGAGCTGAACATTCGTTCGGAACCCATAGCCTTTTCAAATCTGGTGGAGCATAGGAGATTCGAACTCCTGACCTTCTCAATGCCATTGAGACGCGCTACCAACTGCGCCAATGCCCCATGGGGAAGAACCTATTATATAACGTGGTCAAGGCGGGAATTCAAGCCTTAAATTTTATGGCCTCAATAATACATTTTCAAAAGAAGCTTTAACAAAAATAGCCGCTATGCATTTATATTAAGGTTTTTTAATCTTTATTTAACAGCCAATGTTACACATACCGGGAACTTCCGCACCAATCGCCATTCTACACGGATGAGTTTTGTAAAGATATATTAAACAATCATATTTACAGATCACGCAAGCGCTGATACGATAGTTGTCTAATCATTCATAGAGGGAACATTGGGATTTAAATAGGGGGAGAAGAGAATTTCCATGATCAATTTTTATGGCAATCGTACGCAACAGCCGGGAACAGCAGGCTACTTCGCCGCAAGACAGACATCAAGAGGGTCTTCGGTAAAGCATCCTATTCTGGAGCTTCATGGCGAGAAGAGCGACTCTTCTTCCCAGTCCTCGGCCAACATGCTCAAGGTACTCACGTTTGGCGGCAGAAGCCCCAAATTTTCCGTGGCGCCGCACGTCAAGCTGGAGTCTCAATTTATTCATGACCTTAAGCAGGAAAAGGACCCGGATGTTAAAGCCGGGCTTGCTGAAATGTTGGGTCGGGTCAAAACCATCAACGCCCTGCCCGCGCTTGTGGAAATAACCAATCGTAAAGAAGCGGCCCCTGTACGAATTGCCGCTATTAACGCCCTGGCTGATGTGACCAGCTCAACCCATGAGGAAAGCTATACCCGTACCTCGGTCGGTCAGCACCTTATGAGCCTGTACCGCCAACGAAAAAGTGAACTGGGCAACCAGAAACCGGAGCGGGGTGATAAGAACGAGCTGCCAGCCAAGGTGAGCGCAAAGAAGGAACTGCTGGATGAAATCAGCGCCATTGCCAACGCCCTTGGGAAAATCAATTATCCCGATGGCAACGACCTGCTGCAGCAAGAGTTTGAAGGGACCATCAACTCGGTTGAAAAGCACAATCATATGACACAAACCATGATGCGTGCCCTGAAAATCGCTGAGAAAAACTTCTTCCAAAGTCTGGAAAACCAGTTTAAAAAGCCCATCAAGGAAATCATTAAGGACGTACCCCAAGATGAAATTTCCAGACTGAAGGGCGAAACCCCTGTTATGCTGCCGGATGGCACCACCAAGCCTTTCAAGGAAATCCAGGCGGAAATTAAAAAGCTAACCAGCGAACATCGGGTCTCCAAAGAGCTTCTGGTTCGCATCATGGACGGTCTTGCCCAGCGAGACACCAACCAGTTCAACAGCACACTGGAAAGCGCCGTCGATAGTAACTACGCCGAAGCTCGGGCAAAGGCTATCGAGATTCTTGGGCCCCGAGGACGGTTGAGTTTTGCCGATCATCTCTACCCGGCCCTAAAACATGAATCTCCGGCGGTTCGACAAGAAGCGGCATACGCCCTGCTGCATTCCTCAGAATCTGTGGCTAAAGACAAACTCATGGAGCTGATGAATCCTGAGACCTACTTCCAGGTGACCGGAATCATGGACCCGGAAGAGGGGATTCATGCCTACGCCGATATGGTGGTTAATATGGCCGCGAACGGAGATCGCTATATTAACTCCCTGCAAAAGCTGGCCGTGGGGAAAGACAATGACCTGACCAGCCGAAAAATGGCCCTGGTAACCCTGAAGCTCATGACAGAAGAGCCTATGAGCAAGGAAGTTTCCACGCTAACCCTGGAGAAAGCAAAGCGGGCCATTCGGGTTCTGGCGCAACAAGCCCCAGCCAACAGCCCGGAAGAAAAAGAGGAAATCAACAAGCAGGCCACCATGCTCTGGGTGGGTTTAAAAGAGCCGGAAGCCGTGGCTCGCGCGCTGAACATGATTCAGAATCCGGCCTGGAACTTATCCTTGAGAGAGAAAGAAACCATGCTGGGAAGCATCTTCAAGTCCGTTCAGGAGGATTACAACGAAGTCCGCAGTGATCGGGATCCTGATGGTCTGAAGCGTCAGATCGTGGATATTGTAAAAACCGCCAGCAACCTTCCGATATCCGAAGAACAGCTGGATGCGTTCGCTTCCAATCTCAAGCCGGGGCTGCTTCAGAAGTTTGACCATGAAGACGGCCTAAAGCTCTTAATGGAAGAGCATCAGAAAGAAATCATTGATACCGAGTTTGTCTCGACCCTCAAGGACAACATTGAGGTGATTCGGCCAGTCCTGACGGACTTGCTGGAAAAGGACGGCTCCTTGGCAACGCGTTCCCTAGCCGCCCGATTGCTGGGCGTCCTGGAGGATAAAGGCGCGGTGGAAAAACTGATTGAAAAAACCAGAGATCCTCTCAAGGGGCTCTTTAACTGGCGCGCCGAACGGAGTTACCGGGGGCATCCCGCCAATGACGGGGCCAAGATCCGTCTGAACAACATTATTGCCCTGGGCCAGATTGGGGATGCCAAAGGCGCCGATGTAATGGCGGACGCCCTGGATGATCCGACCCTGAAGCGTTATGTACTCGGCCCCATCAGCAGACTGGGTGATGCCGTCAGTGGCAGCGGCGACAAGAAACTGCTCAAACGAGTGCAGGAAAAGCTGTACAGCGTCATGAACAGTGATGACACAACCCGACTGGCGCGAGCCATCCGGATTGCCGCCGCTGATGCTCTGATTCAGTATGACGGTGGGATTGACGTGGTGAAGAACTACGCCGCTGAAACCGGGAACCCCAACTTCAAGCGCCATGCCCTGTCCGCTCTCATCTCCAACGATTATGCGCTGGATCCCAGCCACGCGGATCATGCCCTGGTAAAAGACTTGCTGAACCCGGAACTGGGCGTCAGCCGGATTCATGCCAAAGGCATTACCGGAAAAGGCGTTGAAATGGCCATTATTGATGGGGGCTACGTAGATAAAGATAACGAAGAGGCATTCCAGAAACGGGTGAAACTCCCTCCTAACGCCAGAGATCCTGAGCATACCCACCCGACCATGGTCATGACCACCGCCGCCGGAAACGGTAAAATCAAGGGGGTCGCGCCGGATGCGTTGGTTTACTCTGATAAATGGCCGGAACTGACAGGGCCTCAGACAATGGAGGTCTACAAAAAGATCATTGAAGGCAAACTCCGGGGCGAGAACAATATCCAGGTGATCAACAACTCCTGGGGCTTCAGTGACAACAACGTCATCATCTTCAAGGAAGTTAGAGAAGCGTTGAAAGAGTTCAAGAAAGTTGTGGAACTGGCAGAAAAAGCTGGAATCCAGATCGTCTTTTCTGCCGGAAACTCCGGGGAAGAACTGGGAATTCCCGGTCTGGGGACAATGAGCCTCTTTGGACTCGATGTAGACAAACTCACCAACGAACAGAAAGAGGACCTGCACTATATTCTGGACAAGGTGATTCTGGTCGGCGCCTCCAACACCCAAGGCTCTGAGGAGCTGGATCAGCATAGGCTGGCCGAGTTCAGCAGCTTGGGGGATACGTTAAACGGGAAGCTTCTACCGACCGTTGTCGCTCCTGGGGTGGACATGATGGTTTACAGCTATGAAGACGGAAAACGAGGCAAGGAGCTGGTCAATGGAACCTCCTTCTCCGGGCCTTATGTTTCCGGTCTGCTGACGCTGATGCTACAGCAAAACCCCAATTTAAAACCTGCCCACCTGCGTAGCATCTTGAAAAACACTTCCCGCAAACTGGATAACCTCCCTGAAACCTACCAGGGTCACGGTGAAGTGGATCCGCATGCCGCGCTTGCGAAGGCAAAATCCTTTGGCAAAAGGCAAGCCAAACCCAAGGGTGGTTCTGGAAAAGCGACCGCCTGAGGGAACGAACCGAACAAGACAATGAGGGACGTGTGTTTTCATGTCCCTCTTATTTTTTTCTTCTTGAATACTAGTTCACACCTTCCAACTGCAGCAAAAACCGCTTCATCGCAATCCCGCCTTCCGCACCCAGCATAAAACCACCCAAGCCGCCATCGGAAGCCACAATACGGTGGCAAGGCAAGACCACAGGCAGCGGGTTTCGCCCCAGGGCTTGTCCCACCGCCTGGTAAGCGCGAGGCGTTCCGATTCGTTCACACACCCACTTATAGGTCCGCACTTCTCCGGCTGGAATTTCCAGCAAGGCCTGCCAGACTTTTTTCTGAAACGCGGTTCCCGGTAATGCAGCCCAATCAATGGGGACCCCGGAAAAAGCATTGGCCTTTCCCCGGAAATAGGCGTCAAAACGTCTTTCTAATTCTTCATTTTTTAGGTACTTCGAGTCATTATCAATCTCTGAAGCGTCCGTCTCTGGAAGCAAATCCACACAAAGCAGCCCTAGCTCTGTCGATTGAACAATCCAATATCCTAATGGGGACGGGATAGAATACGTTTGCATGATGTTCATCATCTTTCCGGGCTTTACTACAACAATATCATTGGCAAGATGGTCAGGATAATCGGCAGCACCGTTTTGAAAAACCGGGCTTTGCCTCCCATGCTGCTTGGACGATCCCCACCTGCTGAGGCCACGGCAATGAGGCGTTGCAAGCGATCCTCCGGTCCCAGTTCAGGGGATGTCTGATGGAACACCTGGTTTTCAAGACGGTCCAGGCGAACATTCAGCGGATCAACAGGGTAGGTTGCATGCAATACCTCTTGCTCCACGTTGGCAATCGCCGCCATGAAATCTGCCGATGGGGCCGCCTGGTACTGAGAGTACATATCCGGCGGCATATCTGGATATTGAGGTAGAGGCGCCGGCTGCGCATCGGCTATCCCAGAGGGAGCGGTCGAATTGGAAGCAATGGCGCGATCACTGGTACCAAAAACGGCAATCCATAAGTGATCTGTCCGCTGGCCCAGACTTCCCTGCTGAACCCGGTTAAAGAGAATCTGCTCCAAGCGCTCCAGGCGGTAGGTAATCTCATCATCTTCATACCCCCGGCCAAAAATTTTATGTTCCATTTCCGTTACACTGGGATAATCCGACTCCCGGCCCGCAGGTAAATCTTCTGCAGGATTCATCGCAGGGGGCGGCTGTGAGGCCGCCTGTTGAGAGGGTGGCTGTGTCGGCGGATGATTTGGGTTTTGAGCGGGTGGAGATAAGTAATGGGGCATCAGTACCTGCTGTAATGAGGCCACCCGTTGAGAATACGACATTTCTGGCCGAGTCACGCCATACACAGTCTCTTCCAGACGTTGTAATCGTTGATCAACCGAATCCTTTGAATATGGCACTGTAAACAAGGTCGTCTCAAGCGTCTGTAGTGTGTTCATTTCCTGACTTGTCAGCTTAATACCAGAGGCCCAGGCGGAAGCGCCGAATGTTATGGAAAGGATCAGTGCCCCTGAAATGAGGGCAGCCCATAGAAACCAGCTATACTTCTGAAAACAAAGCGTTTTGTATTGGATGAATCTATTGGATGGTTGAACAGCGTTCATGTTGCCCCTCGATCTGTTCCCTGAGTGATTCATAATTGAGGTCATTATGCCATAGAGAGCGCAGGAAGTCCAAAGTGTTGCATTTGTCTCTACCAGGTAGTATTTCAGCGAGTTCAAGCATGCTCCTTTCCGCTAATGTATCCCTAAAGAGTCACGCCGACATCCTGCCACCGGGAAACCGTCTTATGTTATGATTTCCTTATGCATGCCGAACAGTCAACATTTGAACCTATAAAACCAAAGACGCAAACTCTGCGGGGGAAGTTTCAGTTAAAGAGAAACATTTTCGCCTCGTGTCTGGTGGATGTGGTTGAAGCCAGCGGAAACGACTTTAAAGCTTTCATTGGAACAAAGACCCGAAAGGACACGGTGCTCCCGGTCGGTACCCGGTTATTCTTTAATGCGGAAAGCATTCATAAAATCACAGCCCGCCGTACCCATACGTATGACCTCTTTTCTGTCACTATTCAAGAGGTTGAGGACATGGGCGGACAACCCCTACACATCTGTACTCCCATTCTCAAGGAAACCCATAACGACATGCGCGCTGAGGAGAGGATGGAGACGGAGTTTTCATTAACCCTGGAGGGGCTAGGCTCTAGCTTTATTGCCGTAAACGGAACTGCTAAAGGTCTTAAGTTACTTTATCAGTCAAAAAAAGCTGTCCTAAGCGTTAAACAAAACCAGAACTACACGTTTTCAGCTAATTACAAAAACGAAAAATATTTATTTTCCGGCCATATTTGCCACATCCAGTATGACTGGAAAACGCATGAGCACTTTATCGGCGTCCACTTCCCCAAGCTGACTGACCACGAGGAAACCATCCTGAACCTGCTGATTAACCCCAACTACAAGGTGGAAATTAAAGGCAAAGATACGGTCGATACCGCAGCCGGTAAAATTTCCCGCGACAGTTAAGGGAATAAGCGAAGGTTATTTGCTAAAGTATATATTTAAGATATATTAACTTTTTTCATTTTTTGGTCAATTTCCGTCTCCAGATATTTTTTATATTTATAACTGATATAAAACAAATATATGGAGAATGGACTATGGGTTTCGCAGCAAGCCAAGCCAGATTCCTGACGCTCACCGCACGAAAGAGCGATTTGGAACTTAGCGGCCAGTTTATCAACCAGGCACGGATGGCACTCGCCAACACCTCCGGGGCTTTATTCCAGATTATGACTAACCTGGAACCAGAATCCCCAGAAGCTCAACAGCTTCAAGCCCGTGTCGCTGCACTGCAGTCTATTGATAAAGCCCTTGAGCTTCAGCTGCGTCGGGTTGATACCCAACATGAGGCTGTCCAGACTGAAATCGACGCGGTCCGAAAAGTTATTGAAAAGAACATCGCGGCGACCTTCAAGACATTTGGGTAATCAAAGATCACCCACCTTGAATGAGCTGCCCGGCCTGTCATTTGAATCTATGTGAGACTAGAGGGCACTGTCACAGAGATGAGATGCCACGTTGTTCCAAGATGCCTGACTCTCGAAGGATTAACTCTTGAGGGGAAGACTGCTGATCACGTCATATATATGAACTGATCTCAATATAAATAATTAATATATTTTAACAATAGAGCCCATATAGGCAATTTCCATCTTGCAATCGTTTTTATATATACAGGAAATAATTCCAGTTACCAACGCATTAATGGAGAGAGTAGCCAATGGGTTTTGCAGCAAGTCAAGCCAGATTCCTTACTCTAACCGCACGAAAGAGCGATTTGGAACTTAGCGGCCAGTTTATCAACCAGGCACGGATGGCACTCGCCAACACCTCCGGGGCTTTATTCCAGATTATGACTAACCTGGAACCAGAATCCCCAGAAGCTCAACAGCTTCAAGCCCGTGTCGCTGCACTGCAGTCTATTGATAAAGCCCTTGAGCTTCAGCTGCGTCGGGTTGATACCCAACATGAGGCTGTCCAGACTGAAATCGATGCGGTCCGAAAAGTGATCGAAAAGAACATCGCCTCCACCTTCAAAACGTTCGGGTAATAACCAGCAGGTCCATTCTACCCGGAGCGGATTCCCGTAGCCAAAGACGGAATCATTCCTGTACACTAGGGCCATGAGGAATTCACGAAAACGATACGGACAATATGGCGAACAGCTTGCCACAGGGTACCTGAAGGACAAAGGGTATGATATTTGGGCAAGTAACTGGAGAGCAGGCAGGCAAGGTGAAATCGATCTCATCGTCTATCAGGCGAAGACAAGCACGCTAGTTTTTGTTGAGGTAAAAAGCAGGCAGAGCCAGAGATTTGGAATGCCCGCCGAAGCCATCACACCGGCCAAGCAAGAGAAACTTCTGCGCCTGGCGGAACATTACCTGGGTGAGCACCCCCCATCCTCCGACTGTTCCATACGGTTTGATGTCATTTGCATTTCTGGTAGTCGCCTGGAACACATCGAAAATGCGTTCGATCAGAGCATGTCTTAGGAATAAAACAGACTCTCTCGTAAGGGTAGGTTTTTTAATGAACCTCTCTTATAATGAATGGGGACCCCAAGAGAGAGCCACATATGCCGAAAGTAACCTTCCTCCCAAGCGGGCGGAAAATTGAGATTGATGAAACCACCACACTCCGGGAAGCGGCCCACATGGCAGGGGTCAATGTCCATGATCGCTGCGGGGGATTGGGGGCCTGTTGTAATTGCGTTGTCACCATTGTTGAAGGGGCTGAACATATTTGTCCGAAATCGGTCATCGAAGAAGCCGTTTTTTACCTGGACCCGGATGATCGGCTTTCCTGCCAATGCCGAATTACCGGAGATGTCATCATTAAAACACTCTAAAGCAAACAACTTCCCTTAACGGATCGTTGGTTGCTATGATGAAATGACAAATCGTACAGGTTGAAACTCCAACCGGTGAAAAATCTGACAAAGAAGTCTGAGAAAGAAATATGGCAAAATGATGAGAAAGCGTAAACCGGGTGACTCCAGCGTCCAGCTTATCGCCATGGGCCTGGTGGGCCTGATGGTGATTATCAGCCTGTTCGCCATCGGCAAGTCTTTTATGCAAAAAAAGACCCAGGAAAGCGCCTTTGAGGGCTGGTACGAAAACGCGTCAGGATACGAAGCTGCCCTGGCCGAACAAAAACAAAGCGAAAAACCCCTCTTGGTATACATTCATACTACCTGGTGCCCCTACTGCAAGAAGGTCAATGAGGGGCTCATGTCCCACCCGGAAATGATAGCGTACCTAGAGGGATACATCAAAGTCCGGGTCAACCCGGAAGCCAGCCCGAAGGAAGAGGCCATCATGCGGCAGTTCCACGCGACCGGCTTTCCTTCCATATACATTCGCAAAAGCCCGGATACAGCCTATGTGAAGATTCCGCCCTTTAACAACCATGCCCTCAAAACCCCGCAAGAATTTATCGACTCCCTGGAGGTCGTAATACAGGGGAAGGGGCTTCCGCCTGAGGATCAATTAAAGGCATACTGATTTTGACGTTCGGCCCCCATTCATGGATCATATAAGAGAAGATCATGATGGAAGACATCACCGTCAAGCTGTTCAGCAATAGAAATTTGGGGGAAAGCAGCCATGGTACAATCTGTCTTACCGCGTCATATACTTAACCCACGTGACTGCGTGCTTCTGGTGATTGATATTCAGGAAAAATTTCTGGGTATCGTACAGGAATCGGCACAATTGGTTTACAATGCGCGAATATTAATTGAAACGGCCATGGAGCTGGACATCCCCATTATCATCAGTGAGCAATACCCAAAGGGGCTGGGGTATACAGACGCCACACTAATAAAAGGACTGCCACCTAATACAAAGATCCTGGAAAAAACAGCCTTTGGCTGCCTGGGAGATTCGGATATCCGGGATACGCTGGCTTCTTACAACAGAAAACAGGTCATTGTTTGTGGTATTGAGGCCCATGTTTGTGTCAACCAGACCGTCCACCAGCTTCTGGAAGCCGGATATGAGGTGCACCTCGTGGAAGACGCGGTATCAGCCCGTTCCCCCAAAAACCTGGAAGTTGGGCTGGACAAGATGCATCAATCCGGGGTGATCCCCAGCAGCGTGGAAATGGTCCTGTTTGAACTGATGCAAGACGCAAAGCACCCATCGTTCAAAAAGCTTCAGAGCTTGATTAAGTAATCTTGCCCTAGCAACGAGGAACACCAGAAATCCACTGGTTAGGCTCCACGGGCAGTCCGTTAATATACAAGCCCCAGTGGAGGTGTGGACCTGTGGCAAAGCCAGTGGACCCCACATGGCCGATGACATCACCCTTCTTCACCATGTCGCCTTCATTCACGGTTCGATTGGACATGTGGATATATACCGATGTCACACCTTGCCCATGATCCAGCCCAACAGTTCCGCCATGAAGCCGGTACATCTTGCTAAGGACCACCTTGCCGTTATTAATCGCCTTGATGGGTCGCCCCGCCGGAGAGCGCAAATCCACCCCTTTATGATAATCATTGGAAGGTTTGCCATTATGGTAGCGAATCACGCCAAAAGGCGAGTTCTGGCAATCCGGTGTGGGCGTGATAAAAGGCAAATTCCAATGCCGCACGGGCGTTGCCATGGTTTTCAGGGCGCCAATGGCCTCCAGCTCTCCGGGTAATGGTTGAAGCCCCTTGGTGGAACTGCTGACTCGAATGTTTTGGATGGGATATTTCCCGTGTGTCACCTCAACTTTGGTGGTCAACAGATTCTGGCCATGGTAATTCTGGACTTTGACGGTGTAACCACCGGCCTTCTGCAAAACGGAAACCGGCATCAAGGCTTGATAATGGCCTGGCTCCATCTCGTATAGCGGAACCTTATTTCCGGCCAGCCAAACCACGCTTCCTTTCAGCTTATCACTGGGTCCCTCGGCAGAGACAACCAGAGTCTGTCCCTGTTTCACATGGGGAGGGACCTGAATTTGAAGGGCCGTTTCTTGTGTATCCGTTTCTTTATCCACAGGAAGCGGGGGATCGACTGAGTTCGCAATCCCGAAATTCACCAGCAGAAAACACAGTCCCAGTAGGAAAAACGACAGAACTCCTATTTTAAATCGCATCCGCTGATACGGTGTGCGTTGCCGCATATTAGGATTTTTCCTCACACGACGACCCTCCCATGCCAAAAAAGCCTTGGCTCTCCTCTTGCATTTCCTCATGTACCATTATAGTGGTTTAATGGTCCTATAGATATACAGATGAGCACGGGCGCGGAAAGTTCCCGACAAAAGTACAGGGTCAGGATCAGGATATCGGGATGTTTATTGACAAGGCAAAAATTCACGTCAAATCCGGCAGCGGCGGCAATGGCATTGTGGCCTGGCGTCGTGAAAAATACGTACCCTACGGTGGTCCTGCTGGCGGGGATGGGGGTAAGGGCGGTGATGTCTATTTGGAAGCTACCGAGGACTTGAACACCCTTCTGGATTTCAAGTACAAGTCCATCTTCAAGGCGGAAGACGGGGATCGGGGCAAGCCCAAAAACCAACATGGCAAGAATGCCCAGGATGTTGTGGTTCGGGTCCCGTGCGGAACCATTGTTCGGGATGCTGAAACCGGAGATGCCATTGCCGATTTGACCATTCCAGGGGATCGGGTTCTGGTCGCAGCCGGTGGTCGAGGTGGTCGGGGAAATGCCCGTTTTACCTCATCCGTTCGTCAGGCCCCCCAGTTTGCAGAGCCCGGCGAGCCTGGCGTGGAGCGTGAGCTGGAGCTGGAGCTTAAATTACTGGCCGATGTGGGCATTATCGGCTTGCCCAATGCCGGGAAATCCACATTAATTAGTGTTATCAGCGCCGCGAAACCAAAAATCGCCGATTACCCCTTTACGACCCTGGTCCCCAATCTCGGGGTCGTCAAAAAGCCGGATGGGAATGGGGTGGTCGTAGCGGATATTCCCGGACTGGTTGAAGGGGCCAGCGAAGGCGTGGGGTTAGGACATGAGTTCCTGCGCCATGTGGAACGGACCCGGCTTCTCTTACACCTGGTGGATATCTCAACCCATGAAGACCCCTTGGCCCAATACGATTTGATCAACACAGAACTGGCAAAGTACAGCCCCAAGTTGGCTGAAAAACCGCAGATTCTGGTCCTTTCCAAGACGGACGCGGTGGATTCGGAAACACAGGAGTACTGGGTTCAAGCATTCAAGGAGAAAACCGGACAGGCCCACGTGTTTCCCATTTCCTCGGTGAGTCATCAGGGACTGGAGCCGTTACTCAATACCATGTTCCACATGCTAACAACCCTGCCTCATGAGGAGGAAGTGGTGGAAGTGGTTGCTGATCTCAAGGCCTTTGATCACGATGACAGCGCCTTTGAAATTCACCGGAAGGGCAAGGTCTTTACCGTCACCGGCGGAAAAATTGATCGACTCTTCAGCGTAACAGACATGCGAAACCGGCTGGCCGTTCACCGGCTGATGAACATTCTCAGAGCCATGGGGGTTTATAAAGAACTGGCCAAGGCCGGGGCACAGGAAGGCCATGTCATCTGCATGGCAGGCATGGAGTTTGATTACTTCCCCGATGAGGAAGATGAACTTGATAACGAGCTTGAGGAAGAACTTGAAAGATAACCCTTCGCAAGCGGCTCATACCCATTGCTTTAAAGCGCCTTAAACCATTCCGCTGCGGGTGGCGTGAAGTCCATAGCGCTCATCGGCTTCAAACAGCATCCGAACCAGCAGATAGGCCGCATTGATAACCAGCGTGGAAACTTTTCCGCTGGGTTGGGCAACCACTGCGGGGCTCGAAGGCGTTGCATCCGAATGGGCTGAAGTGGGGTCGGCCTGACTTACCATCTGGGCGCCAGAACGCTCGTCAGATCGCTCATCCAAGGCAAAAATCGGGGCCGGAATGCCGGAAAGGGATTCAGGAAGCTGCTTTTCAATCGCCTGTAAGGTGGGGCTGGCTTGGGGATCATGTTCAATTTTAAAGATCAGCTGGGTTCGTTCGGTCAGCACTGTGGTGATTTTGAAACGCCCCAAATGGCGGGTCTCAATCAGCATAACCAGTACACTTTCAACTGACTCCCCTGATTCTTCCTCATCACCGGACCCCTCAAAATACATCTGCAGTTTTTGCCCCTGGGGCAAAGGGTACCACGGCAAGTACAGCAACATGATATTCGTCAGGGCGTCCTGAGGCGTCAGACTGGCCTTGGCCGCCAGTTGGGTGGTTAATGTCAGCAGCTCACCCATCATCTTGCTGTCTCCGGTCAATCCCATCTGACCAGACTGCAAGAGCTGCTGGAGCTTCTCATGCCCAACCTTGGTTTGTTGCTTGAGCAGGATCTGAAGATCCTCCAGAGCGATTGTGGGATTTTGCAAGAGCATCTGCTGGATTTTCTTCAGGGTCATTTTGGCGTTCAGGGGTTCTCCAAAGGCCAGCATGGCCAGAAGTTGGCGAATTTCCTTGGGAAGCTGCAGCAACTGCTTGAGTAGATGACTAAACTCCTGCGGGTTCATACCCCCCGCATGCTGGTTCATCAAGGGAGACAAGAGTAAATCACCCAGCTGCGGGTTAGTATTTCCAACCGAAGGGGCGGCAGATGACGCCTGATGCGTTTGAGGCATCTGGGAGGAAGGTTTTTGCAAGGCTTTCTGGTTATACAGCTGGCCCTGACCTGAATTGGGGGTAATCCATCCCAATACGAGTTCCTCTTATTTTTACCTACCCTTCATTTTCGTTCAATTGACGACAATATTAAATTTCTGGAGAAGTACCTATCCTTATTTTAAGCGTTTTTCGGTGGTTATCTACTAAATTTTCATCCGCTTATAGGTTCTCTCAACCTGTATAGCCACGTATAATATTTAACAGAGAGTTGAGTGTAAGGGGTCCCAATGGGTAAAAGGTATCGTCAATATAGCGCATGTGTTTCCCTGATCCTGTTCCTGGGTCTTTTTATGAGCATTTGGTCTGGATGTAACGCCGGAAACAGTCAATCCAGTGAACCGCTGCTCGAAACAATTCAAAATCGCGGGAAACTCATTGCGGGGGTCAAGTATGACAGCAAGCCATTTGGATACCTGGATACAGATGGAACAGTGAAAGGGTATGACGTGGATTTGATGCGGGAGCTGGCCAAGCGGATTCTGGGAGATCCAAACGCAGTTGAGTTCCAACAAATCCTCTCTTCCACACGGGTGATTGCGCTGAATTCAGGTACCATCGACGTGGTTGGGGCCACCATGACCATTACCCCCGAACGGGAAAAGATTATCGACTTTACGGATAGCTACTTCACCGCAAGACAAGCTGTTGTCGTACCCATAAACAGCCCTATCCAGGCATTGGATGAACTCTCTGACAAGACCATTTTATTTGTTCTTGGGACCACCAGCGAAAAAAACATCAAATCCCGTTTTCCAAACGCTAAGTATACGGGGTTTAAAACAGCCACCGACGCTTTTTCAGCCTTAAGAGCCGGGCGTGGAGACGCCATGACCACGGATGATACCATTATCGCCGGTTTCTTATCCGATATATGTGGTTTTCGGATGCTGGAAGAACGACTTGCTTCTGAACCTTACGGGTTGGCGCTGAAGCAGGATGAAAAAGCAAATTCCACCAATAGCTTCCGCCAGGCGATCAATCAGGCCATTCAAGCGATGCAGGAGGATGGTACACTCCAGCAACTGGAGAAAAAGTGGATCGAACCTGCCTTTGCCGCCCGAGACTGCAAAAAATAACATTTAAGCGCTGCGCATGACCGAATTTGTTTCCGAATTTCTGCTGAACCCGGATGTCCAGTCCAACTTCCTGTCCGGGCTGACTATGACGCTGAGGATTTCTGTCATCAGTGGGGTTTTGGCCCTGCTCATCGGACTGTTTCTTGCCTTTGCCAGCCAGTATCACAACCCCTGGCTTCAGAAACCGGCCCATATCTATAAAGAAGTTATTCGAAACACGCCACTGCTCATACAACTCTATATTTTTTACCGGGGGCTTCAGAGTATCGGCCTGACCCTAGACCCTGAACTCTGCGGTATTCTAGCCCTCTCCCTCTATACCGGGGCCTATCTGTCAGAAGTCTTTCGTTCCGGCTTGCTGGCCATCCCCCAGCAACAGACGGACGCTGGCCTTTCTCTGGGGCTGAACCGGCTTCAAGTCTTTGTTCGGATTTTGTTGCCCCAGGCCACCCGAATTGCACTTCCCGCTGTAGGAAACCAACTGATCAGCCTGATGAAAAACTCCTCTCTGGTTGCCTTTATTACAGTTCAAGATCTGTTTTATGTGATTTACAAAGGGGCTGTAGACGAGTTTCAGCCTATGGAATACTTTATTGAGGGGGCGTTGATCTATTTGGGGTTATCCCTGACCATCTCAGGAGTCATTCATGGGGTGGAATGGTTCCTAAAGCGACCAGGGCAAACGCATCGGGAGGCAATGGCATAATATGCTTACCTTCCACTGGCAGGATATTGTCTTTAATCTCCCCTTGTTACTGACAGGGCTGCTGTACACTATAATTCTCAGCGGAACGGCCTTTGTGTTTGCCCTCTTGCTGGGAACGATACTGGGTGTTCTCCGCCATGAGGGGCCCGTTCCACTCAAAAAACTGGCCACACTGTATATTGAACTGATCCGAGGAATCCCGCTAATCTTATTTCTGGTTTTCATTCACTACGGGCTTTTACCCCTTGTTATCGATCGGCCCAACTTTTTTATCTCTTCCGTTTTAGCCTTTACGTTGTTTGAAGCGGCTTATATCGCGGAAATCATCCGAAGCGGATTCCGATCCATTACTCAAACGGAGCGGGATTCGGCGGTCAGTCTGGGCTTATCTTATAATCAGCAGCTATTTTATATTTACCTGCCCCTGGCGTTTAGCCGAACCATGCCCGCCATGGTCAGCCAGCTCATCACACTGATCAAGGATACCTCGCTGGCCTCCATTGTCGGGGTGATTGAACTGACACGGGCCGGTGAGATTATTTATGAGCGAACTTTTCATGACTTTGAGATCTTGATTTTCCAAGCCTTAATCTACTTCCTGATGTGTTACGGCCTCTCCAAGTACAGTCAGCGGTTTGAGGCCAAGCGAAGCGCCCAGCGCAATCAAGAAGAAAAATTGTTTCTCGAGTCCCTTCAGACATGATTACTCGCTTTTGGGCGACGCTGTGCCTTGAGTTGCATTCTGGGTTGGGTTTTTTGGTATTTCCTGTGTGCTTTCTTTTGTAGATTTATCCGTTCCCGGCGGATTCTCACCGTTACTTGAACCCGTATCCACGCTCACGGTTTTAATTTCCGTCACACCGCTCTCAGGTGTCCCCTCCAACGGAAAGTAGTTCCAGACGGAATACACTTTCCCCTGCTTGGGGTCTGAGCCCACCCACTTGATCCAGTAATCGCCAGTCTGCTGATCAAAAATCTTGACCACTTCCCCGCGTTGTTTGTCCGTTTCCGTCATAAATACATAACGTTCCACAGATACCTGATTCTGGGGAGCGGGTGGTATAGAGGACGGAGGACGTTCAATCGTCTCGGAACACCCGGCAAATGTCACACTGGCTCCCAGCACGGGAATCAGAAACAGACAGTTCTTATGTGCAGGCTTTATCATAAATTAACCTCTCTGAAACTCTCTCACTCGTCATATTGGCTATTGTGCTTGGAACAAGCCGGAAACTCAAGGCATAAAACCGGACTCGGACTTGACCTAAATCAAAGGGAAGCCACCACCACTTTGACATAATAGTTGGGCTTTCTTTGTGTCTTTAGTAAAATAGGGACGACCGTTTTTTCATTTGCGTGATAGAAGAGGGCCGGTTTGTGAGTGGAACTGAAAACAAAACAAGCAATCAACCGTTATTAGCCGAGCGATTTGCCAAATACACGGAGCAATTACGCTATGAGGACATCCCGGAAGCGGCCATCAAAGAAGCCAAGCGCCGGGTCATTGACGCTCTGGCCTGCGCCATGGGGGCGGTGGATAGTGAGCCCGCCAAAATTGCCCGAGCCGTCGCATCTTCCGTGACCGCCTCCCAGGGCGGGGCGACCGTTCTGACCACCAAGCACAAAACCTCCCCGGATCTGGCCGCGTTTGCCAGCGGGGTGATGTTCCGCTATCTCGATTATAACGATACCTATCTCTCCAAAGAGCCTGCCCACCCCAGTGATAACATTTCCGCCATTCTGGCCGTCGCCGAGGCCGAAGGAAAGAGCGGGAAAGATATTTTAACGGCCATTGTCCTGGCCTATGAAATCCAGTGTCGCTTGTGTGACGCCGCCAGCATCCGGGCACGAGGCTGGGATCACGTGACCTACGGCGCGTTTTCTTCAGGATTGGCAGCCGGAAAGCTGTATGGTCTGAATCAAAAGCAGTTGATTCACGCGCAAGGGCTGGCCGCAACCCCCAACATCACCATGCGCCAGACCCGAGTCGGGGAACTCTCCCACTGGAAAGGCTGCGCATTTGCCAACGCCGCCCGGAACGCTGTGTTCGCTGCGAATTTGGCCAGACTCGGCATGACGGGCCCCTCTGAAATTTTTGAAGGCGAGATGGCCTTCTGGAACCAGGTTTCCGGAAAGTTTGAAGTGGCGCCCATGGGCAATGAGCCGGGCAACACTAACGGGTTTATGATTAACCATACCTACGTGAAGCACTTCCCGGCGGAATACCACTCCCAAAGCGCCATCGAAGCAGCCCTGGAGCTTCGGGAACAGATTGGCGGGGAAGGCATCAAAGACAAAATCGACTCCATCACCATTGAGAGCTTTGACGCCGCCGTCGATATTATCGCCGGGTTTAAAGAGCACTGGGCCCCCACCAGTCGGGAAACCGCTGATCACAGCATGCCCTATTGCGTTTCCGCCGCCTTGATGGATGGAGATATTACCCTGGACACCTTTACCCAGGAGCGGATTCATGACCCCAAACTCAGAGAGCTGATCCAGGAAGTGAAGGTCAACCGGAACGCCGAGATGACCGCGGGCTATCCCGACGGGATTCCCAACCTGCTGATCATCAAGCTGACCGATGGCCGGGAGCTGCGCAAAGAGGTTCGTTATCCGCTGGGCCACAACAAAAACCCGATGGGAGATAGCGATATCGAGAAGAAGTTCCGCACGCTCGCCACCCGAGTCTTCCCGGAAAACCATGTGGACCGGCTACTAGAGGCTCTCTGGGATCTGGAAAACACCCAGGATATTACTCAAACCTTGACCCTGTTTGCCGAAGGGATGAAAGTGCATGCCGGAAGCCCTGCTTAACCCGGAACCGAATAAACCTCGACGTCTTCGGGATCTCCTGGCTCAGCAGACTATCCCGGTACCAGGGGCTTTTAACGCCATTACCGCCAAAATCATCGAGAATCTCGGCTTTCCTGCCGTCTATGTCTCCGGGGCGGGCATCGCCAATGGTGTGGGTGGCTACCCGGATATTGGCTTCATGACCGCGACCGAGATGGCCGAGCAGGCAGGATACATCGCAAGGGCCGTGAATATCCCCGCCATTGCCGATGGGGACAACGGGTACGGGGAAGCCATTAATGTCTTTCGTACAGTACAAGAATATGAGCGCCAGGGACTTGCCGGGATTCATATCGAGGATCAGGTGATTCCTAAGCGTTGCGGGCACCTGGATGGGAAAACGGTGATTTCTACTGAGCACATGGCTGAAAAAGTCGCCGCCGCCGTTGAGGCCCGCCATGACCCCAATTTTCTGGTGATTGCCCGCGTCGACTCGAAAGCGGTCTACGGGTTTGATGACGCGGTGGCCAGGGCCAATCGGTATCTTGAAGCCGGGGCCGATATGATCTTTCCAGAAGCCCTGCAAAGTGAAGCGGAGTTCAAGGAATTTGCCCGGCAGGTCAAAGCGCCATTGCTGGCCAACATGACCGAGTTTGGTAAAACTCCATATCTTTCACTTCAAGACTTTGAGCGCTTTGGGTATAATATCGTCATCTATCCAATGACTGCGTTCCGGGTGATGATGAAAGCGGTTGAGGACGCGCTATCCATTCTCAGGGAGACCGGAACCCAGGAGCCGATACTGGATCGAATGAAAACCCGAGAGGAATTGTACCGGCTCATTCACTATCAGGACTATGAATCGCTGGATGCTTCCCTGGCAACCCAGTTTAGCCAGCAAACAAGCCCAGACGAGCACACATAAAACTTAAGCGTTAATATTTTCAGAAGCGGTAAAGGGGAACACCATGAAAACGGCAGAATACAGTCCAGGACTTGAAGGCGTGATCGCTGGAACCACCACCATTTCTCATGTCAACCCGGAACGTAATAGCCTGATGTACCGAGGCTATGATATTCGGGATCTCGTTGAGCAATCCTCCTTTGAGGAAGTGGCTTTTCTGCTGATTTACGGGCATCTTCCCAATAAAGAAGAATTGGACGTCTTTACCGAGACCCTGAAAAAAGAACGGGATATTCCTCAAGTGGTTCTGGATGCCTTTTTAAACTTCCCCAAGGACAGCAACCCCATGGACATGCTCCGGGCAGGCGTGGCCTTGTTGACCTTTCATGATCCAGACAAAGATGCCGGGGATCACAACGCCAATATCCGCAAAGCCGTTCGCCTGGTGGCCAAGTTCCCCACACTCATTACCCAGACTTACCGCATCAATCGGGGCCTGGACCCCATTGCCCCGGATCCCGGCCTGAGCCATGCGGAAAATTTCCTGTACATGCTGCAAGGGAAGAAGGCGGATCCGTACCTCGTAAAAGTGTTTGACGCCACCATGATCTGTTACGCGGATCATGGCTTTAACGCCTCCACTTTTGCCGGTCGGGTCACCACCTCCACGTTATCAGATCTCTATTCCGGTGTTGTCTCAGCCATCGGCACGTTAAAAGGGCCGCTTCATGGCGGGGCCAACGAAGAAGCCATGAAAATGCTGCTGGAGATCGGCAGCCCGGAAAACGCCGAAAAATGGGTGCTGAACGCGCTGGCCACCAAGCGGAAAATTATGGGCTTTGGCCATAGAGAGTACAAAACCGGGGATCCCCGGGCCATGATCCTGACGGCAATGGCTCGGGAAGCCAGCGAGAAGCTGGGTGATACCCAATGGTATGACACCGCCGTGATTGTGGAAGAGGTCATGCGCCGGGAGAAAAACATTGTCCCCAACGTGGACTTCCCCACGTCTTACCTGTATTACCTGATGGGGCTGCCCATCGAGATTTACACCCCCATTTTCGCCCTGGCCAGGGTGGCAGGGTGGACCGCCCATATTATCGAACAGCAGGATAACAACCGGCTGATCCGGCCCAAGGCCCTTTATGAAGGCCCAGCCCATGTGGATTACGTTCCCATTAGCCAGCGGTAAAGAATCCATTCCATAGCAGAACGGCATCATCACGGGTAACAAGGCCAGAACAAAACCCCTCCTGCTTTCACAGGAAGGGTTTTTATCACTGGATATTTATAAAAAATTACTCGTTATAAGAGAGCTTCGGCGCTGGCTTTCCGGTGATTTTAGACAGCTCTTCCAGAAACTCCCCGCTATGGAGCCGGTGCCCATGCTCATCCGCGTAACTCAGCCGGACAATGCCCTTTTTATCCACAATAAAAGCCGACGGCCAGGCAATGTTATTCTTGGTAATGTTCGGCACACCGAATTTCTGGATAATGTCCTTATCATAATCCGGGATAATCGGGAAGGACAGCCCTCGTTCGCCCAGGGTCATCTGGGCATGAGGGATATCATCAGCGCTGATGGCCAGAATCTCAGCATCCTGGGCTTTAAAATCGGCGATATGCTTTTGCAAGTTAGAGAGCTGGGCACCGCAGACCGAGCAGAAATTCCCCTGGTAGAAGACCATTACCACGTTTTTCTTACCCAGGTAATCGGATAGCTTGACCTTGAACCCATTGGCAGACATAGCCTCAAAGTCAGGGGCTTTCTGCCCTACTGGAACCGGGGCAACAAAGTCATGAGGATTGATCTGGGCCAGATTCGGAGAGAGTGATTGAAGCTCCTTTTCTGCTTCTGCCCGTCTTTGGGCGATTTGATGATTGTCCTGTTCGATCTTTACAACTTGTGAAGAGGCATGCGCAGTCTCTTCAGGAGGTTTTTGACTGGACAAAAATACCAGTACACCAATAGCTGCAGCTAGAAAGACCACAACAATTCCAATATTTAAGCTTTGTTTCATAGCGCCCTCGGCCTCAAGAACTATACAACACAGGAGACTCTTATTATTATATAATACAGTGCACGCCCCGTCACAGTGCCATTTTTATTTAAGAGAGCAGGACAAGGCCTTGAGTACATCATCGCAACTATACGATTCCCCGACCAGTGAAATCTATTTACTTGAAAATGTCCCGATCCAGGGGCGTAAAACCGAACTCAGGCAGCTTCTTAAGTTGTTAAACCTGACCAAAAACGGACAGCCAAAGGCGGTTTTGGTCACAGGCGACCCTGGCATCGGGAAAACGGCGCTTTTGAAAAACTTTTTGAATATTGTTCGTCAAGGCATCTACAGCCGGATTATTGATCTGACTGATTATCGTTTTCATAGTGCAGAAGAGCTATACGTCGCAATCATTGACGCGATTCGCAAGGATGCCGTAGAAATTCAGGACGAGGCGCTTGCCGCAGCCAATGATATTCTCAAAGATCTCAACCTTCACTGGCAGCACCAGGATTTGGAGCGGGCCGTCTCCCTGGTGAAGCTTCAGGAATCTATCGGTGGGAAGCAGGGCGCGAATGAGGAACGTCTGGCAAAAGCCATTCGAAGCTCCGTTCCCACGGTGAAAAAGCTGAGAATGTCGGTCAATGAAAGCATTGATAAGCTGGTCAGCCTGATCATCAATCCCTGGGTCATTGTGGCAACCTCGATTGTCCACCCCATTAAGCCCGAGCTGAAAGAAGCATTTCAGTTGGCTGAAACCCTGAAGGCCGGATACTCGGTTCTGGAATCCGAGAATCTACCTGTTTTCCCCGTGGCTGAACAGGCTCAAGCTGAGGTAGAGCAACTGACGCATCCTGAAAATATCCAGGAGGATCAGGAACAAGCCAATCCTGTTGAAGAAGAGTCAGCGCCGGATCCCGCAAATACGATTATTCAGATAGAAGCCGTCAATGGGACGAACCCTGTCGTGGCCAATGCTGATGAAACTGCAGAACATGGTTCAGAGAAAACAAAAGCGGTCATTACCGATGAGTCTGTAGAAGCCATGCTGCCCGCACCCCAAGCGGTTCAAGCGACATCATCGGATTACTCCCTGGGGAATCTGGTGGACACACCCGCCGCCAGCCGCCGCCGCAAAGCTGAGCCTGAAGATCCCATAGAGCTACTGGTAAACCGACTTTCATCCGTATTTGGGTTCATTAATCAGCATATTCAGAATATTGACACAGCTGTCTTGCTCGCTCTGGATGAATGGGAACGGATTTTGGACTTACCTGGCCCCGCACAAAAAGAGATGAAAGCGTTTCTATCTGGGTTGCTTCGCGAAACCACGGATCAAAAAAACTTCCACATGATGGTAGTACTGACCGCACGCAGTGCCGGGGAGAGTTACTCGCTGGGTGGCAGCCTGTACAACCTGTTTAGAACCAAGTTGCTCCTGTCCGGTCTGAGCGATAACCCTGCCAGAAAGCTCATTCGAACCCCGTTGCGGCAAAAGGGAATCGAGCTGGACGAGGAAATCTACCAGGATATCTTTGATTTGACCCTGGGCAACCCCTTCTGGCAGCTTAAAATGCAGCATTATCTGCAAGAGCGGGCAGAATCCAACAAGGTTAACCATATTACCCATGAATTTTACGGGAAAATGGGCATAGATAACCTGGAAGACCTCCTGGAACTCACTTTTACCCGGGTTAAGCTAACCTTTCTCAACCAGGAAGACAATTTATACCGAACTTTGGCCGTACTCATCAAGCAGTTTGAGGAACGGGCATTTACAGCAGAAGAAGCCATTCGGGAAATCAGTGCATCCCAAGGAGTTTCAAACCAGTTTGTGTTCGAGGTGCTTCGCAGCCTGTTTTACCATAACTTTCTGGTGGAAGCTCAGTTGCTACCAGGGGATCACCCCCGGTATAAACTGCAAAGCAGGTTGATTCTCGACTTCCTGAAAGGCCGTACGAAAACCACCCAAACGGACATCTCCACCAACGAAAAGCTGGGTTACCTGAAAAAAGTGATCCCCCTATCGGTGAAATCCGGCGAGCTGGACCGGGAAAAAACCCGAGAAGTCATCGCGCTGAGCAACACCATGGACAACAGCCAGATGATTCAATTTCTGGAAGACGTGTTTGTGGAGCATTTACGGGACGAAAAACCGGCGGTCCGGGTTACTGCGCTGAATAACATCGCCTTGATTGACTCAGAACGTGCCAGACAAACTCTCTTTAGCTCCATGGAGGACGAAGACTCAATGGTGCGGGAGTATGCGGCACGGAATCTGGCGATGCTGGCCCAATTGGTGGTGCAACCCCAGTTTCACCGCCAAGTCGTTGAGGTCTTGATTGAATATATTGATGATGAGTCTGAGGCGGTTCGGGCTCAGGTATATGAGACGCTTTCCAAGTACCGATGGAACCAGGATCTCGTCTCAGTCTTTATCAAAGGGATGGCAGATGCTTGTGATGCCGTTCGTGTCACTTCCATCAAGAACCTGGTAGATCTGGATTCCGATTCTCCGTACCTACGTAACGCCTTGCTGGATGCCGTTGATGATCCTGTCTCCGAAGTCCGCAAGTTTGCCTGCCTGGGGGTCCAAAAATTCCCCGACGAGGAAACCATCAGCGTGTTGGTGGATCGGCTTCGAAATGACGAAGATAAGTCCATCCGTGCCCTGGCGGCGGATTCCCTGAGTCATATGGATGATGAACTTGCCTTTGAAGCCCTTGTTGATGCTTTCGCGACCGAAGACTCTGAGGATGTTCGCTTGTCTGTCGTCCGTTCACTCGGAAAGCGGCGGGGTTGGAAGTCTGAGGAAATTTTGCTGGACTTCCTGATGAACTCGGATGAGCTTTCCGATCCACTCTTGTGGGCCTGTATTCGGAGCTTGGGGACCGTTGGTGGTACCGAGCGTTCGATTAGCGCGCTAATCGACCTAAAACGGCGACGGGACAGCGAGATTGTTCAGACCGCAGCCGATCTGGCCTTGAAGAAAATCCAGGGACGCCTGGAAGAACTCCGTCAACTGGAGCGTCAGCTGGAAGAGGCCACGCCATCTACGACCGCGATTCCCTCTGAATACGAAGAAGAAGTGGAAGTCCCGGAAGACGATCCGGTGGATCAAAGAGTTTATTAACCTGATTAATACCCGATTAATATTGGACCAGCCTGATGGCGCCCCACAATAGCACCGAGGCCAGCATGACACCGAGCATGCCTTTTCGGGTTTTTTCGGTATGGTTCAATCTCTGAAACGCTTCTTGTGCGGACTGTTCAATCAGTTGCAGCTTCTGCGGATTCTTTTCAACCTTGCCCAAGACCTCATCCACAAACCGGGGGAATATACTTTGCTCAAAATGAGTCCAATTATCCGCTTTTAAAGCTTCCTTTGCCAAATGGTTGGCCGCATCGAGCGCTTCCGGGTGCATTTGCAGCTCAGGTAAGATGCGTCCCAGAGAAAAGCCCACGGTTGGCTCACCAGACACGGCGGACACTTCTTTCATCACCTGGCGCACATGCACCAGAAAGTCTTCAGTCAACGGAGCATTGGCCTGGTTACTGGCCAACCGAATGAACGCATCCGGTGTCGCGTTGTCTTTGAAAAGCTTCTGGGAGCGTTTGATGTTTTTGATGGCCGCAAATTCATCTTTGTTTGATGCCAGCAGAAGCGGCTGAGCGAAGAGCCCACCGATAAACCCGGCTGCCGAGAGCAACATGCCTACTTGCATCGTCTTTTCCAGGCGCTTTCCCGAAAAAGTGGGTTCGGTAGATGGTATTAATCCGGTTCTGTTTAGGATTCCGATGGCTCTCATACTGGCTCCAGCTTCAACACGACAAGCGTATCATACGATTAAAACGCCTTCATGACAGAGAGGAGATATACTTGCGTTTACATTCAGCAAAGAACCCACATCAAATTGAAAATTCTTGTTTTTATACATATACAACTCTCTACTCTCTCACAACATTCTCCAGAACATTCTCACTCAAAGAAGTTCAACCCTCTCAGCCGAGAGGGTTTTTACTTGGAAAGCTGTCGAAATTTAAACGCTAACAACCTGTTCTTTAAGCGCAATCTCTAGGGCCTGCACAACCATGGATTGTTCTTCCGGCGTAATCTCCGGGAACATAGGCAAGGACATGACCTGATCGCTCACCGCCTCACAAAGGGGGTAATCTGCCGGGTTCAAATTCAACAACGCATGGGTTTGCTGCTTATAGAGCGGTACCGGGTAATAAATCATCGCCTGAACGCCAGCATCCTGCATTGCTTTTTGGATACGCTCTCGGTTCAAGCCGGGCTTCAGCTGAAGCGTGTACTGATGATACACATGCCGTACATGCGCATGGGTAAACGGCGTCTGCAAATACTCGGCCATGGGCTGAAGCAATTCGTTATAGCGGGCCGCGACCTGACGGCGGCTTTCATTCCACTGGTTCAGATAGGGTAGCTTCACTTGAAGAATGGCGGCCTGAATCGCGTCCAAGCGGCTGTTAATGCCAGCTTCCTCATGATAATAACGCTGACGACTGCCATGGACTCTTAACATCCGCAGGCGTTCGGCCAACTCGTCGTTGTTGGTCGTCAACATGCCGCCATCGCCAAAAGCCCCCAGGTTTTTGGAGGGGAAGAAGCTAAAGCAGCCAATATCACCTATGCTCCCAACTTTTTGCTCTTTATACTCAGCGCCAATGGCCTGGGCGCAATCTTCCACAATGTATAAGCGATGCTTATCGGCGATGGCTCGGATGGCATCCATTTCCGCCGGTTGCCCAAAGATATGAACCGGCAGCAAGACCTTGGTTTGGGGTGTAATTTTTTCCTCAATCCGGGTTACATCTATATTCATGGTTTTTGGATCGATATCCACAAAAACCGGGGTGGCGCCTGCCCGGACAATAGATTCGGAGGTGGCGATAAAGCTGAATGGGGTGGTGATCACCTCATCCCCAAGCCCCACTTTGAGGGCTTTAAGGGCCAGGAACAACGCATCACTACCGTTTGCGCAGCCAATGACATGCTGAACGCCTTGCCAATGAGCCATCTCTTTTTCGAATGTCTGAACCCGCTCCCCGAGTATATAGTTTCCCGATGCGGCCACATCTATCAATGCCTGGTCAATCTTGGTTTTGAGCTGTTCGTACTGACGGGTCAAATTGAGTATCGGTATCAACGTTCCAGATTCCTTCCTTTAACTGCAGCACCTTCCACTTGGTTTTTCTGCTGTAAACTCTCTCACAGTGCTTGCATTGGGTTATTTCTTCCCTGAATGAAATCGGTTTCCCGCATTCACACTGCCACCCGCCAAACTTCAGAGGGTTCCCATATACTACCGCAAAATCCGGGACATTTCTATCAACAACTGTCCCCGCCTCAATAAAGCAATAGCGACCCAGGATACTTCCTGACACCACCGTAGAGTGAGGCCCAATATTGGCTCCCATGCGCACCACCGTCGGGCTGATTCTTGAGATCTGATCGGTCTTGGCCCTGGCTCGACGTCCCTCCACGAATACGGTCGAGGGGCCGCAATAAACGTCGTCTTCCATAATCACGCCACTGTTCAATAACGCACTATGCATGACGCGAACATTGTTTCCCAGAAGCACTCCAGACGCGACCGTGGCATGATGGCCAATCAGACAATGGTTTCCGATAATCGAGTTGGACATGACGTGGGCAAACGGAAGAATGGTCGTATGCTCCCCAATCTGACAAGGCGCGTCTACGTATGAAGATTCGTGAATAAACGCGCTATCCGCCTGGTGATTCTCCAGATCAAACGAAGGGGTGTGCAATTCCTGATACGAATCAACCATGGGCGTACTCCAACTCTGCTATTCTTGATATAGTTATTATACTAATTTGCACCACTGTCTGAAAACAGGTTAAATAATCGATATTTTAATTATCGACAAGATTTGGCTCAAGTTTAGCCGTTTATACAAAACGAAACCTTCACGCTGGCTGCATTACAGCATATACCTATCGCGATTGCCCCGGGTAGCCCTCCAATCATCGGGTGGCCCATGTTGACCTGAATCAGCCTTCCGAATCATCATTCGCAGTTGTAAATGTTTATTTACATGAATAAAGTCTTTAGCAATTCAGGCAAGGCCCAATTTTTTATTTATGTAGTATATCTATCATAATTTCTTGATATTTAAGTTCAATACACTTTCCCCTGAGCGATTTTAGTAAGAATTTTTCAAAAGCAACAAAAAAATTTGTAAGGAGAGCAGGCATGTTTTTACCCGGAATGAACCCATCCTTTATGGGAAATACATCCCAAGCCTTGCCCGGCCTGTTGTCCGGTGTACCCGCCATAAACAACCCAGGTTTAGGCGCTGGCGCGCAATTTGGACTCAGCAATAACTCAGCGGATACCAGCTGGTTTCAAAGTGTCATGGGTGGCATTACCGGAACGGCTGGCATTGGCGGACTGGGTACCCCGATGGGTAACAATGCATTGAACGTTGTTTCCGGCTCAGGAAACGTCTATACCAACGGCGCGAACATGCTGAGCCAGGTTCTGGGATTCTCAAATCAGTCCAAGCAATTTGGCAGCGGCATTTTGCAACAAGCACAAGCACAACAACGTACTGTACCACAGCAAATGAGTCAGCTGTTGGCCTCATTGCAGCAACAGCAAGCGGCCAGAAAAGCGGCGCAACCTTCAGCGGCCATCGGTGGCGGGGATAATGTCATCGCGATTCTGATGAGCCTGATGGGACAGATCGCCCTGCTGATGAACACCAACAATGGCGGTAACAATACGTTTATAGGTCAATAGAGAGAGAGCAAGAGAGAGCGGATCCCCAAGTATAAAAACCCGCTTGGGGATCCCTATTCCCCCAAAGCAAAAGCCCCCTAAAAAGGGGGCGAACCTGAGTCAGAAAGTAGCAAATGTAATTCTTTTGAGAGCGAGAGTTGTATCTTGTATCTGCATAAAAACAATTTTTATCACATTGATGTTAGTATTTAAAGAAATGTAACGCATCGGCGGGTGATCACACTGAAAACAGGCCGATATCAAAAAAAATCCCTCAGGAAACCTGAGGGACATCAAATGCTAATTTGAATGTGAGAGAGTAGAGAGTTGTGTTTGTATAAAAACAATCATTTGTAAGGGCATGTTATTTTGTAACAGTATGTTGCTCTCTCATTTCAAAACCTGTCTACTGGCGGGCCAGCTTCATAAATTCCTTGGTCTTGGCGCGTGTGGTTTGATATGCTCTGGATGCCGATCCAATCACGCCACCCACCAAGGGAAACATGGCAAAATAAACCAGATTTTTCGCCTTGGCCAATTGAACATTCAAGGCCAACGCCCCAATCAGTGCCCCGCATAACGCACCAATGGACCCGCCTTTAAAAACGGAGCGTGTGGTTTCCGTAACCGCCTCGCTGGAAAACTTCATCAACTGACCGGTTTTATCAATGGATTTGATACCGGTGGTCGGCAGGAAAGAATCCGTGGATTGCAACGCCTGATGAACCAGATTCATGTCCTCACGGGCATTTTGAACAGGACCCTGCGCCTGCAAACGCCGGAGCGTGGCCTCATAGGATGGATTGGCGGATGATGTCGTGTTTTGCGCGACCTGCATCGAGAACATCCCTCGTTCTATGCGATAAACCCAAAGTGATAGACTGACTTGCTCGTTTCTGGGACTATTATATCAAAGACGCTCAAGCCAATCTGTTGCTAGTTACAATCTGAATTGGCGAGACGCCCAGGCAACGGGTTTTCAATGTAAGGGACGCCATGGGCGTCACTACCAAAAAACCCTGTTGTCATCCCGGTTTGTTGGTGATTAAATATGTTACTCACACAGATCACAAAAAAGGAATTTCCCCATGGCAAGTACTTGTGAAGTTTGCGGCAAAGGCCGGAACAAATCCAACAAAGTCAGCTTTTCCAATAAACACCATCGCTTTTTCCAGTACCCCAACCTGCAAAAATGCAAAGTGGTGATGCCCAATGGCACCCACAAAAGCATTAGCGTCTGCACCAGCTGTATTCGCGCCAACAAAATTCGTCGCGCAGGCTAAGTCAGGTTCTTGGCCATGCGGTTCCTGACTGCCGGTGAATCTCATGGCCCTGGATTAACCGTCATTATTGATAACTTCCCGGCCGGTGTTCCTTTGAAAAAGGACTGGATCGACCGGGATTTATTTCGTCGTCAGCAAGGCTACGGTCGTAGCCCCAGACAAAAAATTGAAACAGACAAGGCGGAAATTCAAGGCGGAGTCCGCTTTGAGAAAACCACCGGCGCGCCCATCGCGCTCTGGATAGAAAATAAGGAACATAAGAACTGGACCTCGGTCATTACCCCCGACGGGGACACCACCGAGGAAGCCGTCGCCAAAAAATTCACCCGCCCTCGTCCTGGTCATGCGGATCTCGCGGGCTACTACAAGTACGGACACAGTGATTTACGGGATGTTTTGGAGCGGGCCAGCGCCCGTGAAACCGCCGCCCGTGTGGCGGCAGGCGCAATCGCCAAAGCGTTGTTAGCACCACTTGGCATCAATATCACCAGTCACGTTACCCGGATTGGTCCCGTTGCCATTGAAACGGACGAATACCCTCAAGACTTTGAAAAACTACCGGCCCTGACCGAGTCGAATGACTTGCGCTGCGCCGGTAAAGAAACAACACTTGCCGCCATGAGAGAAGCAATTGATCAGGCGAACCGGGATGGCACCAGTCTCGGCGGAGAGATGGAAGTCATTGTCACTGGTCTTCCCCCTGGGTTGGGCAGTTATACCCAGTGGGATCGCAAGCTGGATGGACTTCTGGCCCAGGCTATCATGAGTATCCAGGCCGTAAAAAGCGTCTCTATTGGTGCCGGGCAAGTCGCCGGAGAAATTCCGGGTCACGCGTTTCAGGATGAGATTCTGCCAGGTGATGATAAGAACGTCTATCGACCCACAAACCGGGCTGGCGGCCTGGAAGGGGGCGTTACCAACGGCATGCCCCTTATTGTACAAGCGGTAATGAAACCCATTTCCACCATCCGTACCCCCATGCGCAGTTTAAACCTGGAAACCCAGGAAGAAGAAAAGGCGCATTTTGAACGCTCGGACGTGACTGCCGTTCCTGCATGTGCCGTCGTGTGCGAGGCCATGGTCGCCCTGATACTGGCCACCGCCATCCAGGAAAAGTTCGGACATGATACCCTGGATGATATCCAGGCCGCCTATGAGCACTATATGGCCCGGCTATCGCCTACACCAACCCCGGTCCGCTAATAACACCCCTATTGCGATAACAGGTTTTGAATATAACCCTTGAGAAACAAGGCGCTATTATGCTGCTCATCCCGAGCGGCATACACAAAAGTCACCGGATCTTTCCGGCAAATACCAGTAAGCTCCGCAATCAGTTCCGGCTTTTGATCCAGCTCAAGGCGATACTTCCGTTGAAATTCGTCCCACAATGCCACGTCATGGTTGTACCATTTTCTTAATTCGGTGCTGGGTGCCACCTCTTTCATCCACAGATCCACCGCCGCATCCGACTTACTCAATCCCCGTGGCCATAACCGCTCTACTAGAATTCGCTTTCCATCCGAGGGAGAGGCTGGCTCATACACCCGCTTTAATCCAATTTCTCTTAGCGTTGCCATGAAAAACACTCCTGCGATACATCCACACTAGCAGAATGCCATAAATCAGTGGGTTTTCACAGGAATGTTCAAGCTTATCCGGCTTATCCGGTTAAATTAAAAAATGCGGCCTTTTTCAGCGAAACGCTTCACCGCATCGGTTATATCCACCATCTGGTTTTTCAACTTCTCAATAAAACGACGATCTTCCATGTGGCGTTCATGCAGATTTCGAGCCAAACCAACCAGCCCACTAAAATCCATCACCTCAACACTCGCAGTCGTCCTCGGCAAGCGATATCCTCGTTCAATGCGAATCGGATGGCCATCTTCCCCTTTATTATTGATTTCTACAATGCGGCCTTCCTTATCAACATAGCTGCCAGTTAAAATTCTTTTCCGCATTTTCGTCCTGGTATTATACAACTCCAGAATATCCACCTGATCCGTATCTTCAGGAGCATCGGCGTCCACTTTTTCCCAATGCACGTTTTTCCCTTCATGGGGCAATACGTCTTCAACCACGCAATGCTGGATATCACGAGACGTCAACACCTTGTTCCAATCATCCACATGGGCATAGGCCGATATGACCAAAGCCACTTCATTGCCCTTTAATTCAGGATGACTCACCTTATTCCGCCCGGCAAACATAGGGGCCTGTACAGGATTCTTCACTTGCATCATATCTCTACTTTTTCTCCACTTCTCAGTTTTCTGGGCTGGTCCCCCAAAAAAACCACTCAAGCTCCAAATTTGCCCCAAACGCCTCATTCCCTTCATTACATTTCTTCATAAAATAACACCACATTTTTATGAGACCCCTTATTACCAACAGAAATCAAGGCGATAGAGACGACCCCTCGTAAAAAGCTTTCTCTCTCAAACCTCCTAGCAGTACCATTCCCCCTATACTGCTTCTGTTCCCTTTGCTTAATCCCTCCAAATACCTGGCACCCCCGCCAGGTCTTCTTTTGTGTGGATTCTTAATGGGGACGCTGTCCCCAAACCCCTGCCGGGGGATGACATCACCCCCCGGTCTCCCCGTTTCTCAAACTAAAATAAATACCGGGGCCAGAATTTGCTACAAGTCAACACTCTGTAGCTTTTCCGGTCCCGGTATTTATTTTAGTCAGGGATTGGGAGTCCAGAGGGTACTGGTACCCTCTGGCGGGAGTATGAGGGCAGAACCCTCATAAAACAACCCACAAAAGAAGGCTTAGAGCACAGAGGCGAGGGTTTTGCCCATATGCGCCGGGTTTTCGACGACGGTGATGCCTGCGGCTTTGAGGGCCGCCATTTTTTCAGCGGCGGTGCCTTTGCCGCCGGAGATGATGGCGCCCGCATGACCCATCCGTTTTCCGGGGGGGGCGGTTTGCCCGGCGATAAAGCAGACAATCGGCTTGGTGACATGCTTTTTGGCGTATTCCGCGGCTTCTTCCTCGGCGGATCCGCCGATTTCGCCAATCATCATGATGGCCTTGGTTTCCGGGTCTTCCTGGAAGAGCTTGAGGCAATCGATAAAGTTGGTGCCGTTAATGGGATCGCCACCGATGCCGATACAGGTGGATTGACCAATGCCCAGCTGGGTGAGCTGATCGACGGCCTCATAGGTGAGGGTCCCGGAGCGGGACACCACGCCCACTTCACCTTTTTTGTGGATGCTGCCGGGCATGATGCCGATTTTGGCGATATCGGGAGAAATGACACCAGGGCAGTTGGGGCCGATGAGGCGGGTGTTGGGGTACTCTTTCAGGAATTCTTTTACATTCATCATATCCAGTACGGGGATGCCTTCGGTGATGCAGATCACCAGCTCGATCCCGGCCTGGGTGGCTTCCATGATGGCATCGGCCGCGAATGGGGGCGGAACGAAAATCACGGTGGCATTGGCGCCGGTGGCTTTTCGGGCTTCTTCCACGGTGTTGAAAACGGGGATATTCTTCCCGGCGATGTCCACGGAAGTGCCGCCTTTACCGGGGGTGACCCCACCGACGACGTTGGTGCCGTACTTAATGCACTGCTCAGCATGAAAGGTTCCTTCTTTGCCGGTAATGCCCTGCACAATGAGTTTGGTGTTTTGAGTAACGAGTACTGCCATAATTCCTGATTCCTTATTGCTCAAACTTTTGAAATGAAAGGCCTAGGCCACGGGTTGCTTGACGAAACCAGCCACTTTCTGGGCGGCTTCATCCATGGTATCGGCGGTGGCGTATTGGATGCCCGATTCCGCCAGGATCCGCTTACCCTCATCCACGTTGGTGCCTTTCATCCGAATCACAATCGGGAGCTTGACATCCAGCTTCTTAGCGGCTTTGACCACCCCGTCAGCAAGCTTGTCGCAGCGGAGAATGCCACCAAAGATATTGATAAAGACCACTTCCACGCTCTTATCAGATAAGAGAATACGGAAGGCGTTCTCAATGGCCTCTTCAGAAGCACTGCCGCCCACATCCAGGAAGTTGGCCGGCTGAGCGCCGTAGAGCTTGATGATGTCCATCGTGCCCATCGCAAGGCCTGCCCCGTTGACCATACACCCCACCTGACCATCCAGCTTGATGTAGTTGAGGTTGTACTTGGAGGCTTCGACCTCGAGCGGGTCTTCCTCGTCCAAATCCCGGTACTCGGCCAGTTTCGGATGGCGATACAGGGCGTTGTCATCAAAGTTCACCTTGGCATCCAGCGCCATCACCCGGTTATCGGTGGTGACCACCAGTGGGTTGATTTCCACCATCGAGCAATCTTCCTCGATAAAGACCTTGTACAGGTTGGTGATGAGCTTCAGAGCGTCTTTCATGCCTTCTTTCGGAATATCCAGGGCGTAAGCGATTTTGCGTGCTTGAAACGGCTGCAAGCCAACCGTGGGGTGGATGTATTCTTTAATAATCCGCTCCGGGGTCTTAGCCGCCACTTCCTCAATGTCCATCCCACCGTCCTGGCTAGCCATAAACACCGGACGAGAGGTGGAGCGATCCACAATAATGCTCAGGTAAAGTTCCCGAGCGATACCGGAGGCTTCTTCCACCAGAACGGATTTGACTTTCTTCCCTTCCGGGCCGGTCTGATGGGTCACCAACTGCATCCCCAGAATCTGGCTGGCCGCCTGCTGGGTTTCCGCCTTCTCCACGACTTTCACGCCGCCGCCTTTCCCTCGACCACCGGCATGGATTTGCGCCTTCACCACCACCTTGGGGGTTGCCAGGGTTTGGGCGGCTTTCACCGCTTCCTCAGGGGTAAAGGCGACATTACCAGTAGGCACCGGAATGTCATACTGACGGAAAAGCTCTTTGGCTTGGTATTCATGGATTTTCATAGGGACAGCCTTTCTTTAACCAGTTGAAATGTGTTTGAGATTAGTTCAGGGATTCCGGCTCATCATCTTCATCATCATCGCTGAGCTCGCTGAGCAAATCGCCCAGATTCACCACAAAATCACCGTCTTCAGCGGACATTTCCTCAATAAATTTCACCACCCGCTGAAACTCTTCCTCATCCTCGATTTGCTCATAGACTTCCACGCCATCTTCGTAGGAAATCTTCATGACAACGACTTCTTCCTCATACCCCTCTTCATCAGAATGTTCTTCCACGTTTTCGCCCTTGTACACCAGCAAGGCGTACTCTTCATCATCAATTTCTATTTCATCAATCTTCTCAAAAACGTGAACCTGACCCTCTTCATCGGTGGTTTCAATGATTTCCGCTTCGTAACGGCCGTTTTCGTACATGCAATTCGTGCCTCAAACTCTAATAAGATGACCTGGAATTTTCGCAAAGTGTACCACAAAACCCTTCTGGATAGTAGGATTTTCCCGCTCAGGTCCTTTCATTCAAGAGAATGCCTTTCAGGCTATCGAAGTTTCAGGGGTTGGGTCTTCCCAGTCATCCAGAACCAGTCCCATCTCAAGCGGCAAGTTCAAAAATTCCGCCCGGATTTCCCCAAACTGGTGGGCAATGGCCACGTTAGGCAAGCTCCGCTGAATTACCCGCCCGTATCCCTTGGTTTTCAATCGAGGGTCCAAAATCGCCACAATCCCCCGATCCTCACTGGTTCGGATTAGTCGGCCAAACCCTTGCTTCAGACGAATCACGGCCTGAGGAAGCACATAGCCAGAAAACCAGTCTTTCCCCTGAAGTTTGAGGTAATCCACCTGGGCCTGATTCACCGGGTCCCCAGGGGGAGAGAAAGGGATTTTATCAATAATGACCGCCGTTAAGTCCTCCCCCGGAATATCAATCCCTTCCCAGAAGGTGGAGGTGGCAAAGATCACACTATTGGGCGTCTCTTTAAACCAGTCAATGAGCTTGCGGCGGGGCATATCCCCCTGGACTTTGCACGGGTACGGCAACCTGGGAATCAACGCCTGGCTGACGGTTTGCATGTTCTGCCAACTGGTAAAAAGGATAAAGGCCCGCCCCTGGGTCAGGTTCACGATCCGCTCAATCTCATCAGCCGCCGCTAAATTAAACTGAGGGCTGTTGGGATCTGGCATGCCTTCCGGCAGATAGAGCAAACATTGCTTCTCGTAAGCGAAATGACTGGGCAGAATCACGTCCGGGGCCTCGGTCACCTCTTCATCAATGCCCAACTCCTCTATGAAATAGGTCATGGATTTGTTCACCGAAAGCGTCGCACTAGTCAGGATCGCCGTTTTTTCGGGCCAGAGCTTGCTGCGGAAAATACCGGCGATATTGAGTGGCGTGGAGCGCAACTCGTAATAGAGCCGGTCTTTCTGCACTTCTACCCAATTCACTCGCGGCTCGCCGGTGGCGGCTTCCAATTGGAAGTACTCCCAACGCAAGGCCAGCCCGGCCAGTTGATTCACCAGCTTGTCTTTCTGAACGATAGCCCGGTCCGCGTCCAGATCGGTTTCTACAATGGAAAGCTGCTTGACGTTCACCCCGCCCAGCCAGCTTTCCATTTCTTTCAGAATCTGGGTATGCCGCTCCACGGCCATCAGAAACTCGGCATCGGGGTACAGTCTGAAAACTTCATACTGGGAGCGAAACAGCCACTCTAAAATAATCGCTTCCGAATCAGCGATGGCCTGAGAGAACTCTTCCGGCACCGGCTGCAGGCGCCGGTAGATTTTTTGCAATACCTTGGTGGTGGCGTATTTCCCAATGCGGGCGGTAAAGGCATTGAGCGCCGCTTGTTTTAAATGATGGGCCTCATCAAAAATCACGATCTCATGGGACGGGAGCAGAGAATTCCCCGCCACCAGGTCTTGCAGATACAGTGCGTGGTTGGATACCAGAATATCGGCGGTATCCAAATCTTCTCGGGCGATACGATAAGGGTTCTGATTAAAAAACGGACATTTCCGCCCCAGGCAGTCTTCGGCATCCGAGCGCACCTCGCTCCAGATTTCCGGCGGAATGGCCATTTCCAGGGTCGCTTGATCCCCGTCCCAGCCTTGGCTGAGTTCTCCTTTCAGATAATCCAGGTACAAAATCTCCCGGCTAGATTGCTTGATGTGCCGCTCCAGTTCCTTGAGCTTGTGAATACACAGGTAATTCCCCCGCCCCTTCACCAGCTTGACGTTGAGATCCTCCATGCCGGCGGCGGCGGCCAGAAAGGGGATGTCTTTGTTTAAAAGCTGTTCCTGCAAAGCGATAGTGGCGGTAGAGACCACCACCGGGCGTTTTTCCTGCAACAAGGCGGGAATCAGGTAGCCAAAAGATTTTCCCGATCCGGTCCCGGCTTCGACTACCAGCGTTTGCTTATTCTCCAAGCTTTTGGCAATCTCCAACACCATCCGCTCCTGGGAGGGACGGGGCTCATAGTTGGGAAACTGCTGAACAATCTCTTGATACTGAGACAGGACAGACCTGGATAACGTCTCGGACATGATAAACGTCTAAACTCTCTTGCGATGCCTGGGATCGATTGTCCTCTTATAGCTTATAGCATAACACCCTCAGCCGGAATCCCAAACCACCAAAAGAAAACATTTCTTTCCAGGCGCATTTTATTCTCACAAAACTGACTCTCTCGGCGTAGGGATCCAAATCCCCCATCAAACAATCGAAATTACAGCCCGGTGGTTCCCTCCCGCATGACAAAACAGATACAATGAAATCGAGAGAGCATCAGGTCTGTTCTTCAGATGATTAAGGCACACTCCTTTACGAGCGAGACGATACGGAATCTGGAAGGCATCTACGGAGAGTTTCGTGGATGCGCCCAGGAAAAATATTGCTGGAGTTATGAGCCCGTTGAGTTTTCTGCGCTTCAAAATGCCATCAGCAACCGACTCATCCGGGGCTACTGGGTAGAGGACACCAGTGAGCCGGAGCCTATCGCCTTTATGCTGTATACAATAGAAGAACACCGGGCCATTGAAATCAATGTCATCTATATTAAAGAAGGTCGAGAGACGAAAACCGTTATGGATCGTCTCATGCGCCTGTTTATTGAGGAAATTAAGCAAGAGCCCGGTTGGGAAGTGGTCAGTTATGCCATGTTGGGCGAGCAAGACAAGCTGATTCGGACCATTTGCTGGTATGGCTTCAAGCCCGTTGGTCAAAGCATTGTGCGTTTTGACTTTACCGACAGCATCGCCGTTCAAATTCTAAAGCAACAAAACCTCCCTACCCTGCCGGATGGATACACCCTGGATACCTGGAGACCGGAGTATGCTGGAGAAATCGCCCAATCCGTTTATGAGGCTTTTTCCACTGCATCAGACGCCAAGTGGGACCCCCGGTTTCGAACCCTGCTTGGGGCCAGAAAAGCGGTGGGGATGATTCAATCGGGGATGTTTGGAAAGTTTTTACCCGCCTGTACCTCCGTTTTACTTAAAGAGAGTGTGCCGATGGGGTTTTGCTTTATCGTGGAAGCCGATATCAGCCTTGGGAATATCCCGCTGATTGGCGTTCGGGCCGATGAAAAGTTCAGGGGGTTAGGAAACCATCTTCTGAAACACTCGCTGGAAAGAACCATTCAGGAGTTTTTAGAGGCAAAAATCAGTATCATTGCCATCAATGCCACCCTGGATACCGATAATTACGCCGCCATTAAAATGTATCGACGGATGGGCTTTAAGGAAGAGCATCATTATCCTCACACCTACCTCACCCGAGAAAAGGCACTGGCCTACATTCCTGGAAAGTGGTGTTAGCCCCGAAAGAGCATTAAGAAGGAAGAGACACACCATGTCAAAGCTGAGAGATCCCAATACCCGCGTGCGTATCAACCCGGATACCTACATCAAGTTTGATGGCAGCGACAAGATCGTACTGCAAAACATCCTGTCCGATCAGGGCCTGAGCATTAAATATGACATTCTTCTGATTCTTTATGATCTGGTGAACTGGCAAAGCGTTGGAGAGCTGATTGCCCCCTGGCCACCCGTGGATCAGGAAAAGATTCTGGAGCATCTGGAAAAGCTCCATGCCGGGAAAATCATAGCCCATGACGGAGAAGAAAGCACATCTCTGTCAGAAAGCGGGCTTTCCACCCATCTGGGCAGCGGGATTCATATTAACGCAGAAAATCATCATGCCATGTTGCGGGATACGGTGCGGATGCACGCCTACCGGCGGGCTATTGAAAACTCCGTCAAACAGGGCGATGTGGTACTGGATTTAGGATGTGGTACCGGGGTGCTTTCCTTTTTTGCTGCCAGGGCTGGAGCCAGCCGGGTCTTTGCCATCGAAAAAAGGCCCGATATTTTGATGCTGGCCGAAGGGTTGGCCAAAGCCAACGGGTTGGATGCAAAAATCACATTTATTGAAGGGGCTTCCAGCTTGATTAAGGAAGCGGAAATTGAGCCCAAAGCTGATCTGCTGGTTTCCGAGATTCTCGGGAACGCCATTTTAGAAGAAAATGTATTGGAATTTACCCTGGACGCACGAGATCGCTTTTTAAAGCCAGACGCAAAACTCCTCCCAGCAGGGCTGGATATCTATCTGTTTGCTTTTGAGACAGACTTTATCCGGGATTTTACCCAGGAAGTTTCCGAGCTAAGCGATATGTACAGCCTGGATTTTTCCCTTTTGGGTAACTTGCTGACAAACAAAATCACCATGCGTACAGAGCGGTACAACCCCCATGCCAACAATGCCCTTTCTAAGCCGCTTCTAGTTAAGTCTCTGGATTTCAAAACCCTGGAAGTCACTACATTTGCCCAGGACTTTCAGCTTCCCATTGATCAGAGCGGAAATATTTCCGGATTCTGCGCCTATTTTAGAGCGCATCTGGATGAGGAAAACACGTTGACCAACTCCCCATGGGCTCCCCAGACCCACTGGACCCAGCTTTGTTTTTATCTTCCCGAACCTATCCCCGTGCAAAAAGGTCAATCACTCCCGCTTCAAATGATCTATGACGGATCCATTCGACTTTCCAGAACTGGGGATCCGGCTTTCTAAAATTTCGTAAACTCTGGTTAATATAACGATATATATGTCAATTATACTCCTTGCATTGTTTTTATTCTCTAAGTAAGAGCAGAGATCATCCCACTTTTTGAGAGAGCAGAGAAATAGCTAAAACGAAACGCAAGGAGAGACTCTATGGGCGTTCAAGGTGCATCTTCACTCAATTTAGGTTTTACAGGCATGAGTCTGGTACAGTCCCCAACGGGACAACCGACATTGGTCAACACATCCTCCCCTTCTGATACGCTGGCCATATTAGACAGCGTCAATAGACTGGGTGGTGTTCCTCTGGGTGGTATTTCATCAGGGGCACCCACGTTGCCGGTACCGAGACTCAGCGCTGAAGGAACTTCCGCGGTGAAACAGCAAGCCGCAAGCATAGCAGGAAAAGAAGCGGCCACTGGGCAAAACGATATTAAAACCCTTTTGGCCGATGTCGCCCGCCTAAGCCAGAATGTCAAAGAAAATCGGGAAGGTAATAGCGGTAAAGGCTCCGCCAATTCCGGCCCTGGAAAGGGTAAAGGCAAAGGCAGAGGCGGCGGTTTACCGCCGGGACTGCAGAAAAAATTTGAAGCAGGTGGTTCAGCAGCCCTACCTGGTCCATTCAAAGCCCAGGGTGAAGCGATCGAAGCTGAAACCCGCAAAGAACAGGAAGCCATGAAGACGCAATCCGACTTGTTGCTTAAACTGGCTGAGCTTTCAGCCAAGATCATTGAAAACGAGGAAAAGAAAGCTGAAGAAGCCAAAAAGCAAGCGGAAGCCGAGAAGATGAAGGCGGCAGAGCAGGAAATTCTGAAGAACGTTCCTGGAGAGCAGTTCAAGTCTGTTGATCAGCTTTTCCAAAGCTTCCTGGATTTCTTAAAGGCTCAAAAGCCAGCTGAAGCAGCCAAACCAGCGAACCCTGTTGCTCCTGCCGAAGGGGCAGACAAGCCAGCTGCGCCTGCCGAAAAACCGGCTGAGATGACTACAACAAAAGCGGAGGCGGAAAAGATGACCGTCCCCAATAATACAGGGACCGGTCCAACCACATTGGCTTCTTTAGAGGCTCAGAAACCAGCCGCATAAGCCGAGCCATTCTATAAGTATGAAGCAGCAGGTCATTGTGCCTGCTGCTTCATTTTGTAACAAAAGTTTAGGATATGACTTTCGTTACGCAATTCTATATACTTTGTTGTTTTTATTAACTTAAGGAATGTAAATTTTCTAGAAGAAAAGATACAGTTTCCTGTGAAAGGAGAAAACTCTTGAGAAGAGAGCGCACATACTGAATGTAGAGAGAAGGAGGCTATAAAACCATGGGTATCAGCGTTTTTGGGAGCCAAGCGCTTCTCCAGAATACGCTACACCGAGAGCAATCACTTGAGGAGAAAGCTCGAGACCGGAGACTTCGTAACATTGGAAATCCGTTCGAAGGTATAACGTATTCCAAAACTCCAGAAACCATTAGCCTGACGGGCGTGGAACAACCTTGGAAAATCGTTGCGGAACGGCAAGCCAAAGAAAAGCAACAGAATATTCAAGCTCAGAAAATTGCCAATCTGCAAGTATCCAGGGAAATCCTCGAACTCAAACCGGAAGCGCCGGACACGATGGGCATGTTGATGACAGCATTGCAAGATGTCGCCCGGAAGCTTTCCAATGAGGAGAAAGTCAGTAACAAATTGGATAGACTCATTCTGGTTGACGAAAAGAAACTGGAAGAGTCCGTAAAACAAGAACGAGTTGAGGCAAGCGAGGAGAAGGCTGCCGTATAATATTCAAGGCAACCTTCTTTGCCTCTGCTTTTGTCCGATACAAATCCATGACAAACAGACAACCCCATCCGCACAGTAGCGTCGCTGACTGTCCTGCTGCGGTTCCCCCCAATCAGTTGTGACAGTATTTGTTACAGCAATAGAATCTGGACAGGTCTGACAGATTTTTAATAAAATGCTGTCAGAGAACCTGATTAGGTGCAGAGACCCCACCGTAAGCCCTAATCACTGTCAAGATTTGGATAGAGGGAACTAAGACACATGTATGAACTGGCTTTCCGTAATATTCGGGAGATGATTCAAGGTCAGGCGGAACGGTATGGGGATAAAACCTTTCTGATCTTCCCCGAACGGGAGCAGGAAATCTCATACCGTCAGATGGCGGATATGTGTGCCCGTACTGCCAACTTCCTTCAGTCTTTGGGAGTTGGGAAAGGGGATAAGGTCGCCATTCTGCTTCCGAATATTCCTGAGTTCCTGTATTTCTACTGGGGGTGCATGCTCATTGGCGCAGTGGCAGGCCCGGTCAACACGCTGTTAAAGGGACCGGAAATCCAGTTTATTACTGATAATTGCGAAGCCAAGGTCTTTGTCACGTCTCGGGAATTTATCGGTGAAATGAACGCCATTACAGGCGAGTTACCTCAGGTCAAGCACTATGTCCTGGTTAATGACCCACTCATTGACAAGGATCACAGCCACAAAACACTCCAGTCTGAATCTGGCAAGCTGGTCCATGATTTCTTCAACGAAGTTGATTCGTACACGCCCAACTTACCTCCCACAAAGCTTGAGCCGGATACGGAAGCCATGATTATCTATACCTCGGGCACCACGGGAAAGCCCAAGGGAGTTTTGCTCAGCCATCACAACCTCATGATTGACGCCACCTATATCAAGGACTGGTTCAAACTGGGCGATCAGCATCGGATGATGTGTATCTTGCCGCTGTTTCATGTTAATGGAGAGGTTGTCACCATGGTCACACCATGGGTGATGGGCGGGAGCGTGGTACTAAACCGTAAGTTCAGCGCCAGTACCTTCTGGAAGTACATCAGCAAGTATCAAGTCCATATGTTCAGTACGGTTCCAACCATCCTCTCCATATTGATCGCCCATGATTACCCGAAAGAAGATTTCGGGTCCCTGGAGTTCGGCATTTGTGGCGCCGCTCCGCTGCCAGTAGAGGTGCACAAGCAGTTTGAGGAAAAATTCCACATTCCCATTTACGAGGGCTACGGCCTGTCGGAAACCACATGTTACTCCACGTTTAACCCGCGGGATCCTGAGAAGAGGAAAATAGGCTCTATTGGGCTGGCTGTTGGGAACGAGGTGGCGATTTGGGATGCTGATTGCAACCCCTTACCTCCAGGAGAAATCGGGGAAATCGTGATTCGTGGCGAGAACGTTATGAGTGGGTACTTTAAACGCCCGGAAGCCAACGAAGAAGCCTTTAAAGGTGGGTGGTTTCACTCGGGTGACACAGGCAAAATGGATGACGACGGATTCTTCTATATAGTGGATCGAATCAAGGACATGATTATACGTGGCGGAGAAAATATCTATCCTCGGGAAATTGATGAAGTCCTCTACGAACATCCGAAAATCGCCGCAGCAGCGACTATTGGGATTCCAGATCCCAAGTACGGGGAGGAAGTAAAAAGCTATGTGGTGGTTCAGCCCGGTGAAACCCTGACGGAAGAGGAAGTGTTGCAGTACTGCCGGGAGAGAATGGCCGCGTTTAAATGCCCCAAATATGTCGGCTTTGTGGATGAAATTCCCAAAGGCCCCACAGGTAAACTTCTTCGCCGTGCGTTAAGAGAAATGGACGCCCAGTCAAAGGAGATGAGGTAAACGAAAAGTCGTAAGCGGTTTAAAAACAAACGTTTAAAAATTTTTACGCAAAGTTTTACAGGAATTCGTTGATTTTTGACTTTTATTTTCTCTATACTAGGTGTACCTTAAATCAGGAAATCACGCACCATGTCTGATTTTCTGATAGGCCGTTCGTAGAGGCGGAATTATTTGGGATTCTTGGAGGATATTTAACAACATGGATTTGAAACAGGGAGATCTGGAAAATATCATCCTCAACGCGCTTTGGGATTTGGAAGGAGAGGGTAGCGAAAAAATATTTGTGGGTGATATCCAGGAGCGGATCAAAACCCCCAACAAAAAATGGGCCTACACCACCGTCAAAACCGTTCTGGATCGCCTTGTTGACAAGGAAATTGCCATTCGGGAAAAAGACGGCAAGAAATACCTCTATCATTCCGTGGTCAACCGGGATGACGCCGGGGTTCTCGCTCTTAAAAAAGTCATCCGCCAGTATTTCAAAAACGACATTAACGAAATGCTCAGTTGCCTGAACCGGATGAAAACCCCCACCAAGATTATCGCCGAGCGCCAAACCGCCAGTCGCCAGCTGGAAGAAACCCGTGGCGAGCTGCTGAACCGGTAATCGGTAGCCGGAGAGTCTGCTTTTAAAAACAGGATTGTTCGCAGGGCAATCCTGTTTTTGATACAGTGGAACCATGTTTTGTCCCTGAACCGGAAACAATTGGCAACACCCCATGCTGAAAGACGCCATTCAATATCAGTTAGCCGAGGCCTTAAAAAAAGCGGCGCCCAACCTGAACAACCTGCTGGTTGAGGAGAGTGTGCTGGATCATTTGAAAATCGAGCGGCCCAGAAATCAGGAACATGGTGATTACGCCGTCAACGTCTCCCCATTGGCCCGGTTCACCAAAATGCCGCCGCCTAAAATCGCCGAAAATATTGCCGAATGCTTCCAGCATGCCGACATGGACACTCAAACCATTGCCGGATTCATTAATTTTAAAATCAGCCCTGGCCTGCTGGGTGAACTGCTGCTTAAAATATTGCAATCACCGAAACCAGGGAAAAACGCTTCACTGAAAGATCAGCGCATCCTGCTGGAATACGTTTCCGCAAACCCCACTGGGCCGCTTCATATTGGTCATGGTCGTTGGGCAGCGTTGGGAGATTCGCTGGTTCGACTTTTCAGACATGCCGGGGCGACCGTCACGCCAGAATTCTATATCAATGACGCTGGCGTCCAGATGAAAAACCTGGGCATTTCCCTCTGGTGGCGTTCGCTCGAGTTGCTTAAAAACGAACTCCCGAATTTAAAGTACGAAGCCCCCGAGACACTTCCCTACCCCGGTGAGTACGTTGTGGATCTGGCCCAGGCATATCTGGCCGTTCCTGAGCGAAAAGCCACCCTGATGGATATCATCGGCGAGTTCGAGCAGGGGCTGGATTATGACATCAACCCACTGATTGTGTTTGCCAAGAACCACGTACTCGAGCAGCAGCAAAAACTCCTTAGCCGAATTGGCGTAGAGTTTGAGGCGTGGTTCTCTGAGAAAGAGTACTTGCATGATCGCAACATGATTGAAAAAGCCCTGGAAAAACTTAAAGCCAATGGCCATACTTACGAGGAAGAAGGGGCGCTTTGGTTCCGTTCCAGCACCTTCGGGGATGATAAGGATCGGGTGCTGATCAAATCTGACAGTCTGTATACTTATCTGGCTGCGGATATTGCATATCATGATCACAAGTTCTCGCGGGTGGATGACAATGGAAACCCGCAATACAACCGTTATATTAATATCTGGGGGGCCGATCACCATGGTTATATCCCCCGGATGCGAGGTGCTATTGAAGCCCTGGGCCATGATCCCAACGAGTTTGAAGTGCTGCTGGGGCAACTGGTCAACCTGATTATCGACGGTGAAAAAACCCGGATGGGCAAACGCCGAAAAATGCTGACCCTGGAAGACGTGGTAGAGGAAGTAGGCGTCGATGCCACCCGGTTCTGGATGGTGTCCAAATCAGCAGATACCGCCCTGGATTTTGATGTGGCGCTGGCAATGTCGGCCACTCAGGAAAACCCGGTCTTTTACGCGCAGTATGCCCATGCCCGCTGCTGCAGCATTTTACGAAACGCTGTGGAAAGCAGCCCCAACGTGGATACCGGAGAAACTGTCAACGCCTCGTTTACAGCAGATGAACTGGAGAACCTGGAAGCCAAGGCCTCTAACGCCAGCTTGGCCCCGCTGTTTAAAGATCTGGATGAACAGGTTCGGGAAGCGCTCAAAACCCTGATTCTGAGACTAGACAGCTTCGAGGATCTCATCATCGATGCGGCCAAACTCAGAGCCCCACATATGATTGCCCGGTATACGCTGGATCTGGCTGCCGATTTCCATTCATTCTATAACGTCTGCCGAATTTTAACCCCGGACCGGGAAGTGACCCAGGCACGCCTGATGCTGATTAAAGCCCTGCAAAAAACACTAAAACAGGCCTTACATCTTCTGGGCGTTTCCGCACCGGAATCTATGTAGGCCTGATTTAAATAACTCAAAATATATATAAACAAACACACTAACTACTTTTTATATCTTAGCACTTTTTTCATGACGCACTCATTGCGCCCAGCTTTTTTAATTATTTTTTTAAATTTAAAGCGGTTACGTTGGCTGTATTCGTTTGCGTCAAGGATTTTTTCACCCATCCGGTCCATTCCGTGATCTTGTAACAAATCCTTAACAAACTAACATCAACAAACCTTCTCTATTTTTTATGCCTCCGTCAGAACGGATTAAGCACATACCAAAGAGTACACACAAGCCGTATGAAGCGTGTAAACCAAAATTCCAAATACCGATTTTCAGGTTGGGTGAATCAACTTCGGGAGTTTCAATCCAAGGATTCCCGCGTCGAACATCAGCTTCTCACAGAGATTCTGGATGTTCAGTGGGAGGTTGGCAAACAAAATGGGTAACCATGTAGTAAAAGTGAGGAAAAGAGGGGGAAACCGTACCCATCCGGGTACATTTGACGTGTCATGAAAGGATTGGCAACAATCCATTCAGATACGAACCCCGGATGTACACCGGGGTTTCTGTTTTCTTACAAATTAAGGTAATGCGATTTTTGAAACACTGTTGGTTTCTTGCTCGGAGACATACAGGTCGTTATTGACCGCATCCAGAAAGAGATTATAGGGCTTGTTCAGTCCAGAAGCCAGGATAGAGACTTCGCCTTCCGCTGTGACACGAACAATATTATTTTTCAGATAATTGGCCACATATAATTCCCCGGTCTTGCTGTTGAAGGTAAGACCAATCGGGCCATTTAGACCTTCTCCTTCCACAAAGACCAGTTTTTCTCCGTTGGCTCCGACTTTATATATCGTGTTTTTTGAATAATTGGCCACATACATATAGCCCCCAGGGCCAATGGTCATCCCGGTCGGTCCACTAAAGCCCTTGGCAAACGTTTTAACCGTTAATTTCACATCCGTGTCAAGAACAGTCTGGGCTTTTTCAGACTGTGGCTGCAACGCGCCCTGTTGGCTAAGTTGCTGGAGCATTTGCTCCACTGTTTTTGTTGCCTCCACCTGGGCGGGGCTCTTGGATGCGGAAGGGGCGGCTTGAGGGAGAGAGGCCAACCTGGGTTTCAGATCTTCCAACCTTTTTCGGGCATCGGCATATTTCTTGTCGGAAACCGGAATCTGGGCCATAAAGTCATAAGCCTGCTTGTACTGTCCCAATTTTTCATGACTCAGCCCCAGGTTATATTTGGCCTGATTATCGTTGGGGTTAATCTGCAGAGCCTTGGCAAAGGCCTCTTTCGCCTTTTCATATTGACCGTTCTGGTAATGAATGGACCCAATATTATAATAGGCATCCGCGTAATGGGCATCTATTTGAATGGCTTGCTCAAACAAGGCCAGCGCCTGCTGCGAGCGACCATTCATGTATGTATCAAGGCCCTGATTATAGAGCTTCACCGCTTCAGGGTTTTCGGCCATAACCTGTTGTCCGGTCACCATGACCAGCGCGACTCCCAATAAAGCATGTTTCCAGCGTCGTACCATCTGATATCATCCTCTCCATTCACTCGGACAAACATTGCGGCGAGATAATCAACCGGGGTTGTACTATTATTATATAGTACCGGCCCACTCTTGAACGGACCCAATCACTTTAACAAAATCCGTTTTAACAGGAAGCACTGAGGGAAGACGGGATGATCCCGATTGAGGAAGCGCAACTTAAACTCAAGGATCTGAAACAGGCCCTGGAATACGAGAAGCAACACCGCTTTATTGATGTTCAGGGCCGAAAAAAAACGTTTTCCCGGTTTATGGCCGAGACGCTCGGTGAGCTGAGCCGCCTGAGCCTGGAGGAAAACCCGGATCTCTCCAACCTGGTGAAAAAATTCAAAAGCTATCAACAGATGGATCTCGGCATGCGCATGAGCACCGTTGAGTCTGTTGAGACGCTACTGCAACAGATTGTCCTAGGTCCTGCCACCAAGCGGAAAACTTCACAAATTACCGCCCCTGGGACCAGCACCAGCATTCATAAAATGGATGTTCAATACGTCAAGGGCGTGGGCCCGAGGCTGGCAACCATTCTGGCCATGGTGGGCGTTCACACCGTGGAGGATTTACTGTATTACTTTCCACGACGGTACCTGGACTACAATAACCGGGCCAAAATCGGCCAGTTGACTGAAGGCGAGGAAGTGACCATTATCGGGGTCATCCGCTCGGTTAACGCGTATCAGGCCCGCAACAAAAACATCACCGTAGTAAATATCACGATCCAGGATGAAACCGGGTTAGCCACCGCCAGCTGGTTTTACGGTAAAGCCAACCGAGCGCAGCTGGAAAGCTACAAAAGCCGTTTTATCAAAGGCACCGAGGTCATGATGTCCGGGAAGGTCAAGTGGGATAGCTATAAAAAGATCCCCGCCATTAACAAGCCCCAACTGGAAATCCTGAGTTACCAGAGCGGGGAGAATGAACCCGAATCACTCCATGCGGGACGCATTGTCCCCATTTACCCGCTGACCGAGGGGCTCAATCTCCGAATCCTCAGAAAAGCCATTTATAACACCCTGCAAGAGCATCTGGATACGCTGATTGATCCGATCCCGACAGAGATTCTTCGGCAACACCAATTTGTCGATCTGCGCCAGGCCCTCCAACAGATTCATTTCCCGGAAAGTAGGCAGCATTACGAGGCCGCACGGCAACGGCTGGTCTTTGACGAGTTGTTTTACGTTCAAATCCGCCTGGCCCTATTGCGGCAGCAGTACAAACAAACCGTCAAGGGACTCTCCCTGAAAATTCATTCCGGTGGCTACTCCGAGCAATTCTTGCAACAGCTTCCTTTTCAGCTGACGGGCGCACAGCAGCGGGTATTTGAAGAAATTAAAAATGATCTTTCTTCTCCTGAACCCATGTACCGCCTGCTACAAGGGGATGTAGGGAGCGGAAAAACCGTGGTTGCCGCGCTCACGATGCTCATTGCTATTGAGAACGGATACCAGGCCGCCCTGATGGCACCCACTGAAATTCTCGCCGAGCAGCATTACCGTAAATTTATCGAGTGGCTCACTCCGTTGGGGCTCAAAGTCGGGTTGTGTGTAGGGAAAAATTCCGCCAAAGAGCGACGAGAGCTTCAGCAAGGGCTGCTCAATGGGCAAATTTACGCGGTGGTCGGCACCCATGCGCTGATTCAAGACAGCATCGAGTTTCAGCGACTCGGCCTGGTTGTGGTAGATGAACAACACCGTTTCGGCGTCCGGCAGCGGACCTTGCTGAAAAATAAAGGCGATCACCCTGAGATGCTCACCATGACCGCAACCCCCATTCCCCGATCGCTTGCCATGACCCTGCATGGGGATCTGGATGTGTCCTTACTGGATGAACTCCCTCCTGGTCGGACCCCCATTCAAACCATTTTGCTCCCCTCCAGCAAAAGCAATCAGGCGTATCAGCTCATGCGGACGGAAATCCTCAAGGGCCGACAAGTCTACGTGGTATTCCCGCTGATTGAAGAGTCGGAAACCCTGGCTGCCAAAGCCGCCACCACCGAAGCGGAGCATTTACAGCAAGAGGTCTTTCCTGATTTGCGGATTGGCTTGCTTCACGGCAAAATGCGCCCGGAAGAAAAAGACAGCGTGATGTCGGCCTTTGCCCGGGGGGATCTGGATATTCTGGTGAGTACAACCGTGGTGGAAGTGGGGGTCGATGTCCCCAATGCGACCGTGATGATGATCGCCAATGCCGATCGCTTTGGCCTGGCCCAGCTTCACCAGCTTCGAGGGAGAGTGGGCCGTGGAGAACATCAGTCTTATTGTGTGTTGGTATCTGATTCCCGAGGACAAGAGACCATGGAACGTCTGGGCATTATGGTAGAAACCCAGGATGGGTTTAGAATCGCCCAGTATGACCTAGAAACTCGGGGTCCCGGAGAGTTCCTTGGCACCCGGCAAAGCGGCTTACCGGACTTGGTCCTTGCGGATCTGGTTCAGGATCAGGCGATTCTGGAAATTGCCAGAACCAGCGCTTTTGAGATTGTAAATAATCCTTTATTCCTTACGCAGCATCCACACCTGAAAGAAATGATTTTCCAAAAAACCGAGGAAACCTTCAGTGTTCTGGGAGCGGGCTGATCATGTGGTTTTATATTCTGAAATTTTCACTATCTGCGGTTATTACGAGCTCATTCACCTCCTGAACAGGTTCACGGCCCGGCCATGCCATTTTTTGAATTTCTCTTTTGAAAGGACCGACCCACGATGAACGCTTATACATACTATCAACGGACCTTCCCCATCGGGGAAGGGAAAACCGATTATGAAAAATACCTGCGGATCACCGAGCTGCTGAGCCTGCAAAAACCCATTGAACAAATGGCCAGCCCGGAAGAACTGCTTTTTCAGGTGACCCACCAGGCGTCTGAACTCTGGATGAAGTTGATGATCCATGAACTGGACCGGATTTTGACGTTTATGAAAAACCGGCAGCTTTTGCTGGCGGTTCGTTCCTTTCGTCATGTGGCTGATATTCAGCGGGTGCTGATGGCCCAACTGGATCTGATCGCCACCCACATTAGTGTAGCGGAGTATTTAAAGATTAGAACCGCCCTGGGCCGGGGCAGCGGGATGGAGTCTCCAGGGTTCAACTGGCTTCTAGAGTATCCTGATCGTCTTTGGGCCGGGTATATTGAGGTGGTCGAGGGGGCCAACGTCTCGTTAAAAGAAATCTACATGAACTATGAGCGACATATCGAGCTTCATACCCTGTCTGAGTGCATGGTTGATTTCGATGATCTTTTTCATAAGTGGCGCACCCATCACTTTGCGATGGTAGCCCGAACCATCGGAGCAAATTCACACTCTTTGAAAGGGCTTTCCTCACAGGTTTTACAGAAGGGCGCCAAGGTTCGGTTTTTCCCAGAGTTAATGGCCGTCCGGGATACCATTACCAATGAGAGCGATCTGGCATACGGAGGCCTGCCCTTATCCGACTCATGATTCAGGGAGCCCGGTTGAACTTTGAACCCTTCCCCTCTATGGCCCCGATAAAGTTTTGTAACCTGACCCATGACCCCGGATCCCCTAATTGTTTTTATTGGATATACTATTAGGGGAACGATAGAGAGTTCTTTTTTTCAGGAAGAGGATTTGGATGCAGCCTTGCACTCGTTGCGGCAACCCAAACGCTGATGAAAACATTTTTTGCGGCAAATGCGGCCACAAGTTAAACAACAACTGTCCGGTTTGCGGCTTCATTAACCTGCCCGGACAAAAATTCTGTGGTAACTGCGGTAAGCAACTCATCGCTGGCGAGGAAGTCGAACCTCCAGCATCGCGTCAGGCAGAACCGGAGCCGGTAGCATCATCCAAAAAAAGACTGGAAAAACTGGCCAGCCAGCCTGCGCCTCCTGTCGTTCCCCAGGCGCAATCGCCCGAGCCTCCTAAAGAGCGGCTCAGAGAGCAAGTCCGGGAAGAGAACGTCTCTCCTCCCTCCTCTCCGGCAGAAACCTCCCAACTGACACCCCCTGAGCAGCCAGATACCCAGACCTCTCCTGTTTCAGAACTTCCCCTAACAGAACGCCCGTCGCAAGATGCGACACCACGAGAGCCTCTCTCATCGCCCCCCTCGCCTCAGGCTGGCTGGGTGGAATCCAGCCCATTGGATGCAACATTGGGCCTTGAGGAATACGCGTTGCTCTCTTTAGAGTTTTTGAATTTTCCCCAGTTGGCTGGAACCACCGATGATCCCAATGAGATTGAACAGTTTAAGCGAGATTGTTTCACGTTTGTAGAAGAACGCGCCACCGCCGCCAACGGGCTGGTTGAGTTGGCCAGAAACCAGCTTCTGTTTGTTGGATTTCCTCATGAAAATTCACTAGAAGAGTCCGCCCATAAAGCCATCCGGTTTTCCCTAAAGCTTTTATCCGAAGAATTTCGAATGAAGGACGTTACGGTGCAATTCCGGATTGGCGTGGATATTAAAACCCAGGGGGGAGAACAATCCATTACATCCGCCACGGAGCGTTCTTTGGCCAGACCAGGTACAGTGGTCATCAGTGAGCCACTCTATAAACTGGTTCGGAAACAATACACCGTGGAAACCATTGGTCCCCTTCCTATTGGCGAGCAGATGCGTACATTTTACCGGATACTCCGGGTAGCCTCAGAAACCGCCCCCCTGAAAGAGCAGTTTCTACAAGCAGAGGTCAAGCAGGAAAGCAGCCCACACTCAGAGCTACGCTCAGAACCCAGTGTCATGTCTCCCTATACGGAGTCTGACGCTACTCCCGAAATGGGGCCTCCTCCCCGGCAGCCGTCCGCGTCCAGCATCCTAACACCTCAAAGGGAGCCGGAGAAAGTCACCTATCAGCCGCCGGTTCTGGTAATGCGCAAAGCGACCCGAACATCCAATCTGAGCTATCAGCAAGCCATTGAAGCCCTCACCGCAGAATTTTCAACCTTTCTTGATTCTCAAAGCGGGAAACCAACGGGGAAAACCCTATCAGTCTCCGCTTCAGACGGCCTGGGGAAAAGCAATATCATCCAGATAGCCCGGTACCAGGTTGATCAGGAAAGCCAGAAGGCTATCTGGCTGGGTGCACAAAACTACCGCAGGTTTGAGCACACCAACCTGCCCCTGATGTTCTGGACCGAAATGATGCTCAATACAATTGGGCTCTCCCTGGAAGGGTATCCTGAACAAGATGTCATTCAGCAGGCGGAACAGTTCCTCACCCATATCTTTGAACCCTCCGATCCGGCCACAGACTTACCGGCACCCCGACTGGCCGAGTTTCGACAGGTTCTGCTGGAGCTCCTGTCCGTGAATCCTTTAAAACCCCTGACCATTGAGTCTCGGGAAAAGCTTGGACTACTTGATGAGTTCCTGTTTCATCTGCTCATCACCATGGCAACGAAAAAGCCGGTTGTTCTGGTGATTGAGGATTTGGCCTGGATGGATACCGCCTCCCTGGATGTGTTGGCGAACCTACTGAAACAGAACCTGCTCCAGCATCCTGTTATGCTGGTTTTAACCCATACTCGAGACTTATATCCCACTGGCACCCTGGAGCAGGCACTTCAGTGGTCGCCCTATAGAGAGCTGGTCATCTCCGACCTGAACCATGCGGAGTCGCTAAAGTTTCTGGATGACGGCCCCCTGGGTGGTAACCTCAGAGAATTCCCGGAACACTGGGTTGAAACGTTACTAGAATACGCTCACGGATTGCCGCTTTACCTCGAAGAATCCCTAAGATTACTCCATCTGCAAGGTTTTCTCTCGGTCCACCCCGAGACATTCAAGTTCATTCCCGCCGAAGAACAGATAAATGGCCCCATCCACCTGCCGGATACCTTGATGGAAGTCATACGAAAACGGTTGTCCTTCCTCTCGGACGACGCCCGTTACCTGCTGGAGCTGGCCAGTGTGCTGGGCGAGCGTTTTCAGGTGGGTCTGTTGCTTGCCCTTTCTCAAGCCGAAGAACAGGAATTTGCCCAACTGATGAACGAACTCTTTAACCATGGCTTCCTGATGCCGGATGCGGTCAGCACCGGACGGTTCAGACACGGGCAATTATGGCAGGCAATCTATTCCGGTATCGACCCGGAGACCCGAAAACAAATGCACCAGCTGGTCAGCGAATCGCTGGAAAGTGACATCAATAACAAGACCACGGTCAATCCAGCCTTGATGGCGTTCCATGCCGAGGAAGGGGATTTGCTGAACCGGGCATTCTCATACTGGAACCTGACCGGGATTCAGGCTGCCCATGCGGGATCCCTGGTCGGAATGAATCTGGCGATGTTCCATGCGCTGGATCTGCTGGATACAGCCAAGATGACCGGGGCCACCGCCGAAACCCGCGAGCTGGAATCCCGAATTCACGAAAATCTTAGTATTTTTAACATCCTGTACAATCCCGAGCTGGTATCGCGGTTATTACAATGGGTGGTCTATTATCAGAGCCAGGAGGGGAACACTGCCAAGCTGTTTGAGGCGTATGGTTTGCTATCCTCTAGCTTTGAGTACCAGGGACAGTTTGAAAGTGCCCTGGAAAGTCTGGAACGCTCATTAAACCTATTGAATCATGGGGCCTACCCGCTGGAAGAACTGACACTGCTCGCCAGCAAGGTGGAGTATCTGTACATTCTGGGTAAGCAGAACGAGGCACGAAGCGTGTTCGAAAATCAAATAACCCCGCTTTCCCAGCGTCATTCACTGACCAGTGACCCGGAAGCCTTTAACGCCTACCTGAGCGCCAAGCTTATCCTGGCCCAAGTCCTGATCACCCAATGTGATAACACGGCCTTCTCGCTCATTGAGGAAATTGGCAGTTTTTCCCGAGAGCGTGAAATGGAAGGACTCAACATTGCCTCCCAGCTGGCTTTGGGGACAGGTTTTATCGCAAAGGGAAACTATGAGGCCTGTGAGCGGCAAGCCATCAGCCTGCTCAACCAGATTGAGGTCATGCCGGATAACGATTGGTTCCTGGCCCAATGGGGCTTACTCAGCATGGCATACCATTGTGAGCTGGGACATTGGGATAGCGCACGACAGCTGACCCTGACGGTACTGTCCAAGTCAGAAGAGGTCAAGGATTTCCATACCTGGATTCAGGCGCAGAATTTCGCCGGACGCATTGAGTTTGGCCAGGGTAATTACACGGAATCCAAAAAAATTCTGGAACAAGCCATCTACCAGAGCGCCGAGCATAAATTCGCGACCACCGCCCTCCAAGGATGGCGCTTTCTGACCGAAACGGAACTGGCGCTCGGTAATCTAGAATCGGCCCTGGAGCTTTCCGAGAACGCCTTACGCATTGCCAGCAAGCCAGATATTGATAATACACGGGAACGATTCCTGCTCACCAATCAGTACGCCCTGTGTATGATGCGGCAAGGAAATATCAAGCAAGCCGGTAAGCTACTGGAAGCCCAATGGCCGGAAGTCATCAAAACCCGCTTCAGCCCTCTGGTAGCAGATACAGCCTATGCCATCGGCACCCTCTATAAAAGCCTGGCTTCTAATGCACCCAGTGAACTCAGCAAAAAGAACCTGCAACGGTCGATTGAGTTTTATACCAAAGCCCGAAGCATCTGGCGGGATTTACGGAATACGTATCAGATTAAAGTAGTGGAAGCGGCTTTGCCCGGCGTCCATCGCCCTGTCGGTTAAGATGAGCGAGTCATACCAGCAACCTTTAAAACTTTTAAGCATTTTTCACTATGTTGTGGCGGGCATTCTACTTTTGTTGGCGTTGTTCCCGGTTATTCATCTGCTGGTTGGCCTGAGTATTGTTTTTCAGCCGGAACAGTGGTGCGATAATCAGCAATGCCCTCCGGCGTTTTTTGGCTGGTTTTTTGTGATTTTTGCCACATTTTGGATGGTATTGGCCAGTGTTTTCGCGGTTCTGGTCGTGATGACAGGACGATGGATCGCCCAACGAAAGCGCTATACGTTTATTATTGTCATTGCCGCCGTTGAGTGCGCGGTCTTTCCCTTTGGAACCGTATTGGGCGTGCTGACTCTCATCCAACTGTCAAAACCAGAAATCAAAGCGTTGTTTGAAGGCACAGCTGCTTAAGCGTTTATGAGTGCCCTTGCTTAAAGCCATACTGAATAAAACGGGCCGGATTTTCATCAATGGAGCTGCTTTGTGGCGTACCCAGCCGCTTTTCCTCAACGTCAAGCTCCTGCTTTCTTCGGATGGTTGGCTTTTTTGAGGTTTTGGGGATACTTGCCGACCTGGAGGGTTCAGGTAACAAGGCTGCCCAACGGTCATTCCTGGAACTGGATGAGGTTTCCACCATGTTTTTACGAAAATATTCCAGGTACGCCGCTTGAGCCTCCTTCAATTGCGACTTGGGGATACGAAGCAAAGCCGAGATCCGCTCCAACGCATGATCTTGAGAGCCAGTCTGAAAGTAGATGCCCTGCCAGATCTGCTGAAGCATATCCCTGTTCTCCTGCATACAACCTGGACAATACCCATAAAAACGGGCCCGAAAGACCCGGCCACACCGCTCACAGTTCATGACCTTATCCGTCCCCAAGTAGAGGGTATGTTGCTGTTTCAGGCAAAACATGAACAACTGTTTCAAGAAGTTCCAGGCTTCCTGAGGTGTCTGGAACACATAGGGAGAACGGGTTTCAGTTTCCCAGCCCGGGCGCAGTAAGTGCCGCTGCTCACCATCAGGCTGCATCAACATAATCGCCCAACCGGTACGGTAACGAATGACCTGGAGCGGAAAGGCTTTTTCCGGAGCCAGAAGCAATGTATTCATATATCCACCCAGCGCATATTCCCTAATACCGTTTTATACCCACTCGGTCATATCCATAAACCAACTGGGATCAAATGTAACAAAAAAGATACACAATCCCACTGTGAATTTTCAAAGAATCCTTCCCAAGAATCGCTTTCATCCCCCTTGCCTTTTGGGTAGAATTTGTCTTGCGTCGCAATTTTGTTCCTGTGCCCCGGTGGCGGAATGGTAGACGCTGCGGACTTAAAATCCGTTGCTCGCAAGAGTGTGCCGGTTCAAGTCCGGCTCGGGGCAATTAGAGTCCCAGGTTCATTCAGTACCTGGGACTCTCTTAGTTCTTCCTACACCCAGAAAACTAATCATTTTTGCCGATACGTGCATGCCGACTCCAGTAAACAATCGCCTGCGCAAATTCCTCGGCGGTATAGGGGACTTCCGGCTGAGTCCCTCCCTTGAGATTCAGGAAATTACGGGCCATGGTCATCGGGCTCATCGGTTCCAGTTCACCTGACGCGTAGGCGTTCACCGAAACAATGTAATAATCGGCTTCTCGGGTCGGGGGGGCGTCGCCGTCCTTCGCCAGAACCTCATGGCTGTAACAAATAATCTCCACCCGTTTTGCTGGCTGTTTGGAAGTCCCGATGGCTGAAACCTGAATGTACGGTTCTTCCCCCACGACTCTTGGCGAGAATTCGGCTTTCAGCGTCATATCGGGAGTAACCGGTACGATGCTGGTATAAAACCGATGAACGAGCGTTTGGGGGATGGGCACCAGCATGACTTGCGAATTATGGGGCGATACCTGTCGATGTTCCCATTGTTCAGCGACAATGCTTGCAAGCTCCTCCCAACTTCCCTCAAAGTGATTATATGGACTCTCTGGTGTTTGTCGTTTCACAAAGTCCAGCACACCAATACTGACCATCACTTGCCTCCTGTGCAATGACCTGACTTTAGCATACCGCCTCATTCTTTGGGAACAAGCGTCTCAGCAAGGAGAATTATAGACACCTGTGGAATTGCATTTACTTGGCAGGAGATCAGACAATGCATCTGACATTGACCTTGCCCAAGTGCAAACGAGAATGAAAGGCGTTAGATAGCGCGTTAGATATGATAGCGTTTGGTACAACGAGAAACGAAGCAATCAACTCATAGCAATCATTCAGTCAGTCAGGCGCAAGGCCCAATGTAACCTATGAGGCAATTACAAACGGATAGGAGCCGGGAAGATGACCGAACGTTTTCATGATCCGCAGGCACCATACCACGTGGTTCCAGATCCTGTCAGAGGGGGGTGGAATGTTTACACCACCAACAAACCCCAGGAACCTCAGGTTCATTTTGACACCCAGGAAGAAGCCATTGCCTACGCAGTCAATATGAGTCAAAGAGAGGGCGTGGATATGGTCATTGAAGAGTACCCGGCACAAGCTCGCTGGGAGGTGTAGGGGCGTTTTACCAACAACGAGTCGGGCCGTTCAACTCGGACGGCCCGCTTCGCATTTTGCCCGCCTTAAAAGCAGGAATGAAACCGAAGGCTTTAGTCAGTCTGCCGGCCTCGGACGCCGCCGCCTTTGCGACCCAGTCTGGAGTATCCTTCCGTTCCGAGTTCCTCCCGGCGTGCCTCTCCACCCTTTTTACCGATTTCCTGGTAAAATTCCCGTCCATGGCTCTCAGCGGTCGCCTCTCCCCCTTTTTTTCCCAACTCCACATATCCCTCATGACCCAGTTCCTGTTTACGGGCCTCACCGCCCTTCCTGCCGATTTGCTCGTAGAATTCACGCCCGTGGGTCTTTGCCGTTCGCTCCCCCCCCTTACGGCCCGCTTCCTCTACCGTCATTTTACCCTCGCGATTTTTCACCATGATGATTCCCTCCTCATCCGTCGTAGGGATATTCGGGACTCATGAAACCCACCTGACTCAGGAACATAAGAACTTGCTTTACGAATCCAGCGGATATCCCTTGCGAGTATCAATGCCAGTTTGAAGGATCTGAGCATCAATCACAATTGGTCAACTTTCTATATTTATAAAAACAATATATTAGACATTCAGTTAGATGTCCCCTAATAACGAAGAACAATGTCTGAGTTTGGTTTATAAAGATAATAAGCACAGGCCGTTTGGAGAAATAATTTCTGTTCTTCCAATATGGATTGACGTTGTCGGCTTCTTGTAATACACATGAATAACAATCGCATCTTTTTCGGTTCACCAGTGTTTGATAGTGCAAGGGCATGCCATTCAGCGATTGATATACCAGAGATATATATTATGATGCAAACCGCTTTTTCAGGACAGGCACATTCTGTACCCAAGTACCCTGGGATTCGTTTTTCAGGGAAAAACACCTTCGTGATTCCCGATGGGAGTGATATTTTTGCTATTCCGGGCATGTTTGGCCCCAAGGCGACGGTGACCGGCATTACCGATTACTTTTCCAGAAACGGTCACCCCCGCCGGGTTAGAAGTGTCAAAGTCCCTGGCATCGGTACGGCCCAGTCTTTCAGAATCTCTACCGACTGGCTCCGAAACAAGATTGACGAGAGCCGCATCGAATCCGCCCAGGGCAACCTGAGAAAACTTTACAGCAAACTGGATCAGGTGGGGGACGATGAAGAAAAGCAGATTCGGGTGATCAAGGCCTTTCTTAAGCTGGATAACTCATACCGGGCATCGGTGATCGCGCAAGGCATCCGAAAAGTTCTTCTGGAGAGCCAGTATCCCAGAAGAGTCCTTGCCCTGAACCCGGAAGGCAACAACAAACAAACCTTGGCCAGTATTCTTAGCGAGTGCCGGAGACAGTTTCTCCAGACGCTTCCCTGGGATACCTCCGGGGATCAGTCCCAGAAAATCGCCAACCGGGTCATTGATCATATTGCGCCCCGAATGGTGATTGTCGGCCATAGTCTGGGGGGCTTAATCGGATTAAACACCATGCTTGAGCGCCATGCCGATGACTTGGGGCTGGTTATTTCCCTGGGTTCCCCCATTAGTGGGAAAAAGCGGGTTCCCAAATCTATCGACGAAGCGTTCAAGAAATTGGATGTTATCGTTCCCCGCCCCTTACAAAAGCCTTACCGGGAGCTGATCCATCATGTTCTGGGTACCATTTACCCGGCTATCCCCCAAATGGATAAACACAGCGAAAATATTCAGAAAATCAGAAACACCCCCAACCCCTTTGATACATCCACCATTTCTATCTCCAGCCCCAGTGATGGGCTGGTTGAGCCGGATGACGCGGCACATGATGACAACCAGAAAGGTCGCCTCAACCTAGTTGTCACTCCCCGAAAATCCTCTGTCAGCTATCAGCTGGAAAGCTTCAAGGAAGACCCTTTGCGACACCCCAAAGCCCGTGCGTTGGTTAAATACGCAGAGCCAATGCTCAAGGTCTTTAATAATATCTTTAAAAAGACCCAGCTTCATGACGGATTATCTCACCACTTAGGTCTTGTGGAACATTGGGATGACTACTGGTCCGATCAGGGCGAGTTTGTGCAAAAGCTTTTTGATGGTGCAGAAGCCCCAGAAAGGCTTAAAAAGCTTTTGGATTATCACAACTATGAACCAATGCGGGAAGACATCCTGAAACGACTGATTGAAAAAACCAGGCAAACGGACAAATCAGGTCAAAAGTACCAGGAATTATACCAACCTCTCATCCCGACTCTGGAATCCATCTCTGAAACCGCACTGCCTTTTGAAGGCAGTAGCGACAAGTTGGCAAAAGAGCTTCTGAAGCTGCTAAAGCGGCCATAACGCGCACCAATTCCAAATCTGACACCATGGGCCTTACTTGGGGGGTTTTTATGGGACATCATCTCCGTCAAGAGTCCTATGGTTCTAATTTATAAATCGAAAGTTTTACAAATCACAATTTTTTATCAAGATCTCATTTTCAATGACGATATCTAAAATTGAGAAATGAATGTTCTGGTCGGAGTGAAAATATGTCAAAGTCTCAACAAGTCCTGGTGCAAGATATTATGTCCAGCAAGCCCATTCATATTAACGAAGATGACCCGTTACCCTTGATTATTAATTTGATGGAGCGGGCACACATCAGCGGCGCGCCAGTTACCAATAGTAAAGGGGAGTATGTAGGCGTTATTTCAAAGACAGATCTCGCCGGAAGCAAGATACTAAACCTGATCAAAGAAAAAGGCTCGCTGGATCAAGCCATTGGTAAGGATGTCATGAACCCGCAATTGCCGCTTTGCATTAACAAAAGCTTTCCTGTGGAAAAAGCCGTTGAGATGATGCTTTCAAAACACATTCACCGGATTTTTGTACAGGATGCCAAGGGCGAAATTATTGGCGTCGTCTCCAGTTTTGATGTCATGAAGCTCATCAAGCTGCAACATGAGGAAGAGGACACCTCTTCGAAAAAACAAAATGGCGACAGAACAAGCAAAAACCCGAATCAGGAATTGAGATTCTTTAGCCTGGTCACCGATAAACAAGCAAGATAACCCAGCAATATATTTCAACCCCACCCATCAAAATAACCTCGACCTGGAAACGCAGTCGAGGTGTTCTTTTACTTGGGTGTTGAAAGCGCGCGACCTGGCAAGCAAGCCCATAAATATTCTGGAATACAGCAATAAATTGAATAATATATTGAAAAACAACAAGCATACAGTATAATAT
>CAYLWC010000015.1:0-64309 GCA_964387265.1 uncultured Vampirovibrionales bacterium | reverse complement strand
ATTCTTGCAATTAATTTAGGATCATAAAGCTATTGGATATATTTAATTTCTGTAATTGAGTGAGCCATAATTTCAAGACTTTTTCTTGATTCGGTAGTAAGACCAGGGTCAAAAAATAGAGGGCCTTTCTTTCCCTCACTCAACAAAACAACTTGGAGCCTTGGCTTAAAGTCAGCCTACGGTTCCCTCTATAGTTTGCCTGAAGGGTGTTTTCCCCTTTAGTTTTTTAGTTATGCCTTTGAAAGGAGGCTTTAATTTGTCTGAAACCTACATGCAATATATATGTAAGAACCCAGCATGTGCCAGGATCTTCCTCTGGTTGGATCTAGGTCGGTGGCCCTCCCCTCAAACATGGCGATATTGTGATGAGTGCGAGGATGAGGGCTTGGCGACAATTCGGGAGAAGCCTAAGTCTAAAGACTATGAGGCAAGAAAGCGACGGATGGATGATGCAAATATTGACCGTCTAGCCATGTCTTGGGGTTGGGTGGATGAGGAAAGATTGGAAGACAATGAGGAGGATTCAGATGACTTTAGCGCCGCATAAAGGCCAAGAGTTAAGGTGGTTGGTTAAAGATAAGTTTGCCGTTGGAACTGGTATAGAAAACATGCTAGAGCTGTTTAGCGCCGTTCCAAACAAAAGGATGGTCTGTGGTTATAACTTCCGGTTTGAATACGTGGATTGGCCGAACCAGGAAAAGCCCTTTTCTCGTTGTATAGTGGATATCAAGGAGACACGTACAAGCAAAAAGTGGCATGATCTGATGCCTGTTCTTGCAACGGGCTTTCAATATGAGCAACTAGAAGGGCCAATTGACAGGCGAACCAAAGAGGAATACAAGACTTGGAAACAAGTGTTTGAGAGAGCTGGCTAGGTATGGCCTTTGTGTTACCCTTACCGATTGCCAATTACTTAGCTTGAAAAAAAGCCATCTCTACCCAACAGTCAGCATGGGATCTCAATCCTTCATCTGCACTACAGATAGAGGTTTTCCAAGTATTGCCGGTTTGAGTATCCAAAAGCATCGTTGGTGAATGTGCCGCTTCAAAAAGAACATATCGACCATTCTGATTAGCCACAACCTGTTTCTCTGGAGGGATAGTTGAGTTGCTTCCCCAAAAAAAGCCGTACCAGAAAGGAATAACATGCATAAGAATCACAGGAAATCCAATAAAGAAAGCCAAGACCCACCAAAGGTATTTAATTTTGCCAGAAGTCTTAATCATATCTATCAATCATATAATAGATGAGCCTGATAGGAAAGCAAGGGCAAAGTTGTTAAGCAGACTTCTGGTTTAAGACCCGTTGAACAGTAGCGGTACCAACACCAACTTCTTTAGCGATCCTCAAGATACCTTTCTTTTCTGCTTTAGCATCCCGGATTGCCTGTTCTATTTCAGGGCTCACTCTGGGTCTGCCTAGCTTCTTTCCTTGGGCCTTGGCTCTTTCTAGCCCCGCAACTACACGTTCTCTAATCCGGCCACGTTCCAACTCTGCAAAGACAGCGGAAATTTGAAACATAGCCTTTCCCATTGGAGTTTGTGTATCAATGGATTCTTTTTCCAAGTAGAGATCAATCCCTTTAGAATTAAGTAGTTCCACCAGCTCGCACAGGTCTAGTGTGCTTCTACTCAACCTATCGGCAGACCAGGAGGCAACAATATCGAACGCTCTCTTTTGAACCCCCTTATAAAGTTCATTAAAGCCGGGACGATCCTTGCGTCCTTTAGCCCCACTGATGCCCTCATCTCTAATCTCTGCAACAACTTCCCAACCATGATTTTCCGCTGTCCGATAAAGTTCTTGCAGTTGGTTTTCAACAGTTTGATCGTTGGTCGATACTCGAACATAGAAGGCAACTCTTTTGGGCTTGCTGCTCACTTTGAAGGCTCCTGCTTTACTGCTCTGTCTGTAGATTAGCTCATCCATATACAGAAATCAATAGTTTTCTGTATGGTTGCTCTCTCACAAACCTACCCTTGATATAGTTGGGTTTCAGCTTTCAATTTTTAAAGGGTTTTCTGTATAGAGGTAGAGTTCCTCCCTTACAAGGAGGGTAACGAGGTAGCGCACTTTCTTGGGGTGGAAGGTGCGCCAGCTAGACCCCATTACCCCCCTTTATGTAGAGGTAAGACAAAAGATACTAGAGGGCTTTAGATACTGATGAAATTTTAAAAAGGTCCATGAATGGCTAGCCAGTGGTAAAATGTAGAAGTCGGTGTGGTGTTGTTGAACTACGAGCGGTAGCGAGTATAATGGTAGACGTTCCTTTAGGCTCTATACTCAAAATCGAGCGGAGAAATCCATGTCAGTTCGACTCTGACCACCGGCACCACTTTTTTCTAGCAAGCTGAGGGGAAGAACCCCATAATGAGCGGGGACGTGAGCGGTGATTCAACGCGGTGTGTTTTTCAGGCCTCTAACGCTTTTGGCGTGTCTTAGCGTGATGTCCTGGGGTGGCTGTCACTCAACAGCCACCCCGCCTGGAAAAACCGCATCGTCGTTTATCGCCATCGGGGATATGCCGTACCACCTGCCTGAGGATTACACCCGAATGGACAGGTTGTTGGAGCGCGTGAATGCTGAAGCCCCCCGCTTTGTGGTGCATATTGGGGATCTCAAAACCAGCGATACCTCCTGTGCCAACGAAACCTATGAGCGGGTGTTCCAACGTTTTCGGAAGCTGGAGCCGCCCCTGGCGGTGACTTTGGGGGATAACGACTGGACGGATTGCCATATTCCCTCCGCCGGAAGCTGGGATCCGCTGGAAAGGCTCGCCTACTTGCGAAAAGCGTTGTATTCACCGCTACAATTTAACCAGTCTTTGGCCATAACCCAACAAGCGCAATACCCGGAGAATTTGCGCTGGACAGCGGACGGTGTGGTGTTTCTGACCATTCATACCGTGGGCAAGCAAAACAACCTGCCCAGAGAGAGCAAGAAAAAAGAGGGCGCCTTCGACGTGGAAGCCTTGAAAGATGCGGCGGGGAGCGTGGCGGAATTTACCCAGCGGAACCAGGCCAATTTAACCTGGATTCAGGAAGGCTTTGACCAGGCCAGAAGCACCGACGCCAAGGGCATCGTGATTTTCACCCATGCCGATCCGCTCTTTGAGAAAAAAAGCAAGAAACGTCCTGGTTTTGAAGAGATGCTCACACGGATTCAGCAAGAAACGCTGAATTTTGATCGCCCGGTCCTGTTTGTTCACGGCAGTTCTCATACGTTTATCATGGATAAGCCGCTCACCGTAGAAAATAATCCAGAAGTGGGCGAGCGGGGCGAAAGCATCGCCAATTTTACCCGCCTGCAAGTGTTTGGAGATATGGATGTTCAAGGCGTCAAAGTGCGTATTGAGCCGGAGAATCCTAATTTGTTTTTGATTGAACCGTTGATTATTAAAGAAAATCTGCGGTATAGGCAATCATTTTGAATGGTGTGTCATCATGCTGATTGCCGGCACATTCAGGAGAGGCCCCTAAGGAGAGGGGATCTCGTCACACGGCATTTGTTCTTCGCCGGTGTAGGGGAATTTTTGGGTGTTCTCCGAAAACATCAGGATCAGGCGAGAGACCGTCACGCTTTCTTCAAAGCCAGCTAGCTGCTCGCTTTGGACCTGGCGATCCCCGAAAATATCATCCGTGGTTTCAGGGATCTCGCCGGTAATATCCAGCCGCACCGAAAACCCCGGATCATCCAGGGCTTTTTCCAGCTTCCCGCCTCTCCAAGAACTGATATACCCGCCGTAATCCCAGCTAAACCCGCCCACGGTAAAGGGGCCTTCGTTGAGTTCCAGCAGCTTTTTGGCGCTGGTACCCATCGTAATGCCTTCAGGGGTGTGCCAGACGGTTTTTTCTTCCATCCATTGGATTTGCGTGGGGTAGGCCTGCTGTTTTGTATCGCCCCAGGTGATTTCGACCCGCTTGATGGGGTCATTGGGAAAAAGTATCGTCCCCGGTTCACAAGCTCCTTCGGCTATGTAAAAACCGCCATCTTGCACGTTTTCAACCCCATAAATTCTGATTAAATCGGCCTTTGTGGCGCTGGGGGTTATCGGCCCAACCCGCTGGCCGGGGATAATGACAAAATCGCTGGCCGGGGTGCCGTTGGCCAGATAATCGGCAGCGGGTGGATTGGCGGTAGACTGTTCACTACAGCCTGTGAACAAGCTCAAAAAAACAACGAGACAAAGCAATAGCACAGAACGCATCAAACTCACTCCCTAGCCCAACCGTATGCCTTGATTGTATCAGGTTTAGACTGACATGTTTTGGTTTAACTCTCCTAAGAGCCCAAGGGCTTAATTTTCCCAGGGGCTGGAAATGAAGCCCCTGGGAGAACCCCGCGCTAGGCCACCTGCAAACTGCGCGCGCTTCATGCAGGTTAATGTGGCCCGCCTTGCAAGGATTCAGTCGGGCCATCGTTATAACTCAGCGCGCTCAAACAGGGCAGGTAACCAGATAATCCTATGGAAGTATACCTCCTCCTTGCGTAGCCATAAGCAATGCTTCTCCGGAGGCAAGGGGAGGTTTGGAGGGGGCTCGGTGCTCGTGAAAAAACTCTGAGCCCCCTCCAACAGGGGGTACAAGGGGGACAGGAGTCCCCCTTGATAAATCTACTAATGGAAGGAACTGCCTAAAAAATGTGAAAATCCTATAGAGAGATTAAGATTTTAGTGCGATCTATTCTGGAAACATCTAGCGGAACCCATCGTCCTATGCTATGGTGGTGTTATGGGGTACCTTGATAATTGAATATGTGGTGATTCTGCCTAGCCTTTTTTATGCCAAACACCCGTAAAGTTGCCTTTTGGGGAAAGCATGTTCCTTAAAACACAGCTTTATGGGGCCGATTTGGATTTGACAGGGTGATGATGGTGGTAAACTGCGGGTCGGGGTGCTGTTCCCCGTTAACAACAAGCAAGGCAATTAAATGCCAACGATAACGTAATCGCCGTAGACTTCAGCAAAAAACAGCTTAAAGCTGCTTAGTAGTTGAAGTTACCCTCGACAGACTGAGGGTGGCCACTCATGGTAGCCAGCATGCCGCTGCCGTGGGTCCCTGATGCATGCTAGCGGAAACCTGATGGTGATAGGGTGAAAGCGAAATTTGTCACCAAGCCCGGCGGGGTTAAACGCTTGGATCAGTTTTTAGCCGACGGAAAGCGACTGGGCTGATTGACGATAAACCTTTCCTACGCTCGTAGACGTTTGCTAACGCGCACTTTGGACGAGAGTTCGAATCTCTCCGGCTCCACCAAGTTTATTTAAAAGCCTCTCTATGCACTCATAGAGGGGCTTTTTTGTCTTTTTCGGCTATAATGCTGATGTCTGAGTTGAGGAGTGGGATATGAGCCAGCAAAACGAAACGGCTGTGGAGACGGCGGATCGGGAGATTGTGAGTACCCGAGTGATCAACGCTTCACAAGAACAAGTCTTTGAGGCGTTTCGCAAACCGGATATTTTAGCGCGCTGGTGGGGGCCGGAAGGTTTTACCAATACGTTTGAGATCTTCGATTACCGTCCTGGCGGCGTTTGGGAGTTTATCATGCATAGTCCTGACGGGACCGATTATCCCAACAAGAGCGTGTTTGTGGAAATATCAGAGCCGGAGCGGATTGTCCTTGATCACGTGGTGCCGCCTGTTTTTAGGATGACCATTACGTGTGAAAAGACCGATCAGCCCGATAAAGCCCGCTTTGGCTTTCGCATGGTGTTTGAAACGGCAGAAGTCTGCCAAAGCTTAAAGCCGATTTGCGTGCCAGCCAACGAGCAGAACTTTGACCGCCTGGAAACGGTGCTGGCAAATCTTTAGACGGCTCCTTTCAAAATCTTTCAGTATAATGAACCCATGTCGAAGGCGGAATGGGACAAAATGGTTACAGGTCAGCCGTATTTTAGCGCAGATCCGGCGCTGGTTTCGTTACGCCATCAGGCCCGGCGGCTGCTAGCCCAATATCGCCAAACGGATCCGGCAGATCAGTCAGAACGCTTTCGTCTTCTGAAAGAACTCCTCGGTGGGGTGGGCCAGGCTGTTGAAATAGAGCCGCCATTTTTCTGCGATTACGGGCGCAATATTTATCTGGGTGAAAAATTCTATGCCAACTTCAATTGTGTCATTCTGGATCCAGCCGAAGTACGCATTGGTAATCATGTGATGCTTGGGCCGGGCGTTCATATTTATACCGCTGATCATCCCTTGGATCCGGTTGAAAGAAGCAGCGGGTATGAAGCAGCCAAGCCGGTCTGGATTGGGGATCATGTCTGGATTGGTGGCGGGGCGATTATCCAGCCCGGTGTGAATATTGGAAAGAACACCACGATTGGCGCAGGGAGTGTGGTAACCAAAGATATTCCGGCCAATGTCGTTGCGGCAGGCGTACCCTGTCGAGTTATTCGAGAGCTTCCCAGCTAAAACATCCCTTGATACCAGGTGGGGCATTGCTTGAAAACCCCTCTGGCTTCTTGGGGCAAAGAGGCTTTTCTCCTTCCTGGCTTTTTATTGCGCTGGTGATTCATTTTTGGGCAAACCAACAGCGATATCTTGAGGGCTTGGAACCCCCCAGCTTCAGCCTGGCTTTGGTGCTGGAATGGCATAGGAGTAGAGGGCCTTTATGAAGGGAAGTACTCGGTATGGGTTTCCGCTGTTCTCCCAAAATAGTGGGCGCGTCGTCCTGAAAAAGATACCATATAGCCCGCGCAGCCTGCTTTGGTAATCTTCTGACAGAAGTTTTTATAGGTGTAATCCGGTAACTGCTCCTGGGCCTCCCGAATGGCCGCTTGAACGGTGGATGAATCAAACGTTGGGGCGATTTGGGCATCTACTTTATGCATCGACAATTGAACGCTCTCTCCGCTGGGCAGATAATAGGTTGCCGTCGCGCGTCGAAAATCAATCATGTAACCTTCAAATCCTGCTTTCATCAGGGTTTGAACGATCTCTGGAAAATTCATTGTGTTTTCTTCAGCTCCCTGAAGGCACTTTTGCGCGATGGCTTGTAACGCGTGTATCTCTTGTAATAACGGCTCCATTCTTTTCTCCTTAAAATTAATAATAAGCTGGGCTGGCATGTTATTGGGTGGGGACGCGTGTCAGGGCGTGTTTTTTAACCAGAACCTTCAAGATGCGTTCTAAAGTTTCCCGATCCCCTTTGGATAGGGTGTTGAAAAAGGCGGCATCATTTTTATCGGCCAACTTGGCAAGCGTTGGCACCAAGTTTTTTCCTGCTGGCGTCAATTCAAGGGTCTGCGCCCTGGCATCCCTGGGATGGGTGTTTCGAACGATTAAGCCCTGAGAAATCAGGCGGTTGGCCAATTTTGTAATCGCTCCCTTGGTCACTCCCATCTCGTCAGCCAAATGGCTCGGTAACATGGAATTTTTTCCATAGAGTTTCCGTAGCATCACCCATTCCGCAACAGTGACGCCCTTGTCTGAAAGTTTACGAGCAAAGGTATAGGACACCTGATTAGAGACGAACCGGAGCCAGTAACCCAGATGATCCGTCAAGTCGGACACAGGTACTTTGGCAGGTGTATTAGGATTGCGGCGTTTCATCTGGGTTAGGTTAGCATAAAATAGTTTCCAAGGAAACTATTTTTTTAAAAAACGGATTTTGATGATCACCCCCTCGCATGTTGATAAAGCCGAGAATATGTATGGATATTCAATTTCCAAATGAGATAAGTGATGCATCATATTTTTACAATGAACCGGATTTGCATAACTCTTAGGTCACCTCTATTAAACGTTTGTTTTGCAAGGGGATAGCGGTTTCTTGCTTCTGATTTCCTGGTTCTAATTGTTAAGAGCGTATATATGGAGTAGCTGACAACGGTTGGGCCTGACGGGGGTTTTTGCGAAAATGAGAACGTGTAGTGATGGAAGGGGGTCAATATGACAATCCGGTTTCCCCAGTTGAGCTTGTTATCTTTCGTGCCTGGTAAGCCAGAAAAGAAACCCCAGGCTCCAAGATTTCTGGGAAAAGACACTGTTCAAACAGGGCAGAAACTTGATACACTGGAGAAAAGACAGTGGGGAGGTGACACCGTGAGCTTACGATTTGCCGGGTCCGTTGAAGCGCCCGAAGTAAAGAAACTAACCGAATTGCACCTGAAGGATTACACACCTCCTTCACACCTCATCGACAAAACCGATTTGACCTTTGAACTGTTGGCTGAAGATAACGTGGTGGTTTCATCCAGGCTGAAAGTACGGCCTAACCCGGATTCCAAAGCGTCTCCCAATACCATTAAATTGGATGGCGCCCCGGAATCCGCCCCAGCGGGATCCGAAACCCCAACCATGGAATTGCTGGAAGTCAAAGTCGATGGCCGCGTACTGGACCCTCAAGAATATTCCCGGCAAGGCGAGGAACTGATTCTGAATAACATGCCCAGCCAGGCCTTTGACTTGGAAATTAAAACTCGCATTAATCCCAAGGCCAACCGCACCCTGGCGGGCTTATATACCTCAGGCGGAAAGTTTGTCACCCAATGTGAGTCCCAGGGGTTTCGGAATATCACGTTTTATCTGGATCGCCCCGATGTGATGAGCGAGTACACGACGACCCTGATTGCCGAGAAGGGCAAGTACCCGCAGTTACTCTCAAACGGAAATCCGGGTCAGCGGACCACGACGGCTGATGGGCGAGATCAAATTACCTGGCATGACCCCTTCAAGAAGCCTTCTTATCTCTTTGCCTTGGTTGCCGGGGATTTGGCCCGCAAGGAAGGCACGTTTACCACCCAGTCCGGCAAGAAAGTGGATATCCATATCTATGTCGACAAGGGCGATGAAGGCAAAATCGAGCATGCCATGGACTCCATTCAAAAGGCCATGAAGTGGGATGAAGAACGCTTTGGTAGAGAGTATGATCTGGATCTGTTCCAGATTGTGGCGGTCAATGACTTTAACTTTGGGGCCATGGAAAATAAGGGCTTGAATATTTTCAATTCCTCCGCCGTTTTGGCCGATCCTAAAACAGCCACGGACCCCCGCTATGAGTATGTTCAGGCGGTGGTGGGCCATGAGTATTTCCATAACTGGAGTGGGGACCGGGTGACGTGCCGGGATTGGTTCCAGTTGTCCTTGAAAGAGGGCCTCACGGTCTTCCGAGATTCAGAATTTACCGCCGATCTCAATTCTCGAGCCGTCAAACGGATTGATGATGTGACAGGCATGCGCACCACCCAGTTCCCGGAAGACGGTGGGGCGATGGCTCACCCGATTCGACCAGCCTCGGTAGGATCCATTGAGAACTTCTACACACCCACCGTGTATGAAAAAGGGGCGGAAGTCATTCGGATGATCCACACCCTGCTTGGCGAAGCCGATTTTCGTAAAGGGACCGATCTGTATTTTAGCCGCCATGACGGTCACGCTGTCACCACCGAAGACTTTGTCAAGGCCATGGAAGATGCTTCTGGTCAAAATCTCAGCCAGTTTGAACGTACCTGGTACAACCAGGCGGGCACACCCACCCTGGATGTGACCGACGCGTACGATCCAAACACCAAGGAGTACCGTCTGACCATTAAGCAATCGACCCCGCCCACACCGGGGCAGCCGACCAAAGACCCGTTTCATATTCCGGTCAGAATTGGCTTACTGGATTCCAAAGGCAATGACATGCCCCTTAAACTGGAGCCATCCCAGGCCCATTTGCTCACCAACGGGGATATTCTGAATCTGAAAGAAAACGAGACCACGTTTGTGTTCAAAAACATACCGGAAAAGCCGATTCCGTCCCTGTTGCGGAACTGGTCCGCTCCGGTTAAATTGAATTATAACTACAGCCGGGATGATCTGATGTTCCTGATGGCCAAGGATAACGATGGGTTTAACCGTTGGGAAGCAGGCCAGCAGTTGGGTGTGGATGTTCTGAAAGAGCTGGTTGCGGCGCATCAGAAAGGCCAACCGAAGCCGGTGGATCCCCGCTTGATTGAAGCCTTTAGAGGCGTGTTACAGGATAAAAATTTAGATCCCGCCCTGGCAGCCCGTGCCTTGGCCTTGCCCAGTACCAGCTATTTATCCGAGCTGTATCCTGATGGCCAAGTGGATGTGGATGCTGTATACGCCGCCCGCAAGCAGGCCAGAGAAGCCATTGGGAAGGCGCTGGAGCCCTTGCTGCTGGATCGCTTCAACAACAGCCGTTCAACAGAAAACCGCCCGTATCAGTGGAACGTGCAAGATGCTGGGGAGCGAGTCATTAAAAATACGGCGCTGGCTTATCTTATCGCCGCTGATCCGGGTCAATACCTCCCACTAGCAACAGCCCAGTTTGATATCAATCACAATATGACCGATGTTCGGGCAGCGCTCGGGCATGTGGTGGATCATGCGGACGCGCCCACCCGCCAAGCCAAGCTAGACGCTTTCTATCAGGAACATCAAGGGAACCCCTTGGCCATTAACCAGTGGTTTGCGGATCAGGCTATGGCGGATCGGGATGATGTGCTGGAGACGGTGAAAGCCCTTCAGCAGCACCCAGCCTATGATCCCAAAAATCCCAACAGTGTTCGGAGTCTGGTGGGGGCATTTACCGGGAATACCATTCATTTTCATAAGAAAGATGGTTCCGGGTATCAGTTCCTGGCCGATCAGATCATTGAGATTGATAAATTCAATCCCATGCTGGCTGCTGGTCTGTCTAAAAGATTGGCCACCCCGCATAAATTTGATAAAGCCCGCCAAGATCTGATTAAAACCCAACTAGAACGAATCCTATCCAACGCCACTTCCAATAATGTCAAAGAAATCGTCGGCAAAAGCCTGGAGCTGTTGGCTGAAAAGCAGTCCAAAGCCAGTTAGCGTACAGTTTTTTAAACTGGCGCTGTTGAATTAGGAATCTCTTCTGTGTTTTAGAGCCTCTCTATTATTTTATAGAGAGGCTCTCGGGCATTAATCCCAAGGTAAAGCAACACAAGTCTTGAAGGGTTCTCCTTTCTCAACTGTTTAAACAATCGGTCGATAAACTTATGAAAAAGTACTTAGTGAACGGTAGGTATGATGATGCAAGAATCAACAGAACAGGTAGAAAAAACTGCTATGAAAACTTACTCGCCCGCCCAAATTGTTGTTGCGGGCGTTTTAGGTGGACCCATTGCATCTGGCCTGTTTTTCTGGAGAAATTTCCAGAATCAGTTCGGTCATTGGCCCTTAACGCTTGGTTTTTTGGCTGTCTTTGTTGGGTGCTCTTTAGCTTTCTTATTTCCTTCCCTACCGGCAATCTATCTGGGGCCTGCTGTTGCTGGGCTTTATGGTGGACGTGCCTACAATATTGAAAAAGAAGTGAAGTTAACACGGGCAGACTTTCCTCGACAGTCTTGGCTGTCTGTTATTCTGATCAGCATTGGTATTGTAATTATTGTTTTTCTAGCCCTATTACTGCTGGCGATGGTTATCCCAGTAGAAACCTCTGTGTAGCACTATGTATTGCTTTCCAATATTCTCTGTATGAAATTTGATACATAAAAAGAGTTGCCTACTACGGTTATTGAGACGCTTAGCCACTAATTTTAGGTGAAAATAAGTCACTTCAAGTAATACAATATAAAATAAGATAAAAGTGAACAGAGAAAGCTGAATGATGACGGTTGAAACGGCGGAGCAGTTGGCGGGGTTGAGGCAAATTGGGCAGATTGTGGCCCAGACCATTCAAATTATGGGGAGCCATATTCAACCGGGAATCACCACCAAAGAGCTGGATGATGTGGGGCGGGCGTATTTAGAGTCCTCGGGGGCAAGATCCGCCCCGGAATTAACCTACCAATTCCCTGGAGCCACCTGTATTAGCGTGAATCATCATGTAGCCCATGGCATTCCGGGTAATCAGGTCATTCGAGCCGGGGATATGGTCAATATTGATGTCTCAGCGGAATTGAATGGGTATTTTGCCGATTCCGGCTATACGTTTATGGTAGAACCGATTTCCAAACCCAAACAATTTGTGGCCGATGTGGCTCAAAAAGCCTTAAAACGAGCCATTGCCAAAGTCCGAGCCGGGGTGCCGCTCAATGTGATTGGGCAAGCCATTGAGACAACGGCCCGAAAACATGGTTGCTCCTTTATTGTGAACCTGGGTAGCCATGGCGTGGGTGCCGGGTTGCATGAGGAGCCATTTTACATCGCCCCATATTATGATCCCGAGGATACCCGAATTTTACATGAAGGCATGGTCATCACGATTGAGCCTTTTATCTCCAGCGGAGCCTGGGAGGCCCGAACCGCCAGAGATGGATGGACACTTTACACTGCCCCGGAATTTATCACGGCTCAGTATGAACATTCGCTGGTGGTCACCAAAACAGGCGCTACCATTTTAACAGCCGCTTGAGAGGCGCAAACTCTCTCTCTTGTAAACATGAGCCAGATGAATGTAAGTGGAATGGTTTCCATCTGGCTTTTGTACTTTAAAGGCGCAGGTTGTCTGATGGTGTGAAATATGTCAAAATGAGAGCCATCTTAATCAGAGGGGGGACTACCAGAAGGGGGATTATATTATGGCTGTGGCCGTACCTGTGGATATCGGGATTGATGAGCGATCCAGAAAACAAATTGTGGAAGGGTTATCCAGATTGCTGGCTGACACCTATACCTTGTACCTGAAGACCCATAATTTTCATTGGAATGTGACTGGGCCCATGTTTCAGACGCTTCATGCCATGTTTGAGGAACATTATAATGAACTGGCCGAGGCGGTGGATGAAATTGCCGAGCGAATCCGAACACTGGGCTTCCTGGCCCCTGGTACTTATAGTGAGTTTTCCAGGCTGGCTTCCATAGAGGAATCAACTGGGGATCTGAAGGCCAATGAAATGATCCGGTTGCTGGTGGAAGGACATCAAACTGTGGCAAGAACCGCACGGGAAGCTTTTCCGGTGGCTGAGAAAGCCAATGATGCTCCAACCATTGATCTGTTGACTCGGCGGATGGAAGTTCATGAGAAAACCGCCTGGATGCTTAGAAGTCTATTGGAAGAATAGATTATAAATAGCAAGCAGCCTCCCAAAACGGGAGGCTGCTTGTTGATCGGGTTTAAAAATCCTGTTACGGTTCTGTATTCTCTGCATATTGCTCGGCAAGCTTTTGCATCTCTTTCGTCATTTCTTCAACTTCTTTTTCCGACATGTTTTCCGACATGCCTTGCATTTTTTCAACCAACCTCATGCCCTCCTCAACGGCCGCTTCATTAGGCGCCCTGCCTTCCGCTTTGGCGGCGACCCGTTCCATGGACTTGGCCATTTCAAGCTCATTAATATGGCCGCTTTTCATGCATTTATCCAAAGTTTCACTGTAAGTCACCAGTTCTGGATAGGCTGTGATGTTTTGATATTTTTCCGGGTTTTCCATCAGTTTCTGGAAGTAAGATTCCAGGGTGCCTTTACAGCTTTCAGCCGTTATGGAATTGACTGCGGCAACCGGGTTGGGTAACGGTGAGCTGACCGGCGTGCTTTGGCAAGCGGTTAACGAGACGAGACTCAAGAGGGCAAAGGTGGTTTTAAGATGCATTGTTCATAATCCCCTGAAAACTTCACTCACTACCATCATAACCCGACAATGAGGATTTGGGCGGGTTGATTGATGACATGGTTAACAGTATGGTCAACGACAAAAAAGGATGGAATAGCTAAAGACGCATTTATGGGCCATTCTTTAAGTCGAGCGCGAAGTCCACGGCTGGTGAGTATATTTGGGCGGCTTCCAGTGGCGTTGTATGGCCTTCATTGATGCACTTGTCAACAATTTCAAGATATTTTTTCCTTTCTGGTGCTTCCCGGATATCCCCCTCGTAGCGTCCACTTCTAGATATGTCACCATTCATATCTCTCATAAGATTTGTAGCGGTCTCGTAGGTTTTCATACAGTATTGTCGGGTCAAGCCTTTTTCCTTTGTGGCCAATGAGCCTTGGCAGGCGGTTAACGAGACAAGGCACAAGAGGGCCAGTGCGGTTTTGACGTGTAAGCGAAAAAATCCTCTTACCAAATGCGACTGTTTCTATCATAACGTGTTTAGATTGTTTTGGTGCATGCGTTTTGGGGTGGGGTCTGTCGTACCTGGGTATACGCGGCAGACCCCGAGCCAGACACGGAAAAGAGCACGACAAAACACCAGCTGTTTAAAAAAACAGCGGGATTGTAGACGTCTATAGCCGTGTATTGGCTCTGCTGGTTTTATTCCCGGTTTAGTGGGCGGTACATTTTGGGGCTCGCCCCGCATTCACACCGCCAGGTATCCGGTAACTTCGCCAATGGCGTTTTAGGAGGTACCCCCTGACTGCTATCTCCCACTTGTGGATCGTAAATGCTTTCACAGACATAACATTGCATTTGTTGCCAATGGTTATAAATGACCATGATCGGTTATCTCCTTCTTTCACATTGAATAAAAGTCCCAAAAAGTATGGAACCTGAAAAAAATACAAAAGCAACCAGACCCCTTCCGGCTGCTTTTTAGTCTTTTAGTCACTATAGCCTATTTCCAGCGAAAGTCAACCTCTGGTGTGCTAACCTGCTTGGGGTAAAGAAAGGGAGGGAAGGCGATGCAAGCCCCTGAGCTTTTTGGAAATTCTGCGGCCTCCATGCCTTTTCGCCAGACATGGTACATGTGTTTTTTAAAAAAACATTGGTAAATGCTGGGTTTGCTTGGGGGAAATGCCAGATGAGCCTAAGATGAGGCAGAACCAGGGCAACAGCCCTACTGTTCTACCCCAGTGCAACCTGCTGCCGAGTGGACAAGGGGTTGCCTGCTTTCTGGAATTGCCCCTTCAAGAAGGCAGGCAGGGAAGCAAAGCAGGTCATTTGTCTATGCCAAGTGTTTAGGGGGGATGGCTGGGTTACTCTATTTTTTGTTTTTTCGAGTTCGCTGGAAAGCAACGGAGGGAAGGCCGGCTAGTACGGTTAGCCGAGTGGAGAATGGCGGCGAAACGGAAATCTTGTTAGTATGCCCTTGGCTTTTTATCTGGAATGATTGAGGCTGGTCTCTGAAACAAACGATGAGGAGGGGTGTTTATGAGACGACAAGTGTGTTTATCGACGGCTTTCGCCTTGCTGCTTTTGGGTGGGGTTTCTTCCGTACCAGCGATGGCGCAATCCGGGCTTAGCGGTCAGGTAGATGAGGAATATTATGTTGGTCAAAGTGGGCGTCTCTGGGGAGATTCGGTCCATCGAACCATTACGTTGGAGCCGGGTCGCTTTGTGTTTTCCAACGATAATCTGGGTATTAATGATCGGGTGGTCTTAACGCTGGTGAACCCAACGGATCAACCCCTACGCTTTGAAACGGTTAAGCGTTTGGGGGCTGAGCAGGCGATTACGGTGCCCCCGAGAAGTACCCGCGTAATTTCATTCTTGTATAACCGTCCGGTGAGTGATGAGGTGGAGTACATTGTCATGGTCGATCCGAGTGCCGCAACCGTGGCGCTGGAGGCTCCCCCGGTAGATGCGATTCCCACACCTACGGCCGAAGCGGTGCCGCCTCATACCACAACGACAGTGACGGTGATTACACCGGAGCCCCAAGTGATTGAGGTGCCGGTAGAACGTCGTTCAGCCGTTCGAGGCTACTGGTAAGATTATCTCAAGTATTGAAAGCGGGGTTGACTTCGGTTAGCCCCGCTTTCAAACAGCTTGTTCAAGAACCTCTTTATCATTCACCTGCTGGCGCCACATCTGGTGGTCTGGAAGTGTTTTGTTCCTGGCTTTTCAAAAACTCCCCAATATAAAACTCTTCTATCAGAAACCGAATAATCACAGCCACGGGAATGGATAGAAGAACGCCCGTGACGCCAGCCAGTGTCGCCCCGGTCAGCACGCTGATCAACACCCAAAACGGATGCAGTTCCACAGAGCGTCCAAGGATTTTGGGGACCAGGGCGTAATTTTCAACCTGTTGAACCAGAAAGTAAAATAGCGCGGTCCAGAATGCCAGCAGGGGGTCTTGCCCCAGAGCCACAAGCATGCCGATGGCCGCGGCGATAATGGGGCCAATGATGGGAACAATCTCCAGAAAAAAGGCAATGATCCCCAATATATAGGCATAGGGGATACCAATCAGAGAGAGCCCCAGCCAGACGGCAACGCCAACGACGGTCATAACGATAAGCTGCCCCCGAACATAGTTCCCAATCTTGGATGCGGAATTTTGCATGAAGCGCTGGGCGGTTTCTTGTCGGTTACCGGGAACCAACCTGAGGATGACTGCCTCAAAATGGCGGGCGTCGGTCAGCATGTAATAGGACAGAACCAGAATGGTAATCAGGCTTAAGATACCGTTAAAGGCCATGAAAATATAATCAAAGGCCGAGGCCAGAATCCGGGCGATTTGCGTGATGATATTCTGGAGGTTTTGAGAGATGCTTTCAGTGAGTTCCTGGTTTTGCGCAAAAAAGGGCAGTTGGCCGATAAACTGAACAGCAGACTCAATGTATTGGGGGAACTGGGTGGCAAAGGCTTCGCCTTCTTTAATGAGTACATTGACGATTAAAAAAATAATTCCTCCAAAAATGAGGACAAATAACAGGTAAAACAGCAGCACGCTGATTCCACGGGGGAGGTGTCTTTGCCGGAGGCGGCTGACCATGGGATAAAGGGCGGAGGCAATAATACAGGAAAATGCCAGCAGTATCAGAACCTGCTTGATTTGAAACAGGAACCACCCAAATAGCAGTAACCCCAGAATAAGCAGAACAGTCGGCATAGATGACTGGACCCGCTGAGTTCCTGAAACACCTGGGTTTGTGTTTTCAGCCATATGTCCCCTCGATACAGGTTGAAGTGATGTGCCTGGTTCACCTGATGGCATGATCATCATAGCAAAGTATGGGCGAACCCGACAAACGCAGAGGCATCAACGATGAGTTCAAAATAAACTCTAACTGGCTGGCGGATTGATTTTAGCCGGATCCATTGTTTACCCTGAGAAAGTCGATGTCGGGTGTCTTGCATTGATTATAAAAAAGGAGAACTGGCTATGAACAAAATGGAACTGAGAGGCAAGTGGAATGAGATTAAAGGCCTGCTTATGCAACGGTATGGCGATTTAACCGATGATGACCTGCGGTATGAAGAAGGCAAGGAGGATGAACTGCTGGGTCGCCTGCAACAAAAAACGGGCCGCACCCGTGAGGAATTGGAACGGACCATTGATACCTTTCTTGGAGCCAGGCGTTAAGATTAAATAGAATATTTCAGTAGCCGGTTGTCCTTGGATGACCGGCTATTTTTCTTTTAAAATAATTCGGCTATCGACTGCAACGCCACTCACCGGGTACGGAGATTCTTTGGGCAGCGCCAGATAGGGGTTAATATCCAGTTCCTGGATTTCCGGGTAACGTTGGGTGAGTTCGGAAAGCCTTAACATGGTATTTTCCAACGTTTCCAGATCAATGCCCGGTTTACCGCGATACCCCTGCAGGATTTTATAGGCCTTAATCTGCTGGATCATTTCCCGAATATCCAGCGGGGTGACCGGGTTCAGCCGAAACTGCACATCCTGATCAACCTGGGCGTAAATCCCCCCACGGCCCATCATGAGCAATTTGCCAAAATCCGCCTCTTCGTTAACACCCAAAATCAACTCCCGCCCCTGGGTGTAAAACGCCTGAACCATAATGCCTTCCCCTTGGGAAAAACTGTGAATTCCGGCTTCACGTAATTTCTTCAACATGGTTTCAAAAGCGGACTGAAACTCTTCCGGGGTCCGAATATCTACCTGGACACCCCCAACATCGGTTTTATGAGAGATGGTTTTGGAGTTGAGCTTGATGACCAGCGGAAATCCTATTTGCTGGCTGGCTTGGATCCCTTCTTCAAGGGTTTGGGCGATCTGATATTTAGGAATGGAAATGCCGCAGGCTCGCAGGACTTCCAGGGATTCCGAGGTGGACAGCAGAGTTCTATGCTCCTGCCGAGCCTGATGAAAGATCGCTTGGATTTGCGGGTGGTTGAATCCATCCAGCTCAACGGGCATGTCTTTGGGGCGTGTGTTCCACCGTTGTTGTTGAACCAGCGCGCCCAGGCCAATGACCGCGTTTTCAATTGAGGAATAGATGGCAATGGAAGGGGTGCCATTGGTTTTCATGTCCAGCTTGATGGCTTCCAGCCCTTCCTCTTCAATGGACCCCACGAGGATGATGGGTTTTTGATACTGTTGCTGGATGGCTGCGATGTCCGGGGCCAGCTGTCGGGTCTGAATGCCCATAATTTCGATAATTTCCACCAGACAGGCATCGACCTGAGGGTCTTGCGCAATTGTTTCCAAAGTTTTTTTAAAACGTTCAGGTGAATCCCCTGGATACGTGGCGGTTGTGTCAATCGGGTTCTGGTGAGACGCTGTATTCGGTAAAAGCTGGGCCAGTTGGGCCTCAGTGTCCGGGCTGAATTCAGCTAGCACCAGCCCGTGGTTTTTTTGGAACCGGGGGGAAAGACGATCTGATGTCATGACAGCATACCCGCCTGCGTTAGAAAGTATCGCTATCCGATTCCCCATGGCGGGAGGACTGCTCTCAATAGCCTGGGCCGCCGCCATCAGGCCCCGAATGGAATCAAAACGCTGGAGGCCGGTCTGCGCAATCAATGCCTGGACTGCCTCTTCGCTACCCGCCATGGCGCCTGTGTGAGAACGGGCAGCTCGGGCGCCCGCATCGGACTTGCCCGCTTTAATCAGGAGGATGGGCTTGGTTTTGGAGATATCAGCCGCCAGCTCCCGGATTTCCTGCAAGGCGCGTCCTGATTCCAGGTACCCGAGAATATAATCCACCTTGGGATCATGTTGCCAGTGGCGTAAGAGTTGGCTGGGGTGGACATTCAGCTCATTGCCCAGGGAAATAAATTGGGAGAGCCCAATGCCAAGGCGTCTGGTCCGGTTTATTAAATCAATCCCCACGGCCCCCGATTGTGAAAACAAGGCCCCCTTCCCGCTGAGTGGCGCGGTGCGGGCAAAGGTCGCGTTCATCCGAACATCCGGGTGCATGTTGGCAATTCCCAGGCAATTGGGGCCGACCAGCATCATGTGATATTGCTGGACAATGTCGTTGAGCTGCTCGGCAAGCGCTTGTCCCTCCGGTCCGATCTCTTGAAAACCGGCGGAGACGACCACAACTGCTCGGACGCCAATTTCTCCCAGCTTCTCCAGAATCCCCGGCACGGTGTGATTGGGGGTCATGATCATGGCCATATCAATCTGGTGGGCAGGAAGATTCTGGACCGTGTCTGTATAGGGGGTAATGGTTGTGGCGTCATGATGGCCAAAAACAGATTGCCCGCAGTACTTGGGATTGACCGGATGGATTTCACCCCGATAGCCACCGGCAATCAGGTTTCGCAAAACTTCGTGTCCGACGCTCCCTTCCTGCTCCGAAGCCCCAACCAGCGCGATGGACTTTGGTGCAAGCAACGCTTTCATCAGAACGTCTGCTTGTGTATGAATGGTGGTGGCGTAATCCATAGCCTTTTCTCCCCTCTAAACCCCGAAAGCAACTTGAGTGTATCAGCAAGGCGGGGGGGAGCGCAAGCGTGGACCCGGTAGGGTTACCTGGAGAGAATAGCCACCTGTAGAATTGTGGGATGTGGGCTTCTTGACTACAATAAAATGGCGAAGGGGGTTGTATGACGATAACACAGCAATTAACCAAGACGGAGCTGCTTCAGTTATATCGCCAGATGCTACTGATTCGTCTGTTTGAGGAAAAGGCGGCAGAAATGTATACCAAGGGGCGCATCAGTGGATTTTCTCATTTGTATATCGGACAAGAAGCTGTCGCGGTCGGTGTTTGCTCATTACTCACCGATGAGGATTATGTCATTGCCTCCTACCGAGAACATGGGCAGGCGTTGGCCAAGGGGTGTGATCCAAAGGAAGTCATGGCGGAACTGTACGGAAAAGCCACTGGGGTGTCTGGGGGCCGAGGCGGGTCTATGCACCTGTTTGATGCTGATCAGCGTTTTATGGGCGGGTTTGCCATTGTAGCCGGACAGATGCCCCTGGCTGTGGGCTTGGCGCTGGCTGTCCAGTATCTGGAAGAAGACGCCGTGGTGGTGTGTTTCTTTGGGGATGGGGCGGTGAATGAGGGGGCCTTTCATGAAAGCTTGAACCTGGCCAACCTGTGGAATTTACCGGTCATTTTCATCTGTGAAAACAATCAGTACGGCATGGGGACCGCAGTCCATCGGGCGGCCAGTCTCACCGATATTGCCGCCCATGCCTGCTCTTACGATATGCCTGGGGTTCAGGTGGATGGCATGGATGTGCTCAAGATTCGTGAAGCCACAGAGCAAGCGATTCGACATATTCAGGCGGGAAAAGGACCTTCCCTGATTGAAGCGGTGACCTACCGGTTTCGAGGGCACTCAATGGCAGATCCGCTGAAGTATCGCACCCCTGAGGAAGAGGCCGCATGGAAAGAGCGGGACCCCCTTCATCAACTGGCGGAGCGGCTGATTCAACAGGAAACATCTACGGAGGAGGAATTAAACGCCATCCGGGAAGAGGTCATTCAGGAGGTGGAAAGCGCGGCGGCATTTGCGGAAGAAAGTCCCAATCCACCGCTGGAAACGCTCATGGATCATATTTACGTGGATTCACCGACTTTAATGCAGCGTCTACAGGCGCTGCACTATGATCGTGTGTTTCTGGGAGGGGGTGTCTAATGGCCCAACTGGCGATACGGGAGGCGCTCAATCAGGCGCTTCGGGAAGAGATGCTTCAGGATGATCGGGTCTTGATTCTGGGCGAGGAAGTGGCCTTGTATGAAGGGTCCTATAAAGTAACCCGTGGATTGCTGGATGAATTTGGTGATAAGCGGGTCAAAGATACGCCGATTGCGGAAGAAGTAATTGTCGGAACGGCCATTGGGGCAGCGATGGGAGGGTTGAGGCCCGTAGCGGAGATAATGACCATTAATTTTATCCTGCTTGCCATGGATCAGGTGGTCAACCATGCGGCAAAAATCCGCTACATGTTCAACGGAAATATCGCTGTTCCTATGGTGATTCGGGCGCCACAGGGATCGGGCAAGCAACTGGGCGCCCAGCATTCCCAACAGCTGGAAGCTTATTTTATCCATTGCCCAGGGCTGATTGTTCTGGCCCCCTCAACACCGGCAGATGCCAAAGGGTTGTTGAAAACGGCGATTCGGGATGATAACCCCATCCTGTTTCTGGAAAACCAGAACTTGTACGGGATTAAGGGGGAAGTACCTGATGACGCAGATTATACCGTCCCGATCGGGAAGGCACATATGGCCAAAACGGGGGAGGATGTGACGCTCATTGGCTACTCCCGGTCGTTTTACCTGGCCATGGAAGCCGCCGAGGCATTGGAACAAGAAGGAATTTCTGCGGAAGTCATTGATCTGAGGACCTTGCAGCCTTTTGATTTGGAGACGATTTTGGAATCAGTAGAAAAAACGCACCGGGTGGTGATTGTGTCAGAAGGCTGGCGAACCGGAAACTTGGCGGCAGAACTGGCCATGTCGATTCAGGAAAATGGGTTTGATTTACTGGATGCCCCCATTCAACGGGTAACTGCCAAAGACGTGCCGATGCCCTATAACCGGGATTTGGAACAGGCGGCCTTGCCCCATCCCCAGGATGTGGTTGAGGCGGTTCGGGCGATAATATAGGAGGGAAACGTGGATGCCAACCGAGGTGGTGATGCCGAGACTCAGTGATACCATGGAGGAGGGAACGCTGCTCCGTTGGCTCAAGCAGCCGGGAGATGCCGTTAAAAAGGGTGACGCCCTGGCTGAAGTGGAAACAGACAAGGCCAATATGGAAGTGGAAGCCTTTGAAGAAGGGGTTTTATCAGAAACCCTCGTATCAGAAGGTGATACAGTGCCGGTGGGCGAACCAATTGCCTATTTATCAGACGCTTCAGCAGAACCATCCGAGAAAAAGCCTCCCCCTGGAAAACAGAAGCCGGAACAAAAAAAAACACCTGCCCAAGCCGAGGAGATACTGCCACCCTCTAAAAGGAGGGAGCGCCGCCGGGAAGAGCCAACAGATTTTGGCGATAGAGAACCGGAACAGGCGGAAAAAGAAATTCCTGCCACTACCCAAGCCAAGGGGGCGGCTGCGGGTACAACCCGGACTGAGCCGCCTGCAACTCAAGCGGAGTCAAAAAAAGGAGAACCTGTGGCGGGAGAGCGAGTGAAAGCCTCGCCGCTGGCGAGGAAGCTGGCAGATGCTTACGGCATTGATTTATCCACCCTGCAGGGTAGCGGTCCGGGGGGGCGCATTATTGAACGGGATGTGGATCAGGTGATCCAGCAGCAACGGCAGAAGAAAGAACCCGTTCAAGAGAAACCCCCCATCCCGAAAAAACAAACGCTGCCGGTTACGCCACCGGAAAAACCCTCCAAAATCCGCCAGACCATCGCCAAGCGGATGAGCCAAAGCAAGCAGGAAATTCCCCATTTTTACGTGACCGTATCCATCCGGGCCGATCGCCTGGTCCGTTGCCGGGAGCAACTGAAAAAGCGCTTTGATATCAGCTACAGCCACCTATTAACCAAGGCGTGTGCTATGGCGCTTGTGCAGCACCCTCGATTGAATGCCTCCTATGAGAATGCCGATCGGGTTACATTTCACCCGGAGATCAATATTGCCTTTGCCATGGCCATTGAGGACGGGCTCTTGACCCCGGTGATTCACCGGGCAGATCAATTGAGCTTGCAGGATATTGCCGAGCAGAGCCTTTCTGTCGCCAAGCGGGTTCTCAATCAGCAACTGCAACCGGAGGATTTATCAGGGGCCACATTTACCATCTCCAATATGGGGATGTATGAGGTCGATCAGTTCTCGGCGATCATCAACCCTCCCCAGGCGGCCATATTGGCGGTGGGCGCCCTCACGGAATCGCCAGTGATTGAAAATGGCGTGGTGATTCCCGGCTACCGGATGAAGCTGACTCTGGCGGCGGACCACCGAGTTCTGAATGGATCGGAAGCGGCCGAGTTTTTGCAAACGCTTCGGCAGTTGCTGGAAAATCCGGTGTTACTGGAGCCGGCATTATGGGAGGAGGGTGCGTTACGACACTAGGAAAGGGGTATGGATATGGCTCACAATTTTGAGAACCGGCAATTATGCCGGGCGGATTTTACCGGACAGGACTTGCCTCAGGCCAATTTTCGTCACGCCGATCTGGAAAAGGCGGTGCTGGCTGGGGCCAACTTACGGGAAGCGAATTTTGAATCGGCCAATTTAAAAGATGCTGACCTGCATGAGGCTCGCTTGCAAGGCTCCAATTTTCAGAATGCCACACTGTGGGAAACCAACTGTCAGGGTGCGCAACTGGCGGGGGCGGATTTTCGGCAGGGGAATTTGCCAGCAGCGGTTTTCTCCGGGGCGGACTTGGCGGGGGCAGATTTTTCCCAAGCCAATTTGCCAGGGGCCGTGTTTCAGCAGGCCCGTTTGCCTGGGGCCAGATTTACCAACTCAACCTTGACTGGGACCTTGTTTGTCGAGGCCAATCTGGAGGGGGCTGATCTAAGTGGCACTACCCTGTTTGAGGCGAATCTGGAGGGGGCGAACCTACGGAACGCCAATTTGTCAGGGACCGATCTGGAGGCGGCCAATTTTAACAGGGCGGACCTTGCCGGGGCCAACCTGAAGCAGATGGCGGTGACGTCCACGGCTTACCTGATGAATGAGGGGTATCTTCATAAAGAAGGGTTGGAGCAGATGGAGCTTCGGGAAGCCAACCTGAAGTGCGCGGAGCTTCAGAAAACGGATTTGCGGGGGAATAATTTTGAAAGGGCCAACCTGGAATATGCCGATTTTGGAGAAGCCAACCTGGCGGGGGCGAATCTTCGGCAGGCCAACTTGCATGGGGCCATTCTGGAAGGGGCCAACCTGGAAGGGGCCGTGTTGGAGGGCGCGTTATTGGAAGAGGCCAAATACAGCTTTGAGACCCGTTTTCCTGATAATTTTCATCCAGAAGATCATGGCATGATCTGTGCCGATCCCCTGTCTCAGGATCGGTGTGACTAGCAAGCCCTTAAAAGCGTTGGGCGCTGAATTGTTGTTGCTGAATAACGGCAAAGGGCGATTGGGGATTTCGTACCAGAGGTGGGCCTGATATTGAGCCTGGGAATGGGTATGGGGAAAGTTGGGTGGAGGCTGGCCCTTGTGATTTTGCCTGCTTTTCCTGCTCATGCCGCCGCTTCGTCAGAAAGATATTGAGAAGTTGCGGCGTGGTGCTGAGCATTAAAATGGTAATGGCCATACCAATGCCAAACTGCTTGTTTTTCAGCCGGGTGAGTTGCTCGGCCATCTTGGCGTTTCCCTGGGCAATTTTGGGAATATCGGCGTATCCAGGAATCTCAGAGAGGGGGCGTTGAAGCAGGGTCTCAAACTTTTTCTTGTAGTAAAACTTATCCAGCATGGGGGTAAACAGAGAGAACCACATCACCCCGTTAACGGCTTTCACCGCCTGTTCCACAAACTCGTTTTTGCCCCGTGCCGCATGTAGCCATCCTAAATAGGCCGGAGCTAGCCAGAAGAGGAAGGTGGAAAGCCGTCCTCGGAGCTGATCGGCTTTTTTACCGCCCAGGTGAAACTTGTGGAAGAGGTTTTCCATCACCGGAGATAAGGCTTTGCCCTGGAAATTTTTGGCCATCCGGCTAAAGCCCAGCAAAGCGCCAGCCCCCAGGGTGGCCCCGACGGCCAGGACTTTTTTGGCCATCCCCAATTGATAGGCCATCTCTTCTTGCGGGGAACGTCGGGCTTTTTTACCGCCTTGATCCAGACCGACCAAATGCTCAAAGTTTGCGATATTAGTGCGCTTGACAGTCAGCCAGTTTCTGAAAAACACGGCAGACCAGAAAGCTGAGGCAAACGGGAAGAGAAAGCCGAAGGAAGCCCCCAGTCGGGCTAGCTTGGCTTTGGCGGGAAGGGCTTCAACGGCCTGGGTGCTGAGAAGCTCTGGGGCGACCCCAGAGAGCTTTTGGGCGGCTTTACGAATAATGGGCGGAAACAACAGGGAACTGCCTACCGTAATCCCGGTATTGGAGAGTTCTAGGGTCGCTACATCCAGGCGTTCTTTGGGGGTTCGGGTGACGGCAATTTTGGGGACATTGAACCCCAGCACATCCTTGGTCACCGTCTCCCAGAGGGGATTCTTTTCCAGTGTCGCTAGTGCATTGGTTAATAAGCCAAATTTTATGGAATGGGAGGCCGGGGGAAGCCCAGGTCTCGCCGATTGGCATTTCACAAGAAAGACCCTTTTTCAGTACCCTTGAACAAACCCAACACCCAGTTTGCTTGGACTGGTTGAGAGATTCCAATCTCAAGCCAATAAAAAGCAATCGGTGTTTTAAATTGCCTAAGTCCATTGTAGGTGCTGAGCTGTCTTTCGAAAAGCAAGGGGTTGCCATTGTAAATAGCGGGGTTAAAATAACAAATTCCTATCTATGAAAATTAAAGCAATTTGTTTTACGTTTGGCCTGCTTGGACAGGGCGGCCTGTTGTATACAGACAATGTTTAAATCATGATAAAAACAACGTTTTCTAAGCCGATAGCCTGAACCGAGAGGAATTTCGAAATGAAAATATCCCACCGAACGCTTCGAAGGCTGGGTGGCCTAACGGCCGCGGCGTTACCGGTTGCGTATGTGGTAAAAAGCCATGTCGGTTGGGAACAGTCCACACAGGGAAAGAAACGGATGCTGACACATCAACTGACTTTTTGGAGTTCTTTTGTGGCCGCCGTGATGATGGCGCACAAAACGCGCCCAAGGCAAAGTCTATGGGCTAAAATTCTATTATTTTCACTTTCGGGCATATTGCCATTGGCAGGGTTTGAAGGCGGGGGCATGCTTGCCACCCGGTTGTTTCCCAACATCCCTCCCTCTCCTCCAGGTCGGTTACGCCAGGATACGTACGTTCCAAGTTATTTGCTCCAATAAAACTCTCACCAGATAGCTATATAAAGCGGGTTAATAAGCCAACTGGGGACTAGCCAGTTGGTTTTTTTAGACACTTGGCTACTTATCAATCAACATGCCTCCAATGTAGACTGGGAAAGTAGTTTATCAGCTTGCCTCATCCATTGATTTACACATGAGAAGGGGATTAAGCGGCTGATTGGATAGAGAATTTGCGATGGCAGAATTATACGTTGACAGTCGATACTCAACATCTGTCTTAACCAAGCAACCGGATTCCTTATGTTCGCTTGGCAAATATAAGGGACATTTCAAGGGGATGGAGATGGAAATGGAAACGGTTTATCATAAGGACTTGTCCATGGAGTTCCATTGGGCAAAACAGGTTTTTAGCAGTATTGAATTGTTGTATAAACCCTACTGTTCATCCAGAGAAATATTAAAGACTCTGACACGAGAGGTGGGTTCGTTGTTGGCTGGAGATTATTGTTGTGTCGTGGAATTTCCAGACGGGGAGCGGGCCAAAGTTCAGGCGGAATATCATGGCTTGCAGGGGGCTGCCCATAAAAAATCATCACCGGCTGTGTTGAATCTCTTGCCTCCGCAGCTTTGGGAGCAGCACGTGGTATCTGCCAATATCAACTCGGATTTGACCTTGGAACTGGATGAGCGGTGGCGGGATTTCTTCAGGAAAAAGCATGCAAAAGGGATCATGACGGTTCCCCTGGTGTCGGAACATCAACTGTTTGGCCTGTTGATTGTTTGCACCAAGCAACCCAGGGTGTGGCACCATTACGAAATTTCTTATATTAAAGACCTGGCAAGGCATGCGGGTCATGCCATAGAACAAAGCAAGCTTCAGGAGAAATTGGAGCGATCCAGCCACTTAAAAAGCAGCTTTCTTGCCAAAATCACGCATGAGCTTCGCACTCCGCTCACATCCATTCTGGGGTATTCTGAAATGCTGGAGAGTGGTTATGGGGGAGACTTAACAGAGAAACAGAAAAAGTATATCCACAATATCCTGGCCAGTAGCCATCATTTATTGGACATGGTCAATGACATTTTGGATCTTTCCAAGGTGGAGGCCGGGAAACTGGACCTGAAAATTACCGGGTTTGAGTTATTGGCGCTGGTGGAGGAGGTCAAGGATATGGTGGTGGAAATGGCCCATGCCCGCCGTATTTCTCTGGATATTGACATTCATCCCGAGGTTGGAACCATTTACGCGGATCCATCCCGCTTCCGTCAAATTTTGCTGAATCTGGTTTCCAATGGCGTTAAGTATAACCGGGATGGGGGAAAGGTCCGTATCAGCTTTAAGCTGACAGAGGATCAGCAGTGGGTTTGCGGCGAAGTGAGCGATAACGGAATCGGAATCCCAGCCGATAAAATGCGCTATCTTTTTACGGAATATTACCAGGTCCTGGATCAGCAATCGGGGCAAAGCAATGGGACAGGACTAGGTTTGGCTTTGACCCGATACTTACTGGAGTTGCATGGCGGCAATATTATGGTCAAAAGCGAGGTTGGGGTGGGTACCGTGTTTACATTCCACCTGCCCGTCCATCCAATGAAACCCTTGACACACTAAGGATTTGTAACGTTTGTTAAAGGGCTGCCTTGGTACTTTAGTCTCTTGTGTAGGGGTGTTCCAATTTTATAGCCACTTGGGTATAACTTATAGCCAGCCGGTTTTCAACTTCCTCTATATAATAATTCTTAAATGATGATTTCAATGGTCCCTGGGCTTTTTGCACCCTGAGTAAAGAAGCGAACAGAAAAATGAGGGTTTCTGATGGGACAGCACTCAATGAATGCTGAGAATAAATTCCTCCATTCGGAGGAAAAACAACATGGAATTTCTGGAAGCCGGGTTTCCATTCGGGAATTTATTCCTGAAGATGCCAGCGGGAACTTAAACCATGAGGAGTGGTTTCACGGGGTAATGAATTCGATTTCATGCCTGGTTTGGATGGCTGGACCGGATGGAGCGCTGAATTTTTTCAACCGGTGCTGGCTAGCATTTACAGGGGAGGAACAGGCAGAGGAATTGAAAAAATCCTGGGCCCAACGAATTCACCCGGAAGATATCCAGCGGTTTCGACACGTTTATGACGCCATGATAAAGAAACGGACAGGGGGACAAATTGAATTACGCCTGCGCCATGCGAATGGGGCGTACCATTGGGTTTTCATGGTGGTGACCCTCCGGCATGATAACGCGGGACGTTTTGTGGGCTTTACCGCAACAGGGGTAGACGTAACCGATCGTAAACAACTGGAGTCTGATTTAAGCAAGGTCCAGATAAAAGCGGAGGAGGCCCAAGCCCAGAAACGTGAGTTTTTGTCTGTTATCTCTCATGAGTTGAGAACGCCGCTGAATGCCGTGATTGGGTACTCTGAGATGTTGGCCAGCAGCTATGCGGGTCCGCTCAATGAGCGACAACGCAAGTATGTTCAAAATGTGATAATTAGTGGACGACATTTGCTGGACCTGGTGAATGATCTTTTGGATATTACCCGCATTGAGACGGGACATGTGGTTTTGGTGCCGGAAGAAATTGAGTGGGCCAGTTTTATTCAGGATATTCAGACCCGGATTGAGCCCATGGTCAAAGAAAAGAATATTGAGCTGACTTTTATCCTGGAGCCGGGGCTGTTTTTCATTGAAGCGGATTTGCTTCGGTTAAGACAAATTTATATGAACCTTTTAAGCAATGCCGTTAAGTTTAACCACCGGGGTGGAAAGGTCGAAGTCAGGATCCAGACCGCATTGAACGGCCAACATGTGGTCTGCATGGTTCAAGATACTGGCATTGGCATTCCGCCGGAAAAACTGGAAGAGTTGTTCCATCCCTTTGTCCAGGTGGATTCATCCTATGCCAGATTAACGGATGGTACGGGCCTGGGCCTGGCGTTGACCCGTCGTTTAATCAGGCTGCATGGGGGGGATATTCAGGTAGAAAGTAACGTAGGCGAAGGCTCAATCTTTACATTTACCCTCCCCAGAAGGTTCGTCTCTTTTTCTCTCTCTCAGAAGGATTAGCAGATCATCAGAGAGACATGGGCAAGCGCGCTTATGATTGTTTATTGAATTTTTAAGGAAATACATGTAATATAGACATGGCTTTATAAGTGATTGCCCATATAGTGGGGGAGATAGAGGATGAAAATGGTGCCACTGCAGCCATCTGCAGTATCTGCGAGGATAAATCCATTAGCGATGAGGCGGGATCAGACAATACGGTTTCATGCCTTTCATGGACACACGGCATCCGGAAAATGCGAGGCAAAAGCCCACCAGCCCGAGACGCCTTGGCAATTTTTTACCTCCAAGGAGACATTTTATCGTTTTTGGGCCGGAATTATTACGGCCACCCTCTCAGGGTTTTTTCTCATAGGAACAACCATCTTGCGATCGCATCTGGCCAAGAATGGGGTTGAGATTAATACGTTGAGCGACGCTTTCCGCCATCTACGCAAAGCGTTGATCCGCTAATATAGGCGGCTTGCTGTGAGCATAAAAAAGCCACCACGCTGGCAAATTCTTCCGGCGTGCCAAGTCGTTGGGCTGGAATAGCCTGTTCGAAGGCTTCCAGGTGTTCTAGTCGAGTGCCGCCCCGTTTTTGGATCAAGTTTTCAATCAGGGCTTCGGTTCGATCGGTATGGATCATGCCGGGGGCTACCGAATTGATTGTAATGTTAAAGGGCGCTACTTCCGTGGCCAGGGTTTTGGCCATGCTGGTGACGGCACTTCGGATCGCGTTGGAGATTGCCAGGTTGGCGGCGGGTTCCAGCACGGCGATAGAAGTAACCAGGATGATTCGCCCCCAGCGTTGTTTTTTCATATCCGGTAAAAATGCCTGATTCAGGTGGGCCACGCTCATGAAAAGCTGTTGAAAGCCCTGCTCCCATTCTTCTTGTGAAGTTTCCTGAACGATGGTTGGGGCGGGTCCACCGGTATTGTGGATCAGGATATCCACGGAGCCTAGCTTTTCTTGAACAGCTTGGATCAGCTGCTCCCGATCGTTTTGACTTGAGAGATCGCAGGCAAAGTAATGAACAGGCTGGCTTCCCTGCGCCTGGATCTCTTCAGCTGCTTTTTTTAAGTCAGCTATCTTCCGGGCGCATAAAATGACCTCAACCCCTTCCTGAGCCAGGGCGAGAGCGGTTGCCTTCCCTAAACCTCTGGAAGCGGCGCAAATCAGGGCTTTTTTCCCACGAATCCCTAAATCCATCGAGGTTATCCTTTCATTCTAAAAACTCGTTCAAAAAACAGGTCTTGCCGGTGTTGGTTAATGCGGAAAATCAGATTTGGGGAACAAAATCTTCCCCTGCTTCGCCATACAGCATATGAATCACCATGCAATATGCTGAAATAGCAAGTTCAACCATTTTAAATGACTGGATCGGCGATTACAAGAATTCCGGGACGGTGTAACGAGGGGGCTTGGTTGTAGCAGGAAGGCTATTTGGTTTATGGAGCAAATTTATCCGACTTGGAATTATGCGTTAATTGTTCTAGCCATTCTGATTGCGCTGATGGGTTCATATTCAACTTGGGATTTTGTTTCCCACCTGCCCAGGTTGAGTGGTAAAAAATTTGCCATATGGTTTATGGTAGCGGTCCTACTTTTTGGACTGGGAATCTGGTCATTGCATTTTTTGGTGCTGGTTGCCTATCAGCTGCCATTCCCGGTGAAATGGAACTGGTTGATGATGCTGGTTTCATTCTTTTTTGCCTTGCTTGCATCAACAGCAGGATTGTACTTTTTCTCTCGAGTCGGTATGGATGGGGGGCGCTTCTTCATTGCCACTTTGGTGGCCTCATTTTCGATTCTCTCAATGCATTACACCAGTATGGAAGCCTTGGAGGTAAATCTGGTTATCCAGTACGATCCGCTTCGGGTGATTATCGCTTCTATTGGCGTGTTACTGTCCATCGTTTTATCGTTTTACCTGCCTCTTCTCCTGGAGCGCGTCCCCCGAGAAAGACATAAGACAGTACGTTTTGTGGGTTCTGCATTAATAGCTTTGGTTATCCCGCTTACCTACATGATTGCCATGACATCGGTAACGTTCTGGAGAGTGCCCTTTGGGGCTGACATCGTCTCAAGGCATGGAGATCTTTCAGTTGGATTAAGCGTTTTGCTGATTATCCTCAGTACATTTCTTGGGGCCGGTGGGATGATGGCCAGCTCGTTTATTGAGCGATTTCGCCAGAAAACCCTGGCCCAGCTTTGGGAAAGCGAGCTTCGGTTTAAGTCCGTCATGAATTCCAGCCTGGTGGGTGTGGTGCTACGGGATATATCGGGAAAAATTTATGATGTGAACCAGGCGTTTGTGAACTTGCTGGGTTATACCAGAGAAGAGTTGTTAGCGTCCAGTTTTACCTGTGAGGATATTTCCCCGGAAGAATACTGGATAAAAGACAGGCAAGCGATGCTCTCTTTGAAAGAGGGACAAGCGATTGCGTATGAGAAGCAATTCATCCGAAAAGATGGAAGTCGGGTCGATATTTTTATCAGCACCAGCTTGTTGGATGAGCGGACTAAAAAGGCAGTCTCCCTGGTTATTGATATTTCAGAGCGCAAGCAGTTTGAAAGGGCCCTTGAAGCCAGTGAGGCCAGGTACAGACGTATCATTGAAACCTCCCTGGAAGGGATCTGGATACTGGATAAAGAGTTCAGGACCACGTTTGTGAATCGCCAAATGGCAGAATTGCTGGGTTATCCGGCTGAATACATAATAGGGAAACATCCGTGGGAATTTACGGCTCCAGAATATATTGGGGAGATTAAAGAGCATTTTCGGTCACGGCGAAGGGGTAAAAGTGAGCAATATGAATCTGTGTTTTTCAATGCTAAGGGTGAGGAAGTATATATGTTGGTATCCGGGGTACCGTTGTATGGAGAAACAGGGGAATATCTCGGATCATTTGCCATGTTTATGGATATCACGAAGCGGAAGTTGGCGGAAAAGGCGTTGGCCGAAAGCGAGGCTAAATATCGACAAATTGTGGAATCCGCAACAGAAGGGATCTGGGTACTGGATGCCAATGATCGAACGGTGTTTGTGAATCAGCAAATGGCGGAAATGTTGGGGTACTCTGAGGCCGAGCTCATGGGTTGTTACCCTTATGAATTTAATCGAGACCAATATGTTGACGAAAGCAAAAGGCGTCTGGAAAATGCTCATCAAGGGTTAAAAGAGCGGTTTGAAATAAAGTTTGTCCATAAAAACGGGAATGAAATTTGGGTTTTCCTGTCATCCAGCCCGCTTTATGATGATCAGGGAAATTATGCCGGAGTAATGGGATTATTTACCGATATTACCGAGCGGAAACAGATTGAAAAAGCGCTGGCTGAAAGCGAGGCCAAATATCGCCTGATTGTGGAATCCGCAACGGAAGGGATATTGCTCTTTGACGCTCAGGACCGGATTACGTTTGCCAACCGGCAATTTCTTGAAATGGTTGGCTATACCATGGATGAATTGCTGGGTGATAATTCTTTCAAGTTTACCAACGCGGAGGAAGCAAGGAAGCATTTAAGTCGCCGACATCAAGGAATTGTGGAGCGGTATGACATTGAAATTATTACTAAAGAGGGTCGGAAAGGCTGGGTGCGTATTTCCGGGAATCCTGTGTATGATGAGCAAGGAAACTATCAGGGCTCCTTGAGCCTGGTCTCCGATATTACGAAACAGAAATTGGCCCAGCAGAAACTGGAAGAAACATTGCAGCGAGAGAGCTTGATTCGAAGCATTACCGAGGTGATTTCCCAAACATTTGATATCAATTACATTCTGTCGGTCTCGACCCAGAAAATTGCCCGGTATTTTGAGGCCGATCGTTGCCTTGTACTCCAATACTCTGAGCGGGGCAAAAAAATTAAAACGAAGATAGCTGGAGAATATACAGGAGCGCAAATTCCACCCTTAAACCCAGAAGATATGTCATTGGCAGTGTATGAAGATATTCTGACTTATCAAGTGTCGAAGAAAAAATTCAATGAGTATGTTTTAAATGCCTCCAGTGCTGAGGAGCATATTCAGTTAATCAAGCGACATTTCATCGACATACTTGACCTGCCCGGGCAGGGCTATCCGTGGAAAGACAGCTATGAAAAGGAACTCCGTGAGTGGCATGAAAGAAATGGAGTCCACTCCCTGTTGGGGGTAGAAATTGTGTACCGCGGAGAGCCGTATGGTTATCTGATATTGCACCAATGTACAGGCCCGCGGGAGTGGACTGAATCTGACGTTGAGCAGCTAAAGATGCTGAGTAGCCACTTGGGAGATGCCTTTTATCAGGTACGGTTGTTTACGCATGAGCAAGAGGCACGCCAGGAAGCGGAAATGGCCAACCAGAAAAAGAGCCAGTTTTTGGCGGTCATGTCTCATGAATTAAGGACGCCGCTAAATTCCATTATCGGATACGCAGAGATGCTTCAGGCGGGCATTGGGGGAGAACTGACCGAGAAGCAGCACAAATATGCCCACAATGTTGTGATTAGTGGCCACCATTTGCTGGATATGGTGAATGACATCCTGGATCTGACCAAGGTATCCGCAGGAAAGATCAGTCTGAACATTGAACGGGTTGATTTATATGTGATGATAAAAGAAATCGGAGGCATGCTGGCCAAATTTGCCAGCCAAAGAGATGTACAGTTGCATTTTGAGGTGGCGCCAGGTTTGGAAACGGCAGAGGCGGATCCGGTACGTTTGCGGCAGATTTATCTGAACCTGATTAATAACGCCATTAAGTTTAACCGTCCTGGTGGGCAGGTTTGGGTTCGAATTTATTTATCCGAGGACCGGAACTGGTTGATATCCGAGATTGAGGATACCGGCATTGGTATTCCGCAAGATAAACTGCCGGAGGTGTTTAAAGAATTCGCGCAGTTGGATACCAGCTTTGCCCGGCGCCAGGAGGGGACCGGTCTGGGATTAGCCTTAAGCCGTAGGTTGGTGGAAATGCATGGTGGGACAATTTACGTCAAAACTGAAGAAGGGGTCGGATCCACATTTATTTTCACCCTTCCAACCGGTGAGCAGGCATACCGGAGCGCTGAAAAAATGCACCTGCCTGAAGAACGAAATTTTTTGGAAACCCCTCTCTCCGTCTCAGATGAAATGTGATCGAGGTGAAGTCTCGGGTATTTGACGGATAATCGCTTACTACTATTTTCAGAGTAGCTGGCATCGGCTACTATTGAAAGAAACCGCTGGTTGGAAACTGCATTTCACTTAAGAAATATGTAGTCAGGAAAGAGGGGTTTTGAAAGACATGCAAACTTGGATTTCAAAAAAAACATGGATTGCCGCCATCGCCATGGCGGTTACCGTATCGGCTACTGTGTCAGTGGCATCCGCCGAGGTGGTATTGAAAAAACTGACCCATCCTATTGAAGCGGAGCTTCAAACCCCATTAAACCTTCAAGAAACCCAGGTGGGTGAGGAGTTTGAGGCAATTGCATCAGATGATTATGTTTATCAGGGGATGCAAATTCCAGCAGGAACGCGCTTTCAAGGTGAAGTTATTAAACAAAAGCCTTCCCGACGATTTTTCCGACCAGGCTACTTTGTGTTGGACGTTCGTCAAGTGACCTTCCCGGATGGAGAGGTTCTGACTTTCGAGGAAGATGAATACCGGAATCCGATGAAAAAGGTGATGTCGGAAGAGGAGCAGCAGCGTACCCTGAAGCGGACGATTATTGAACAGGCCCCTATTACCGCCGCAGGCTTAGGAACTTCAATCCCTTTGCGTACGGCGACGGATCTAAACGGTGGAGTCATTACGGCAATTACTTATGGGGCACGAATGGCCACAGGAGCGGTGATTGAATTGTTTAAGAAACAATCCCCAGCGGATACAGTACCAGGGCGCTTTGCGTATGGTGCTTTTCGAGGCACTGGCATTCCTGCGGTTTACCGATTTGTCACCGTGGCAGACGATCCCGATCTGGGCGTTGGGACGGAAATCCCATTAAGAATGCACCCTGGCAAGTTAGGTAAGATTTTTCAAGCCAGTGTGGAAGAATAAAAAGACACCAGCCTCCTGTAAAAACCTTTAGGTAGAAGGTAAGGAACCTCTATTGAGGTTCCTTCTTTCTTGTATTCGTGCGAGAGCCATCCTCTCCGATTGGGAAAGAACCATGACTTGAAATTTTCGTCCTAATCATTTATAAAATGATCAAATGGCGAAGGGGGTTTCAATTTGGAAGAGAATGCCAAAAAAACAATTTTAATTATTGAAGATAATCGCTTAAATCTGGAAATGGCCAGTGAATTGTTGACACTATCGGGCTTTCAGGTTGTTCAGGCGGAAGATGCCAGAACAGGTATTGAGCTCCTGGATGTGGTCAACCCGGATTTAATCTTGATGGATTTGCATCTTCCGTACCTGGATGGTTTTGAGGCGACAAAAATCATTAAAAGTAATCCCAAGTATCAGGATATTCCGATTGTGGCGTTTACGGCGCTGGCAATGAAAGAAGATCAGGAAAAAGCAATTGCTTGCGGGTGCAGTGGTGTGGTGAGTAAGCCAATTGATGTCACCACATTCTCGGATACCATTCGCAGCTATCTGGAGCCGGAGTCACAAGCTGAGCAATCTGAAAAAAAGGAATTTAAAAAAAATCTGGCATCATCTAAAGCCCTTCAGGTGAGTCAGCCCGTGGTAGATGGCCCGATTCGTTCTACGGAAATGGCCTCACACACGGTGCTGGTGGTGGATGATAACCCAATGAACGTGGATTTACTTAAAGACGCCTTGGAAAGTATGGGGCAAAAAGTCTTGGTGGCTTACCGTGGACAGGAGTCTCTGGACATAGCCGCTCAGGAATATCCTGACCTGATTCTTCTGGATATTATGATGCCAGAGATGGATGGGTTTACGGTTTTGGGGGAGCTGAAGCGGAACCCGGAACTAAGCCATATCCCTGTTATCATCATTTCGGCCCTGAGCAAGACGGAAGACCTGGTCCGGGGTTTTCGGGAAGGGACGTTTGATTACATTACCAAACCCTTTAAGGTGGAGGAGGTCAAAGCCCGGGTGATGGCCACCTTGCGTTTGAAAGAGCTGCAAGACCAGTTGAGGGCTGAGCGAGACAAACTGGGCGCTGTGTTTCAGTGTTCCAATGATGGGATTGTCCTGATGGATTCGGATTTAAATATCATCTCTGCCAATCCGCTTGTCCAAATATGGTTTCCTGGGATTTTTTCCAGAGAAGTCTCCAAGGAAACGCCAGTCAATTTTGTGCAATTGGTGAATGACCAATGTCAGCTGGAAACTGAAACCGCTTGTCCAATCCGGTCTGAAGATATTGCGTTGGTGAGCAGCGAAGTTGATGAGCATAAAAAACTCCTGAGTGAGATAAGAATCCCCGATGACTCCGGTGGGATCCGGTATCTTCATTTGAATGCGGGGTACGTAACGGATTGGGGGCAGAACCGCCCTGGTTATGTGGTAATCCTCAGGGACATATCGCCTGAGAAAAACCTGCAAAAATCCAAGGAAACTTTTGTCGCTACCTTGACGCATGATTTGAAAACACCGATTCGCGCGGAGCACCGCGCATTGGAGATCCTCCAATCCGAAACGCTTGGACCACTGAATGACACCCAGAAGGAACTGGTCAGTGAAATCATTCAGTCAAACCAGTACATGGCGCGTCTGGTGGAGAGCCTGTTAACGACGTACATGTACGAAGAAGGGAAAGTCAAATTGAATATGGAGCGCTTGGACATTCATTGGCTGATTCGTCAGAAAATTGCTGTCCCGCTGCATACGCTGGCGGTGCAAAAGCAGCAAACGTTTCTGCTGAATGTGCCTGATGAACCTGCTTATATTCAGGGTGACGCCATTGAAGTACAACGGGTACTGAATAATTTGGTACAAAATGCCATTAATTTTACGCCCAAGGGTGGAAAGATCATCCTTGCCACCGAGGTCAACCACGGAGAGATTACGGTTAATATCCAGGACACGGGTCCGGGTATTGATCCAGAGACCCAGAAGGTGCTCTTTGAGCGTTACCAAAGCATGGCAAAAAAGTATCAACAGGTGGGGACCGGGCTGGGCTTGTATTTATCCAAAAAAATCATTGAGGCTCATGGTGGCACCATTGGCGTGGAAAGTAAGGTTGGAGAGGGAAGCCGCTTCTACTTTACCCTACCGCTGGCCATGGAGGAAGCGGACAAGCAACCCCAAGATGAGCCCTTGGCTCAGTCCCGCTAATGAAGACCGAGAAGTCCTTCCAGAGAGTTGCCTGCCAGGAAACTTAAGGCAGAGAGTACTGCAAAGTCATAGGCAATATGGGTCAGGATAGCCGTGGTGGTTCCCCGATACTGCCGGAGCCACCCCAGGAAGAGCCCGACCATAAAAACCTCGGCCAGTAGCAGGGTAACGCCGTAGTGGGAATGAAATAGCGTAAAAAGAAGCGTGGTGGGAAGAAGCCCAAAGGCTGGCTGGAGTAACCCACGATAGAAAAGTTCTTCGCCAATCCCGGCTGCCAGGCTGATGAGTAGAATGTGCCAGAGTATGTAAGGACCCGTCAAGGCGATGGCCTGGTTAAATAACTGGTGGGTCTGGTAAGTTTCGGGCATGAGGCCGCGGATAAACCCTTCCTCAAACAGTAGAACAATGATAAATAGCCCCAGGCCATAGAGGATGGCCAAAATGCATTCGGCCAGCGAAATGGGAGTGATTCCCAATCGCTCCAGGCTTTGCGAAAAATTTCGTTGAACCCACAACCCCACTCCACCCACAATGAGAATGAGCTCATGCGTTGTATTCTGGAGGACGGCGCGAGGGAGATCCATGTGCCGTAAATCATTCAGCAATGTGGTTAGCTCATAGTATACCGTCAGGTTCAGCAGATAATGAAAACTGACAGGAACGATCAAAATAGCTCCCAGCACATGGGTAAGTTTATGAGGTGAGAGGGGAAGATATTGAAAAAGCACCTTTCGGCTTTTGGGGAGCAGAATCAATAAGGTGCTGAGGGTAATGGTGAATAGTATTAGGGTAAATATCCCGATGGCTGTTTCAGGGAGAAAGGTTGGTTTAAACACGGCAGGATCGGATTGGTGGGCAAACCAGACCAACCCCCAAAGTACCGTGAGGGCCGCAATCAGGAAAGTATATACCCAAAGTATCCCGTAGAGTAATTTGGCAACCCATGGACGACGACCCGCGACATGGGCCATGAAGGCCAGCATGGAAATGAAAATAAAAGGAAGGAGGCTAAGTAGCATGGGTCAAATTCCTATCAGGCGCTTTTTCATTATAGTGAATAAATTGAATGGTATAGTAAATAAAGGGTTATAACCGAGAATAATCCCTGTAGATTTCTAGCAGTCTTGATGTACAATTTTTGTAAACCTAAGAGAGTGTGTATACTATAATGTTTCACCTTGGGTGAATATAAATTAAGTATAGAATGATTTAACTGATGCAGTCCGAATCTTTTGAAACTTCCGTTGTGGCTATCAAGTATCTGGAATCATTTCTTGAACAATTGCATACTGTTTGGCAAGAAAGCCATCTGGGTGTTTGCTTTCTTGCGCAACATCATATTCTATCGGGTGTGCTTGACACGGAACCGAAAGCGTTTCAGGTGGTCTATGGAAATCCGGCTATGGCACAGATGTTGGGATGTGCCCCCCAGGAACTGGCGCAGAGTCAGTTGCGTTCATTTTTAGATGACATGCTGGAGCAGCCAGACGATCGGGACGGCTTTTTCCATGCCTTGAGCTCTAAGAGCCATTGGCATGGGTATTTGCGCCTTGTTAGGAAAAGTGGCGTGCCGCTTTGGGGGAAGGTGAACCTGATGCCGAACTATGTCCCTGGAGGGGGGGAGGTATTGGGTTATCTGTGCTTGTGTGAAGATGCCACGGATCACAAGCAGCAGTTGGAAATTTTGCGTAACCAGGTGGTTTTGCTTCAGGAGGAACTGGAGGCTTTTGCCGCGGAGCGTTCGGACTTGCCCGAACAGCAGGTGTGGCCTACGCAGAAATCCGTTGCGCCTGCCGAAAAATCTCTCCCGTCTTTCTTGCATACGGATATGGATCTGATTGGGATGCTTACCGGGGATGCCCAAGGGGCGATTTTGGATGCCAACGATCGGTTTCTGGAGATGATGGGATATACCCGTGAGGAGCTGAAGGCGGGCCAATTGAACTGGATTGAGATGACACCGGAAGAATACCGCTGGCAGGATGAAGAAGGCGCTCGCAGGTTTATCGAGACGGGTATATTCCTTCCCTGTGAAAAGCAGTTTATTCATAAGCAAGGGCACCGTGTGGATGTGTTGATTGGCATTACCCATTCCGATCCGGGGAGAGCCGCCTGCTTTGTGATCGATATTACGCAGACGAAACGGGAGCATGTGAGTCTTCAAAAAAAGGCCAGGGATTTGGAAACGCATTTTTCCGCAACGTTTCACCAGGCGGCGGTCGGGATTGTTCATACGTCCATGGATGGGCGATGGATTCGGGCGAACCAGCGGATGGCGGAAATTACGGGATACTCTATTGAGGAGCTGTTGGGTCTGAAGTTTCAGAACATCACCCACCCGGATGACGTTCCCGGTAACATTACCTCCATGCAGCGTTTGTTGAAAAACGAGGTGCAGCATTATCGAACTGAAAAGCGTTACATCCGAAAAGATGGGTCGCTCATTTGGGTCAATTTAACCGTGTCTCTGGTTCGGGATGAACAGGACAACCCGCTGTATTTTATAGCGATGGTTGAAGACATAACCCGCCGGAAACAAGTGGAAAAAGCGCTGAAAGAAAGTGAAACCAAATACCGCCAAATGATCGAGACGGCTACGGAAGGGGTCTGGATGCTGGATGCGGATGATCGCACCGTTTTCGTTAACCGGCAACTGGCTGAGATGCTGGGTTATACACCGGAAGAGATGCATCTCATGCCTGTTTTGAATTTTGTGGAAACCGAAGCCACTTCCGTCGTATTGGAGCATTTGATGTTGCGGCGTCAAGGGGTATCGGAGCAGTATGATGTGAAGTTGCGCCACAAGGATGGTCAGACGGTATGGGCCTTGGTATCTGGAGCCCCGATGTTTGATGAGGCGAATGGGGCCTACCTGGGATGTCTGGGGATGCTGATGGACATTACCGAGCGAAAACAGACAGAGCAGACGTTACGGGAGTCTGAAGAGCTGTTTCGACTGATTCAGCAGGCCACGCATGATGCCATTTGGGATTGGGACATGATCTCGGATCATCTGGTGTGGAATGAGAATCTTCAGTGTCATTTTGGGTATCGGGCTGATGAGATTGAGTTTACGCTCCACTGGTGGAGTGAGCGGATCCATCCGGAAGACCGGGAGCGGGTCTTTGCCAGCATGCAGAAGGCCATTTATGGGGGAGGGCGTTATTGGTCCGATGAGTATCGCTTCCTGTACGGTCCGCTGAAACAGAGCAGTGGTGGAGAACAGTACTCTACCGTACTGGATCGGGGTTATGTGGTTCACAATGATCGCGGACAACCGATCCGAATGATAGGTTCCCTGTTGGATATTACCGAACGGAAGCGGGTTGAAAAGGCCCTGGAGGAAAGTGAAGAGCGATTTCGCCTGATGGCAAACTCTTCCCCCAGCATTATCTGGACATCCGATCAAAGTGGGCAGTGTGACTTCTTTAGCAAAGCCGGGCTGGAGTTTACAGGTTGCTCCCCAGAGGAGGCTCTGGAGAATCGATGGACAACGAATGTACACCCTGAAGATCAGGCGTTGGCAGCGCAGACTTATCAAACGGCCTTTAGTCAAAGGCAGGCATTTGAGTTGGAATATCGCTTAAAACATCATAGCGGAGAGTACCGATGGGTATTGGATAAGGGAACGCCTTGCTATGCGGATAACGGGGAATTCATGGGTTTTATTGGCTCTTGTCTGGAAATCCATGACCGGAAGATTACAGAAGTCGTTTTAGAGGAGTCGGAACGCTTTGTGGTATCGGTGTTTAACTCCCTTGATGCCCAGGTGGCTATTATTGACGAAGAAGGATGCATTATTGCCGCCAATGAGGGATTGAAACACTGTGTCCGGGATTATCTGGGGGTGGATCTGGATAAAGTGATTGGAGTCAACTATTTGACCCACTGTATATCCAATATTTATGATAAAGAGCTGGCGTTGAAGACGGCAACAGGAATTCGGGACGTGATTGATGGGCTTGAGCCTCGCTTTGCGGTGGAAATCCCAGTAAAAAAAGATGAGCGGACCTGCTGGTATTATTTGCAGGCCACCCGTTTTGCGGGGGAGGGGCCGACCCGTGTGGTGCTACATCATGAGGATATCTCCCAGCGGGTGGCTGCGGAACGCCAATTAAAGCGTCTGGCGCAACAGCTCATGCAAAGCAACCGGGAACTACAGAATTTTGCCACCATTGCCTCTCATGATCTGCAAGAGCCGCTGCGGAAAGTGATGACCTTCAGTGGCCGGGTCAAGGCCAACTGCAAGGATAAGATAGACACGGCTGATTATAATTACCTGGAGCGCATGGAGGCCTCCGCGCATCGGATGCAGGATTTGGTCAATGGTCTGCTGGAGTTTTCTCGCCTGACGACTCGGCCGATGTCGTTTACGTTGCTGGATTTAAACCAAGTGATCCAGGAAGTACTGGGCGATTTGGAGATGAGTATTGAGGAGACAGGCGCCGAGATCACGGTGAGCCCGCTGCCGGTGGTGGAAGCGGATCGAACCCAGATGCGGCAGCTATTCCAAAACCTGGTAAGTAACGCGCTGAAATTCCGAAAGCCCGATCAGGCCCCGGTGATTCATATCCAGAGTACCGTGGTGGAGCATCTGGCAAAAGATCCTCAGGTTCCTATGGAATACCATGATAAGATTCAGGAGCCATGTTACCAGATTACAGTTCAGGATAACGGGATTGGCTTTAATGTGCGCCAGACGGAAAAAATATTTTCCCCCTTCCAGCGACTTCATGGCGTTCACCAGTATTATGGAACCGGGATGGGGCTGGCGATCTGCCGAAAAATTGTTGAACGCCATGGCGGGGCGATTTATGCCGAAAGCCAGCAGAATCAGGGCAGTCTCTTTACGGTACTGGTTCCGGTCCAGCAAGGTGAGTAACCCACGAGCCATCCAGATGTTTTTCAGGTAAATTGAAAAACAGGGTTGAATATCGAATAAATATTCGATATTCTAAAGGGGTGTCAGGACAAAAGAGAGTCAGGACGGATCATTCATGGGGTGAGAGAGAGAAACGGATGATTTTTGCCCTGGTGGATTGTAACAATTTTTTTGTCTCCTGTGAGCGGGTGTTTAATCCAGCCCTGTGGGGAAAGCCTGTGGTGGTACTTTCCAACAATGACGGCTGTGTGGTGGCCCGTTCCAATGAAGCCAAAGCGTTGGGGATTGCCATGGGGGAGCCTGTGTATCGGGTTCGGTCCCTGATTCAAAAGAATCAGGTACAGGTATTTTCTGGAAATTTCAGTTTGTATGGGGACATGTCTCAACGGGTTATGCGGATTTTGTCGGACTGGGTTCCAGAGGTGGAGATTTATTCCGTGGATGAGGCGTTCTTAAACCTGAACGGTGTCCAGACAGCGAATTTGACAGAGTACGCGCAGACCCTTCGAAAGACCATCCATCGCTGGACCGGGATCCCTGTCTCTGTGGGGGTGGGTGAAACGAAGACGCTGGCGAAAATTGCCGCTCACCTGGCGAAAGGCTCAAAAAAAGCCGATGGGGTGGTGAACCTGGCTGGATCGCCCTGGCAAGAGTATGCGCTTGCCAAAACCGAGGTAGAGGATGTTTGGGGAGTGGGGCGGCGGCTTTCTGAACAATTACGAAAACATGGGGTGGCAACCGCGCTGCAGCTTCGAGATACCAAAGATAGCTGGATTCAACGGAATTTTAGCGTGACGCTGCTACGGATAGTCCATGAACTCCGGGGCAGAGCCTGTCTGACAGGTGCTTGGGAGGCAGCGTCCCGAAAAAACATGGTGGTTTCTCGCTCCTTTGGCGCGCCGGTAGAATCGCTCTCGGAGTTAAAACAGGCTGTGGCCACGTATACGGCCCAGGTAGCCAAGCGTGTCCGGGAGCATGATCTGGCTGCCCGGCGAGTGATGGTGATGATTGAAACCAACCGATTCCGGCAAGATGAGCCTCAATACCGGCCGTCAATGGATAGGGCCTTGCCGGTGCCGACCCAATGCACCCATGAGCTGTTACGTTACACATTGCAACTGACAGAAGAACTCTATCAACCCAACTATCGCTATCACCGGGCCGCCGTATCCTTGCTGGATCTGATTCCTGCGGGAGAGATTCAGACAAACCTGCTGGATGCCAGCCAGGCAAATCGGCCCAAGTGGGAACGGTTGATGCGAACCATGGATGGGATTCATCAGACGTTTGGAAGGCACAGCCTGGTATATGGCGCGGAAGGGGTTTGTTTGACGCTGGGAGGGCCGCAAGCTTGGCGGGGGCGACAGGAGAAGCAATCAGGGCGGTATACCTCATGCTGGTCTGAATTACCCGAGGTTCAGGCCAGGTAAAGCACAGCGGATGAAATAACATGAGGTTGGCCGCGGGCTATGTGGAGGCTACAATATGAAATGCGCCCCGAAGAGGGGAAGCCGAGTCAGTAAGTTAGAGCAAAGAGGTGGGTGATGATTCCCTGCTGCCCATTACATCCGTTTACCGAACCGATCGAGGTGATGGGGCATCTGCAGTGTCCCGAATGTGGATATGTAGTTGAGACCTGTTGTGAGGGAGGTGCTTGCGAATAGCCATGCCTTGAGCGAGTGGGTCAGGGTGGATGCACATGCGTCAAATGGTTGTCTTTGATGGATAGAGTGATGAAATTCCTACAAACATATAGTAAAATCTGATTATCAACGGTTAATTACTCACAGTTTCTTCCCTCAGGTTGCCAGCTGGAGATCCACAAACATCTTGTCTAGGCCTCCTGTTACAAGAAGAATCTGGAAAACTATCAATATAATGGAGGCCAATTCCCAATGAACGAACTCATGGATCGTACACTGACTTGTCAGGCTTGCGGTGCAGAGTTTCCTTTTACCGCTGAAGAGCAAGAGTTCTTCCAGTCAAAAGGATTCCAGGAACCGAAAAAATGCAAGCCTTGCCGTCAGGCTGCCAAGGCCCAGCGTCAGGGCGGTGGCTATGGCCGTCAGGAACGTCAGTTGTATGATGTGCAGTGTGCCGCTTGCGGACAAATGACCCAAGTCCCATTTCGTCCGAAAGGGGATCGGCCTGTGTACTGCAAGCCCTGCTACTCCGATCAGGCAGGTGGCAGCTACTAGCGCCTACGAAAATTGAATTCCAAAAAGTCCGATGAAACTTGACTCATCGGGCTTTTTATTTGATGAGTACGCCAGTTGCTATGGCGTTTTCTGTTCCTGCTGCTTTTTCTGAGCCATCCTGACTTGCGCCTTGCCTAGAATGGATGCTGCTTGGGCCGCTACGGCCATATCCTGGCTGGAGCAATCACAGCCTGGGGCGTGGGCCGCATGAATAACTGTCTGAGCGTCTTTGGCGGTTTGTTCGGGATTGGCGGGATCCAAAGCTGGCATTTGAATAGGCACATTCCCGGCCACGGCGATACCGTTGGAGTCATAGATAATATTAATAGCTCCTGCCAAACTGCCCCCAGCGGACTTATGGGCCATTTCATGCTTCATGATCTTATCATACTGGGTCTTTTTAATTTGCTCCAGTTGATTCTTCTGTATCTGTTGTGGATCTCCTTGCCCGAAAGCTGGCGGCTTCTGCCGCGGATTCTGAATATTGGGGCCTCCAACACGAAACATAGGGGTATATACTCCTTCAGACAATCTCTCGGCGGCCTGTCAGACAAGCGGTACGCCATTTCCCAACCTGTTAATATTATTATACCTGTAATAACTTGCTTCCTCCAGCCCCATTCCTGTAGATGCAAAGAAATATGAAGTTGGGGATCAGTAATTTAATTGGTAGCGGACACAGGTGTCAGAAAAAAATCTTGCAGGTAGCGGGTTGGTATAGCGAAGATAGTGAGTTTGGCGTACAATTGTACAGCTTGCTAACCAGTGGGTATTACATGTACGATCTCCAGCACGGTGCGACATGCCGGAGAGTGATGCGGGACTATCCAGATGCAATTGCCTTCCAATTCTGGTTTCAATACGGTTCGGTTTACGGGTACGGCCAAGGAGAAACTGGCCTGGTACAACAAAGTATTTTTGCCGACTTTTCTGGCTAAACTGACGGAGGAGTCTGCTCAGGAAGACCTGAACATGCAGGAAAAGCTGAACGCGCTCAAGGGCCGTCGGCGAAATTTTGGTGTGACGCTGAAACAACCGGGTGAAAAGGCCTTTGCGTCCTGGAACGCCAATGGGTTTGCCACCCAGAACCCGCAATTGAAAAATCACAGTTTTGAGCGTCAACATGCCGGTTTCTATTGGGCGGACATGCAATATCTCGATCGCTTCTATCTGTCTGGTCCTGGAAATCGCCGCTTGCTGCTGGAGGATAAGGCGGTGAACGGGGCTACCGCCAAGTACCAGTATCAGGTCAAGGGTCGGCCCGATCTGCAAGTTCAGCGAACGGAGAGTATTTATCACCATAACCTGGTGGAAGATTTTACCCTGGTCAACAACAGCAGCCAGCCGGTGACCTTTGAGTGGGTCCTGGGGACCAGCGCGCTGGATATTTTTCAGGCCCGTTGGGGAAGCCATCAGGATGAGCGTTCCCCGATTCAAAAGCAATATAAGCCCGTGAGGATCAGCCATTCCGCTGCTGAAATTTCGGCGAAGATTTCCCACCGGGAGAACAACCATATTGAAGAAAATACGCTCAGCACCCGGGTAGAGCTGCTTCAGGAAAATCTGGGGAATATCTCCTTTGAACCGATGGATTCGCACACGGCGGTCAAGGTGAAGATGACAGTCCCCCCTCACCGGAAACGGTCGTTTCTGTTCCGTATCCACCCGGACAATTCCTTGCTGGAAAACCAGATCAAGCCGCCGATGATACAAGATGCAACCTGGCGACGGCAGATGGCGGATATCCAGATGACGCCAACGGTACGGCAAACCAAGATTCCCCAGGTCTGGGCGACGGCGGAAAACGATATCAAACAGCTCCTTATTGGGATTCCCGGTAAATCCGGCAAGACGTACTACGTTCCGGCGGCGGGTGCGCCTAATTACATTGCCCTTTTTGGTCGGGATAGCCTGATTACCTCCTTGCAGATGCTTCAGTACAACCCCACGGTGGCCAAAGATACCTTACAGGCTCTGGCCGAGTATCAGGGAAAAGACAATGTGCCCTCCCGGGAGGAGGAAAAAGGGAAAATTCTCCATGAACTCCGTTGGGGGGAACTAACCCGACTGGGGATTTCTCCTTATAACCCTTATTACGGAACGGTAGATGCCACCCCATTATTTGTGATGGTGATGGATCGCTACATCCGCCGAACCGATGATACAGCGTTGCTAAAAAAACTATGGTCAAATGTGGAAGCGGCTACCGAGTGGCTGGACAATCAGGTGATCCAGGACCCGGATAATCCGCTCTACGGTTTCCTGGCCCAGCGTCCTGGCAATAACACCATGCAAAATATCAGCTGGAAAGACTCGGGTAATGCCTTTGAACATCGCTTCAAAGACGGTAAGCTGGTCAGCCCGGATTACCCGCTGGCACCGGTTGAAGTCCAGGGCTATGTCCATGGGGCCTGGGAGGGAATGGCCAGTCTGTGTCGCCGAATGGCTGAACGGACCGGGGATAAAGACTATCTGCAAAAGGCGGCGCGGTATCAGCAAAAGGCCGAGGATTTTAAGCAGCGCTTTAATGAAAAGTTCTGGGTACCGGAGGCGGGCTTTTTTGCCATGGCGCTGGATAAACATGGGGAGCCTTTGCCAGTGGTGTCTGCCGATGGGTTGCATGCCCTGATCAGTGGTCTGGCCGATGAACAGCGGGCCCGGCAAATGTTCCAGCGGGCCAGCAAAGAAGATATGCTCTCCGGGCGAGGAATGCGGGTGGTCTCAATGGATGCTCCCGGCAGTAACATGACCCGTTATCATGGCCCGGTAGTCTGGCCGCATTTGAATTCCCTAGTGGCCCATGTTGGGGACCAGTATGGGCTGAAAGGGTTTGTCAAAATTCTAGGTAAGCAGTTGCTGGATACGGCAACGCTCTTTGAGGACTGTCGGTTGCCAGAGCTGTATTGTGGCTTCCAGCGGGAAAAGTTTGATCGTCATGTGATTGAGTACCCGGATGCCTGCTCGCCTCAGGCCTGGGCCTCCGGCTCGCCGTTTCTGCTGTTGACCTCCCTGCTGGGCTTGGATATTGACGCGGCTGGGAAGCGGGTGAATTTTAACAAGCCGGTCCTGCCGCCGGGGATTAAAGAATTGAGCCTGAAAGACTTGGCGGTGACAGAGCAAGATCGGGTGGATCTGCATATTCAGAAGATCAATGGGAATCTGGTGCGGGTTACCAAGACCGGCGGCTCAGATGCGGTGAGCTTCCATGTGAAATACTAAAGGGTGAAACACGAAAGACGAATATTTCTGGGTTGCTTGGGTTATGAATTCTGGCCTTTTTGCAGGGCCAGGACCTGCTCTTCGAGAAGGCGAACTTGTTGAACTAGGGGGTCTTCCGTCGGTTGGGGCGGGCAAATGCGTTGGCCTTTACATGCGATAATTCGGCCTGGTACCCCAACTACTGTTGATCGGGGGGGAACGTCTTTAAGAACCACCGAGCTGGCCCCCACTTGGGCATCATGGCCAATGGTTAAATTCCCCAGAATCTTGGCCCCGGCACCAATAATGACTCGATCCTCCAGGGTGGGGTGTCGCTTGCCCTTTTCTTTCCCGGTGCCCCCTAAAGTGACTCCTTGATAGAGGGTGACATCATCGCCAATGATGGTAGTTTCCCCAATAACCACTCCCATACCGTGATCAATAAAAAAGCGGCGACCAATCTGCGCCCCCGGATGAATCTCAATGCCAGTCAGGAACCGAGAAACCTGAGAGAGAAACCGGGCGACGGTGGGAAAGTGGTGTCGCCAGAGCCAATGATTCACCCGGTGCATCCAGAGCGCATGCAGCCCTGGGTAACAAAGCAACACTTCCAGCAGGTTTTTGGCGGCGGGATCCCGCTCAAAAACCGCTTGAATATCTCCCTGGATACTGCGAAAGAACATGTTTAAACCGGGGCCGCTTCCATCTGCTGCACTTCGGTGCGATAGGGCTCAAACAGAATGGATGAGAGATACCGCTCCCCAAAGCTGGGTAGTACCACAACAATCAGCTTGTCTTTGTTCTCCGGGCGCTTGGCGACTTCTATGGCCGCATGGACCGCAGCGCCAGAAGAAATTCCCACCAGTAAACCTTCTTCCCGGACCAATCGACGAGCCATGTCAATGGATTCTTCACTGCTGACCCGAATAACCTCATCAATCAGTTCGGTTTTTAAAACGGCAGGCACAAACCCAGCCCCAAGGCCCTGGATCTTGTGAGGCCCTGGTTCTCCGCCAGACAAGACAGGACTTTCGGCGGGTTCAACGGCAATCAGCTGCAGACTGGGCTTTTTGGGTTTAATGTATTCGCCCACACCGGTAATGGTGCCGCCTGTACCGACCCCGGAGATTAGAATATCAATCTGACCGTCGGTGTCTTCCCAGATCTCCGGTCCGGTGGTTTCCCGGTGGATTTTGGGATTGTCTAGGTTGGCGAATTGCTGAAACATAAAACCGTCAGGAGTCTGAGCCAGAATTTCTTCGGCTTTCTTGATGGCCCCTTTCATGCCACTGGCCCCAGGTGTCAAAACCAGCTCTGCGCCAAAAGCTCGCAGTAGCGTGCGGCGTTCCATGCTCATGGTGTCGGGCATTGTTAAAATCAACTTATAGCCTTTAACCGCGGAGATAAAAGCTAGGGCAATGCCAGTGTTGCCGCTGGTGGGTTCAATCAAGGTGGTTGTGCCAGGAGAGATCTGCCCCCGTTTTTCAGCCTCTTCAATCATGCTCAGGCCAATCCGGTCCTTGACGCTGCTACAGGGTTCCAGGCTTTCCAGCTTCGCGGCGATGCGAGCCTGACATCCTTCCGTTACCCGGTTAAGATAGACCAGTGGCGTGCGTCCGATCAGTTCGGTAACATCCTGAGCGATTTTCATTCTGTGTGTCCCTCTCTTTTTTAGGGATAACCATACCCTAATCGGGGGGTAGATTCAAGCTTTGGGCGGATGGGTATCTAAAGCGGACCTGAGTATAATAGTCTTTCAGAGAAGCAGGCTTTATATTGAAGACCATGGTTTGGGCTTATCCGCATTTTATAAGAATTTGAAAATCTGTATTTATGATTATTTCATGGTCTGGTATGATAGATTGCTGTTAGCGAAACATCGGTCGAATCCAGTGAGAGCATGGGGGAAACGGTGTTCCAAATACACATGAGTAATAAGAAAACAAAGTTATTTTGAGTTACAAAAAATAGAGCAAGAAAGCCAGTAGGTGACAAATGGAATTAACGACCGCTCCTCAGCAAGCCCAGTCTGCTGAAATTATTCAACCGCCCTTTATTGATGGGCTTCAGTTGGTTCATACCACAACACCCAATATCGATTTGTCATACGCTTACGAACAAATTCTAGGCTATCGTGCCTTTGATGAGCTGAAGGAGCTGATTAAGCCGCTTCGGGGCGTTAAGGTGGCCCATGTGAACGCTACCGCCTATGGGGGTGGCGTTGCTGAGCTATTGCATAGCCAGATTCCCCTGATGAATCAGCTCGGCCAGGATATTGGCTTTCAGAACGACTGGTTTGTCATGAATGTCTCCAACCCGGCCTTTTATGACGTGACCAAAAACGTCCATAACATGCTTCAAGGCAAGGCGGGCGAGCTGACCGAAGAAGAGCAGGATCTGTATAAACGGACCCAGGAAGAGAACTACAGTAATGGTCGTTTGAATGACTACGATGTGGTCTTTATCCATGACCCTCAGCCGGCAGGCTTGATTGAACTCTATAAAGAACACCGAAAAGCCAACTGGATCTGGCGTTGTCACATTGATACCTCCAACCCCAACGAAAAGGTCTGGGATTTTATCCGTCATTATGTCAAACAGTATGAAGCCGTAGTCTTTACGCGAGAACAGTTTATTCAGGATAAGAACCTGTTTAAGCTGGTCAAGCTCATTCCGCCTTCGATCGATCCGCTGAGCCCCAAGAACAGTGATATTCACCCGGAAGAGGTAGAAGCCATCATCCAGCGGTTCAAGATTGATCCCTGCCGCCCGATTATGGTGCAGGTGTCGCGGTTTGATCCCTGGAAGCAGCCGTTGCAGGTGATTGAGATTTACCAGCAGCTGAAAAAGGAATTCAGCGGATTGCAACTCGTCTTGGCGGGATCCATGGCGACGGATGACCCGGAAGGGATGTACTTCTGGGAGCGGACATTGCGCAAAGCCGGGGAAGACCCGGATATCCATATCCTGACAAACTATCATGGCGTTGGGAACAAGGAAATCAACGCCTTCCAGCGAGGCGCGGATGTGCTGATCCAGTACTCTTCCAGAGAAGGCTTCGGCTTGACCGTATCCGAGGGGATGTGGAAGCATCAGCCGATGATTGGCGGCAAAGTCGGTGGAATTCAAGACCAGATTGTCCATGGGGAAACCGGATACCTGGTTTCTACCGATGATGAGGTTCTGGAAGCTTGCCGTGAGTTGCTGGGAGATCCCAAAAGGAAAAAGGAAATGGGTGAACAAGCCAGAAAACGGGTGGCCGAGCATTTTCTGATTACCCGCGAAGTGGCAGATTACCTGAAGCTCTTTACCGAAGTACGGAGCTGACGCTTCATATTGTAAATTTTGGTAAATTGGCTTTAAACCGGCTGGATTACGCTCCAGCCGGTTTTTTGCATCCGGGCCGCCGTTGCGCGTCGTAAAGCGTCATCAAATTGTCACAAAAATGCAGGATGTTGATGATGGGTGGCAATGATGGACCGCCCATGGTGTTTATACTAAAATCGGGCCTAACATGGTGAAATGACAGTGAGTCAGTCTGAAAACACGGTGGCCAGCACATACACAAAGTCAAAGATGGTATCCATTGTGATCCCCATCTTGAATGAGGCTGATATTCTACCGGAGCTGGTTCGTCGTCTGGCCCAGACACTGGAGGGAAGTGCCCATTACCGGTGGGAAGTGATTCTGGTAAATGACGGCAGCTCGGACGACTCTGAAAAGCTGATGACCATGTTGGTACAACAGCACTCCTGGCTGACGGCGGTTCATTTATCCAGGAACTTTGGCCATCAAACGGCCATTAGCGCCGGAATGGATCTGGCCCATGGGGATGCGGTGATTGTTATGGACGGGGACTTGCAGGACCCGCCTGAAGTGATTCCAAAGCTACTGGCCAAGTGGGAGGAAGGCTATGCGGTGGTGTATGCCACCCGGCAGCATCGGGAAGGGGAACACCCCTTCAAGCAGCTGACGGCGGCTCTTTTTTACAGGCTCCTCCAGCGGTGGTCTGATGTGCCTATTCCCTTGGATACCGGAGACTTTCGGCTGATGGACCGCTCCGTTGTGAACGCCCTTTCTCAAATGCGAGAGCATAATCGCTTTGTGCGCGGGATGGTCAGTTGGGTGGGCTTTCCCCAGACCCCGGTATATTATGAGCGAGACCGGCGTTTTGAGGGCCGCTCCAAGTTTACCCTGCTGAAAATGATTCGTTTTGCCCTGGATGGGGTGATGTCGTTTTCCAAAATACCCCTTCAGTGGATTACCACGTTGGGGTTTGTGATTTCTCTGGTGAGTTTTATTGGTATCTTGTTGGCGCTGTTTGTTAAATATGTGCTGCATACGGCCATTATTGGCTGGACGTCGATGATGGTGGTGGTCATGTTCCTCGGTGGCATTCAATTGATCTGCATGGGCATGATTGGTGAGTATGTGGGCCGTATTTTTGATGAGGTGCGCCAGCGTCCCCTGTATTTAATTCGTCGCGTAGACAGCCAACAACCGTTTGATATTCACTCGATCAGTCACCCTGTAACCAAGGAGATCCTCTTGTATGACACCTTATAGTCAACTCCAGTCCGTAGAACCCCAGTTAGATCGGCGGGTTGATGCGGCTTATCCGGAAACGATTAACGTTGAGACATTTACCCGCCGGGTTGAGCAGTTTAGTGAGTTTGAGCCGGATGTGTTGATGACCTCCCCCACCTCGCCGGAAACCCGCTATGTTCTGGAAGCGATGGGTGATTTGGCCGGAAAGCGAATTCTGGACCTGGGTTGCGGGATTGGTGAAAGTGCCGTCTTTTTTGCCAAACAGGGGGCAAAGGTGACGGCTTGTGATGTGTCGTTCAAGCTGATCGAAGGGGTTCGAAAGCTGGCGGAGTTGCATCATGTGGATATCGAGGCAGTGGCTTGCAAGTTGGAAAAATTGCCGTTCTCAAACGGAGAGTTTGATTTGGTGTTTGCCCAAGGCGCTCTTTTTGAGGCTGAGGTGATTCCCGTGATGCTGGAGCTGGAACGGGTTCTAAAGTCAGGCGGTAAAGCCTATATTATGGAGCCGCTCCGAAAAGACCCGCTGGTGAGTGTGGATCGGGCCACGAATTCTGAGCTGCGCTTTCCCCATAAGCGCCCGTTGACGTTTATGGATCAGGAACGGATCCGGGCCGTATTTCCCCAGATGAAAAGCCGGTCTTTCCGCCTGCTGACTCAGTTTGTTTTTCTCTATTTCTTGCTGGTGGAGCGGGTTTCTCCTAAAAAAGAGCGTTACTGGACCAAGTTGCTCTTCCAGGCCAGCCGGTATGACAAATTGTACAGTACTCTAAAGCGTTGGGATGATCGGCTCCTGGAAAAAATGTCCTTCCTGAACGCCTGGTGTTTCAGCCGCGTCATTGAAGTCACCCGCGCCTAAAAAGCTATCATTATTCTTGTCTCTCCCTTGCTATACACCATCAGCAAGATAAACAGGATGCCCGCCAAGGTGACCCCCATGATGCCCCACAGGCCAACATGCTTGCGAAAAACGCATTGAAAAAACGTGTTCCCCTGGCATCATTTTTGATGGCCCCTGATAAAAACCATCGGCTTTTCCCGCTTTCATTATAAACTGGGGCATAATCAGACAAGTCATAGAATTGCTTTGAGAGGCGGGCCATGGACCAGAAACCTGTACGGGGCATTAAGCAGCTTCCCAAGGGGCTTTGGGTGGTGGCTGGGCTGGTTGTCTTTCTGGCGGTGTTAATGCAGATTGTGTTAAGTTGGACTGTGTCCGTAGAATGGGTGGAGTTGGGCCAGGATATGGAAGGGAAGCGGTATTCGGTGGATACGGCCAATATCCGCTCAGATGAGTTGGGACAATATCAGTATTGGTTGAAAATTGATGTGAATCCCGAAAAAATGGCCATGGGAAATATTGGGATCCTGTATGTTTTACAGCATGAAATCCTGAATTGCCAGACCGGCGAGCGACGGTCGGATCGGAGAATGTATTACGGAGAGACGGGCGAGGTGCTGAAAATGATCGATGACATTTCCCCGGAGTGGGTCGGTGGGGTGCCCAATCAAGAAAAATTACACCACTTGGTGTGTGGGCGGCCTTCTTCAAATTAAGGGTGCGGGGCGACCGGGCGTTTTTGCTTGTGTGAGTCTCGTGCTGGGGGCCTTCGGCTGGGTGCGGTCTGGGCTTTGGGGGGAAGTGCTTGACTCCCGGCTTCCCAGGTGAGATATCCGCCAGAGAGCAAACGGGTTTTGAATTGATGTTGGTTCAGGACTCGGCAGATGACGTAAGACTCGGATCCATCTTCGCAGTAAACGATAATGGTTTTATCTTCTGAGAGTTTCTGCATGTTAGCGCGAAGTTGTTTTTTAGGAATATGAAGGGCTCCAGGCAGGTGGCCTGCTTCAAATACTTCTTTTGAACGGATATCCAGAAATACACACTCTTGTAAGTCTAGATTAATCAGCTCATGCCACTGAATAGGATTCACCAGTCCGGTGATTACATCATCTCCCAGCCGCCCCAGCAGGCTGACCAGATTCTTCTCCTGCCCATCAGGCAGGTGAGCAACCAGCTCCAGTTCGGCCACCCGATCAATGGTGAGTCCGCCTTGCATAGCGGTGGCTAGCGTGTCCAGGCACTGCTCCGCTTCAAAAGTATCCAGAATGGGGCCCACAATCTGCGCTCCCAAAATTCTACCGGTGTAACGGTTGAAGAGGGCTTTTAAATGGGTTGTGATGTTTTTGTTGGGATCGCTGGCATGGACATGAATCGCATCATACGGGATATGGGCTGCCTGGAGCTGCTTTTCATTGGCTCCGGTTCCCACCATGGCCTGATTGAATCCGCGAGTGGAAAAGCTGGTCCAGGAACCCGGACAGGGCAGTCGGCGACCCAATATGTTATCGGCGACAAGCCGGCCCTGGAGGCTGGCAAGACCGGTGGTTGATACCAAAGACCATTGATCGGTCACCCGATCAGGAACCTCAATCATATCACCCACGGCCCAAATGTTTGGGTCACTGGTTTGCAGGTATGGATTGACCCTGAGTCCACCCAATGTGCCAATTTCCAGCCCGGCTTCCTGGGCCAAACGTGTATCCGGTTGAATGCCCAGGGTAAAGATTACCATATCCGCCGGAAGTCGCGTTTGATTGTCCAGGCAGACGACGGACGCCTGGGACTGGCGCTCCGGCTCCTGAAAATCCACAACCTGGCTGTTCAGGAGCAGACGGACCCCATGTGTCTGAAGATTGCCGTGAACAAAGGCGACCATCTCGGTGTCCAGAAACGAACAAACCTGGGAATGGGGTTCTATCAGGGAGACTTCCAACTGGAGACTGGAAAGCCGGTGGGCCAACTCTATTCCCTGTGGGCTCCCTCCGATAATAACGGCCCGTTTCACGGCGGGATTTTCCAGCCAGCGGGAAATTTGTTCGGCATCCTGCAGGGTATGAAAGGCAAAATGTCCTGGGCGGTGTGTGCCGGGTAGGTCGAGCGGGAGCCGGGGGGAGGAGTTTTGAGCCAAAACCAGCGCGTCATAATATTCGTGATACGTAGCGCCGGTGATCAGATCCCTGACATCGACCTGTTGAGAAGGCGGATGGATACGGGTAATTTGAGTGGAAAGGCGGACTTTAATGTGATGCTCATCCAGGAATGCCTTGGGGTCCAACAGGCGAATCTGCTCAAACGTCTGGCTTCCCCGATTAATATAATGAGGCAAGCGATAGCTTTGATGGGCGATGTAGGGGCTTTCCTCAAATACAATAATTTCAGCGCTTTCATCCAGGCACCTGGCTCGAGTGGCGGCTTTGCCACCCCCGGAAATGCCCCCTCCAATAATGAGGATACGCTTTTGTGCAGAACGGTTCATCAAGTTTACTGCTCTCTTTGCGTTCTCAAGGGTTTGCGAAATTGAGGTAGACTTTTTGATTTATTGGGGTTTAAATAAGGTATTTTACTTGAATTTGTTGATAACAACAATTAAACAGGTGGCTACAGATAGTTAAATTGATGTGTAGTCAGATAAGCCACCATGACAGGGTATGAATAATTTCTTGATTCTTGCCATAAGGGGCCTCGTCGGTTTATTCACTGAACAATAACCCAAACAGGCCGTGATACAATACAAATAAAAAATGACGGCATCCATACTATCAATAATTGACCCAAACCAGAATCAGAACGGATTTTAACCAGATAGCGCATGAAGGGGGGGTGGAGGGGCTGCTTTGAACGGACATGGCCGTTTTTATGGAATAGTCGCTGTGGCTACGCTCGTCATGAACGCGTTATTTTGTTTAGCACCCAACGTATGGGCTCAAGGGAATGATTTCCTACCGAATGCAGATGGCCTGGATTCGTCACGACACTTGGCCCAACAGGCAGAAAACATCAGGCGGCTGCCAGAGCAAGAAGAGCATTTGCTGACCCGGGCTGAATTCGCTTCCATCCTGGTTAGAAGTTTTCAGCTGGTAGATCCCTCACCCGGATTGACACCGGCTTTTTCCGATCTGGACGAACCTGTTCATGAAGAAATTGATATTGTGGTATCCAACAGACTCATGGATGGCTACCCCGACGGTAAATTCCGGCCAGAGCAATTTGTCACCAAACTGGAAGCCCTTACTATTTTAGTCAGGGCCGCAAATATTACGATTCCTACGGGCAATGAATCCGAATGGAAGGCGAATTTGCCGGATGATATTTCAAACGCCATTCCTGCCTGGGCGTTACCCTCGGTTGTGGCGGCCATGCAATCCGGTATTTATCCTTTGGAAGGAGAAGCGTTGAATTTGGAAGGTCTGGCCACACGTGGCATGGTGGCTTCAATGATCAACACAATACGACGGCAAGTGATGACTGAAGAGGAGAATGCAGCCGTTTCTGCCGTGATAGAAGTCCCGACCGAAGGGCCTCCTGTTCGAACCGCTCTAGACGGGTTGGTGATGTGGATCCCGGAGAAGACGATTTTATTGGGATATCTGGCAGCGCCCCTTCGAATTGATTCGAATCAGGTGGGAAATACCGTCCAGGTGGTGATGACGGAGTCTGTACAAACGGAAGCCGGATCGGTTTTGATTCCTGCCGGAAGTCAGGTGATGGGAGAGGTGATTCGGCAAGTGGGGATTGAAGGGCCTCTGGATGAGTCGGATACGGAAATATATTTTCAGCGTATTATCACCCCCAGTGGTCGAACAATTGCGATTGATGCCCAGATTATTAACCTCTCACAGCTCTTGGCTGCAGGATATTGGGAATTATTACCTTCTCTTGAAGGGGAAATCTTGACTGTTCCTGAAGGTCAGCCCCTCCAGTTGCAGTTGAGGCAACCTGTTGTATTGGTACAAGATGATGATGAGTAAGCGCCATTTCAAGCGGATAAATTGTGTTTTTTGAATAAAATTTGTATACTAAACCAGGGTGTTTTGAAGGGTCTTTCGGGGGTTGGAAGCTTTTTTGGAGGTGGGTGTGGGGCAGGCGATACAGTTTATCAAGAAACTGATTCATCAGATTCAGGCGGATGATTGTCAGGGGATGGCGGCAGAAATGGCGTATAATCTTCTCTTGGCGTCAGCCCCGTCGTTTATTTTTCTGTTCACCTTATTGGGTCAGGGGGGCGCGTAGCAGGGATTATTTAAAAAGGTGTGGTTTTTCAGTGCACGGTTTCTTCCTGACGATGCGATCGAAGTGTTTTCAGGGCTGCTGATTTCAATTGTCGAAGGCAGCTCCGGGGGGTTGGCGCTGCTGAGTTTTCTAGCGGCCTTTTGGGCCGCTTCAAATGGAGCTCAAGTGATTCTGAAGGCTTTAAACCGGGCGTATGGTTACCCTGAAGAATCTTCATTTTTCCGCAAAAAAAAATTGGCCGTTTTTATTTTGCTTTCTTTGGGGCTCACCTTGTTTGTTGCTTCCAACCTGATTATTTTTGGCGATTTGCTCCTGGCATATCTGGGTGATATGTTTCAGTTGGGCGGGGAGACAATCATTCTGGTGAGCGTGTTGCGATGGGTACTGGTGATCCTGACGATTATCCTGTTTACATCCTATGTGTATAGTATTGTGCCTGGAGCAAGAGGGCAAGAGATACCATGGAAGCGGACCCTACCAGGTTCCCTGGTGTTTGCTTTCCTGTGGATTGTTGTTTCATTGGTTTTTAGCTTGTATGTGGAGAATATGGGGCGATACAATCAAGTGTATGGGGCCTTGGGAGCTGTTATTGTATTAATGGTTTGGATTTTTATGTCTTCTTTTGTATTGCTTGTAGGCGGAGAGGTGAACGCGGTGCTGGCGGCGAACCAGCAGCATAGGACCCGGCTGGAACAGAAGCCGGCTTGAACGCTAGAACTTGTTTGTTGCTAATGACTTCGACGACCTGAAAAACATTCCATGGAGGAGTGCAACCATTGTTCGATGAAACAAGCCCTTTAATCGGATGACGTGGGTGCGCCGATTTGGGCATCGGGTGTTTTGTTGGCCAAGTACAGTGTTTGTGTCGGATGGGCAAAGACAATGCCTTTTTCTTTGAACTGTCGATAGATTTCAAAATTGATCTGCTGCTGGATATCCATATAGGTGTTGTATTCCGGGGCTAATACGTAATAGACGACCTCAAAATCCAGAGAGGAATCTCCATATCGGAAAAAATGAGCCCGGTCAAAGCGGGTCAGCTTGCAAGCACAAACAATGTCTTTGATCATTCCGGGTATTTCCTGCAGTTGTTCCAGTGGTGTCTGGTAAATGACGCGAAATTGGAACACGATCCGTCGTTCGTACATCCGTTTATAGTTTCGGATTCGACTTTGCAGGATGTCATTGTTGGAGAAAATAATCTGTTCGCCAGTTAAGCTACGAATTCGGGTTGTTTTCAGGCCAATGTGCTCAACTGTGCCTAGGAAATCGCCCACGATAATAAAATCACCAATGACAAAGGGCTTTTCCAGCACAATGGAGAGCGAGGCAAATAGATCGCCCAGAATATTCTGTGTGGCCAGAGCAATCGCGACACCACCAACGCCCAAACCGGCGACCAGGGCGGTAACGTCAATGCCGAGGTTATCCATGGCGACCAGCAAGAGCAAGGACCACAAGAGAAGGAGCACAAGGAACTTCACAGGTCCCAGCATGGTTTTAACCACCAGGCGCTCCTGCTCATTTTCTTTGGCTTCTGCATAGCGGTTGAGCCAGAAGTCCACCAGACGGTTTCCCCAAAACGCAAACTGACCGACAAGGGCCAGGACGGGCAGCGCGTTCATGATGTGCCGAGGGCCCTGAGGCAGCTCCAGGAACAATGAGCCTGCAAAGAGGGAAATGGCCAAATAAAAGAAAAAGTTGGTTGATTTAATGAGATCGGCAATAAAATCATCAAAATGGGTGGTCGTCCTTTTTGCAAGCGCATGAAGGCGACCCCGAATCACTTTGATTGCCAGCCACATGGTTAAGTGTGCTGCCAGGACCACGCAGAACGCAACCAACCAGGCCTTTAAGGAATTATGGTAATATTCCAGCTCAAATATGGACGTGACGATCTCTGTATCCATCAAAAACTCCTTCCCTGGGTGAATCCGTTTGATTAGGGCGAGCCACCGGAAACGGTCAATTACGCTCGCTCTCCTGGCCAATGATTGCTGGCTACCTGACACTAGTATAAACGAAAACAGACCCTAGCAAGCCAGAGTCTGTTTAGAAAGTTTAAAAGTAAATTGTTATTAAGCTCGAAATGACCGATGTGAGGACCGTTTGCGTTATTCTTCATCCATGTCGAAGAGTGAGGGGAGGTTTTGTTCCAACGCTTCAACATTTCCCTCTTCACTTGGCGGGCCAACGAGCAAACCGCAGGAAATCAGATCAACCTTGCGAAATGCCCAGATAACGGTGCCATAACGGCCATTTTGGAACAGGGAAAAACACTCATCGTTAATATCGGTAATTCGACCCCGAAATGGACTGCTAAACCCGCTTAAATAAACAAAAACTTCTCCCCCCGTATTAAAAGCGGACTGAAGCAACTTATCAAACATGGAGCTCTCCTTTCTTCGCGTGGAATCCAAAGCCAATCCAAGCACTCACATCAAAAATCTATTGGACTTTAACCAATGGTTTATACGTTAATAGACAACTGGCTATTTGTCAAACTCAAGGGCCAATTGAATTTTCAGAACCGGACTCTGCCAAAATGAGCGTTTTGGATTGAATTGGGGAGATGTTGCGAGGCTAGGGATTTTTTCCTGCTGTGTTTTTTCGATCTTGGGCTCGTCTGTTGGAAACCCCGTACAACTTGAGAATGGTTGTGATATCCCGCTCCGACAGATCGGTTACCAATGGATGGACGTACATAATATCGTTGGGGTTTAAGCTATGCCCCCAGATGCCAAGTGCATGTCCCAGCTCATGTAGAATCAGCCGGTGGACTTGCTGATTACGGTATTGAAGCGGGGTTTTCGTACCAGGCTCCCCTGTGTGAATAATGGTAGATACTTTTAATGTAGCCTGTAACTTGCTGGAGGCCTGGTTTACAAAATACTGGGCATGGCCCACGTTTTCATAGGGATCCGCCAGTGGCTTTTGCTTGAGATGAATGATGATTCTGGCCTGATCAGGCCGATTGACTTCTTTAAAGTACACCCGGGAATGCAAGGCCTTTTCCCAGGTGCGGAGGCTTTGGCTAACCAACGGAAGAAAAATGGCCTGCTCTGGGCTTTCCAAGGCGACATAGACAGGAACCGGGTTGAGGTGGGCTGGCCAGGTCAGGAGAATACCGTTGGATGAATGGCTGGCCATGCTGGCATAATGCACTTCTTGTGAAAAACCCTGTCTCTGCTCAAACTCTTCAACCAGTTGTTGAATTGTCGAGTCGGTTTCCGGGGAGCGTTGAAGATAGCTTCTAAAAGCATTCATCGCGCTATGTACATCTCCCACCCGCTCATAAAGGACACCCAAGTTACGGTATAAAATGGGATCCTCCGTACCGCCTTGATCAATGGCCGCCTGGTACATGGCAATGGCCTCATCCAGTCTTTCCTGTTGTTCTAGAATATTGGCCATGTTATTGTAGGCTTGAATTAATGATGGGTAGTGTTGGATGGCTTGCCGGTAGTGCCGGATAGCCTCTTCCAATTGGCCTTGCTTGCTTTTATCAACCCCGCTGTTGTATTCCTGAATGGCGAGCTGCTTGTTTCTTTCAGAAGCCTGAGCCTGTGAAGCCGCTAGCAATCTGGCCTTTCGAAACTCACTGGATGATTTTGGGATAAACGGCTGCCCGGTAAACTCTTCCAGCCGTATGACACGCTGGCTTATTGGCTCATGGCTGAACTTTTTCCCCAGGAGATAGAGTTCCATCTGGCTGATGGACTCATTGGGGTTTCCCCAAGCGGCCACCAAGAACAGGGTGCATACGTATAATTGTGTTACGAAGAGTAAAACCAGTTTTTTCATACGGCTTGTTCGGCAAAAAAGATATCAACATACTCAAACAGCTTGTGATGATAAAGTGAAAGTTGTTCTTTCTGAGGTTTGGACGCTGTTTGTTCCAGGGTGCTGAACTCAAGGTTCATGAGTTCCCGAAGGGCGGTATTGGCCTTACGGGTTTCGTTCATTTTTTTATAAAGCATGGCCAGGTTATAGTAGGCATCCTTGTTTTTCGGGGCAACCCTGATTGCCTTCTGGTACATATCGCGCGCTTTTTTCGGCTCATGCATCAACTCGTAGACAAACCCCAGTTGATTGAGCAAGGTGATATTTTCTGGGTCCCGGTTGATTAAGTCCCGGTAGACTTTAACGGAAGCTTTGTAATCCCTGTTTTTTTGGAGAACATACGCCAGGTTCCGACGTGCCTTGGTAAAGTTTGGATCCAGCTTTAACGCTTTCTCATAGGCATAACGTGCGGTGGTGTTTTTATGGGAATGTTCATAGATATATCCTAGGATATTGTATAGTTTTGCTTTTGCCTGATTATCGGGAGCGGCGGCAATGGCTTTCTTTACTTCGACCCGAGCCTGATAGGCTTTATCTATGCTTAAATATGCCAGGGCGGCGTTTGCATGCAACTGCCACATGGAGGTTTTATTGCGAATGTGATGAAACATGTTTGCCGAAGCAGTGTGCTGGCCACTTAAAAGAAGAGCCAGCCCATAGTCATTGATGGGGCCAAGTTTTTTATAGTAGGCAGTTGTGATTTCATAATATTGTGCGGCTTTTTTGTATTGGCCTGACTGAAATGCTGCTTTTCCCTTTTCTCTGGACGACTCGGCAATTTGGCTTAAAAATGTAGCGGTTTCTTCCCGTTGGCTGGAAGGGAGGGCTTTATGCAATTGGAGTAATCCCTTGAACGCGACACTGTGATAAGGATCATTCTGTAATATTTTTCGGTATATCTCAGCAGCCACAGGGGTTTTCTTCAGGCGCAAATATGCTTTGGCCAACTGAACTTCCAGTTGAGGATCAGACAGGTGGGCTAAGGTGTTTTCCAGGTGTTGAATGGCTTCTCGAACATAATTGGAGGCCATTAATGATTGGGCCAACCCCAGATGAGCCTGAACATTCTTAGGCTCAGACTCCAGTATCTTGCGCCATTCATAACTGGCGAAATCCCACTGTTGAGATTGCATATAATCCAGAGCGGCTTCCTGATGAAATGTTGTCTGGGCATATACCGGAGTCATGTTGAGTGATACTCCGATGAGCGCCATACAGCACAAAATAGAGAGAGGCTTTGTCAGACGAAATTGGATCATTTGTTTTTCACCTATGATTACTTACTAATGTACTTACCAAAGACCATACAATGGGAATCGATGAAAGTAGGGTAGGTATCCTGCGGTTAGAGGACTGTTGAGGAACCGATCTCCGTTATTGGGAAGAAAATACGTTAAATCTACAAATTGATTATTTGGTGATCGGGAGTGTAGGCCTACCAGGAAACCGTTTTCAAAAACAAAAACACTGGCGGCCCCTGTACCTTCTTCATCGTAATAATAAAAGTTTTCAACCACCGGAAACATTTGTTCGGCCCGCAAAACATCATCCGGGTATCGGCCCATAACCCCAATGACATCGGATGCTGTGGAAGAACCATAGACCAGATTCTCAAATCCGCTAACGCCTAATTGACTATACCCGGAAGGATTCCAGGGCGAATAAACGCTTTTTGCCTCTACCAGTGAAAGAAGCATCAGCAAAATACCGAGCGTTAAAACCACCGTCAGGTGAAGAGTCCGTTGCCGGATTCTTTCTTTCATAAAGCAGTTCACGGATTTTTTTCTCCTTATAGATGTTCATTTGGGTTATGACTTGGATGCCAATGCTTTCTTTTGAGTCCTTGTTTTTTGGCTTGCGCTTTTCTGTTCCATTTGTGGATCCACCGCCAGGGAGTCAATTTCAGTGAAGTCATATTTAATGTATTCAAAGTTGGTGCTGGTCCATCCTTCCGAACCATTGGGCAGGAGAACCTTCACCCAGCCGGAGCGGGTATGCCCCAGATACGGGTATTCTTTGCCAACTTCAATGGCGCCAATTTTTTCTCCCGTATTGAGTGGGCGGGTAAAGACCTCCGCGGGTGTCAAGGCCAGAACTTTCGGTTGGGGAATGGACACATGATCCAGGAAGCTAGAAGAGCTTAGTGACTCCGCCCCAATTTTTGCTGAGGGAATCGAAGTCCGGTTATATGCGCTCAGACCCACAATTCGACCTCTGACTTTTTGATCCGACTGACTTGGAATAGTAGGAGCAGGCTGAACGCCACCAAAGACATTGCGTCTGTTATCCAGTTGTTTTTGGCGAATGTCGTCCAGTTTGGAGCTATTCTGATTGCGATAGATGTCGGGTATTTTTCCAAAAGGAATGGTAACCCCAGCCTGGGCAAACCAGCCCAATGCCGTGTCTCCACCCGTGAGTGCCGCCATGCCGGGGTTGTTATTGACGCCAAATTGCATGGCAAAGTTTGAACGTCCGAGCGATGCGTTGGGCATGGGAAGTGGGTTTCTGGGGAGAACCAGTGCGGCGCTTCCACCTCGGCCCCCACCGGAGGAGTTGGGAGCAATCATAACCGGCTGGACAATGTTTGCGTTCTGGTTGCTGCTGCTAATGTTGTTTTCGTTTTGGTTGTTGTTGACGTTGCTATCTTGGACAGGGCCATTAATGGCAACCCCGGTGTCTTCTGCCTGCATACTGTTGTTACCGAGAATACTGTTATCCACAATACCGGTGTTGGCGGTAACATCAGCCCAGACGAAGTGGGTTGATAATGCTGCGACACTAATGATGGATATGCCTAACGTGGCTGCGAGCTTTGCTTGGTTTAAAGATCTTCTCATTGGCTTTTTCTCCCCTTCGTCCTGCACTCTCGGTGATAGTTTCTACTGTTTTGGGAGTATCCCTCCCCAGGGATAGAACCCTGGGGAGAGATAATTAGATGACTAGAATGCCATTAACACGGTGTTTTGGCTGTTGTTGATACTGGCTTCTTCCACTTCGCCATTGACACCCACTCCGACTTCGGTGAATTTAGCGCTATGGTCACCCATAATACTTTCTTCCATGATGCCGGTGTTGATGTTCATATCGCCGGGCCAACCCCCACCGCCGTTAGCGATGCCAGCCAGCCCACCGAGGCCGAGTTCAAAGTTTAGGCTATCGCCGAAGTCAATGTCCCCATCGAGGATCATGCCGTAGTCAGTAGCCACGTTGCCAATACTGGTGTTGATGGCGTCATCAATGTTCACCACACCATTCTGGGCGGTGGTATCAACGTTGTAGGAATCCTCAATTTCGATTTCCCCGCCTTTGGCAGCATTGAACGTACCAGCTTGACTCCAGACTTCAATTTCGCTGTCGTCATTGGCGTTCAGTTCGCCAGTCAGAATGTCATCGTGAGAATCGGTATTGAAGGCGTCTTCAATTTCGGCTTCCCCACCGTT
>CAYLWC010000014.1:0-64978 GCA_964387265.1 uncultured Vampirovibrionales bacterium | reverse complement strand
ACTAAATAAACAACCTTTTCCAGTCATTTGTTTTTATACATACAGGTAAAGGGACTCGATCTGTTCATTAAACGCTCTGATTTGCGATGAAAAAATCAGAGGCATCATTGCCGGGTTATCTATGGGGACTGCCATTAGGGGGGGCAACCGACACAATGATTCCTGTCAACAATCAAGGCGTTACGCCGACGCAAATGGTGTCGGCCTTACGTCAAAACTTTAAGAAAGAGCAAAAGGAACAGGGGATTATTTCCCAGGTGGGCTCTAAAAGTGTTGACATGTTTAAAAATATTTTTCTAAAGAACAGTCAGACAAGCTCAAACAGCATTCAGGAACAACTGAATCAGCTGGAGCAACGGGCTCAGCTTTTGGAAGCCCAGGGGGTGAAACCCAACAGCGAAGCTTACCAGGAGTTCATGGGGCAGGCCTTCAAAACAGTCGAGAATGTGGATCGGTTTGATAAAACCAACAATATGGCTGGAAATATAGCCAAAACAGCCGCTTCAACTATCGCCATTGTTGGAGGTACGGCATTGGCTCCTGCCACCGGAGGCGCCTCATTGGCCGCGGCAGCCGCTGTCGGCGCGGGATCCAATATCCTGACTGAATATGTGGATAAGAACACCTCCGAGGGAAAAGTGACGTTAAATCCGTTTGGGGGTCAAAATAGAATGACCCTCAAGGACACCCTTAAGGAAGGGATCAGCGGTGTTGCTGGGGGGCTTATGTCAGTGGCGGGAAGAACCCTTGGATCTGCTGTGACCAATCCGTTGAAAAAGACACTGCCAGAGGTTCCCAGACGTCTGCTTAAAAATCAGCTTGCCGGGGCGACGTCGGGTGCGGGATCCGACTTTACTAACACAATCATCAAAGATGTCCATGAGCATGGCGCCATTACCGGTGATACCTTGAAGAAAGGGATAAAAAAGGCGGGCGTTGGCGCTATTGGAGGGGCCATCGCCGGGACAGTCGCCGGGGCAACCAAGGTTGGGCTTGAGGATTCCATGGGTGACACGGCAAAGCATCTTGCCCGGTTTGAAAGAAGCGTTACCCGGAAAGTTGTGACCCAGCATATTATTCCTAAAAGGATTACTAGAACCATGCGCCAACACATTTCTTCCAGTTTCTTTGGGTAAGGCGCCTCTACACCGCATATTTCAAATAAGTTAAAATGGTCCGGCTTGCAAGGATTCACTCTTCAGCCGGGCCGTTTTTGTAACGCCTCATGCTTCTAATTGAAAAAACTCTCTTGGAATCAGTATTTACCCCACCACCTGTTTTAGGATTATCGCGGTGACATCGGCCATGAGGCGGAGCTGAGAGGCGTCTTTGCCAACTAATGGCTGGCCGGACAGCTCACGGGGTTTGATCTTCATTTTTTTCCGCGTCTTTCGGATTTCTTCCACAGGTTTCGCTTCTTCCAATGGCTCTTCCCGCAGGGGTTTTCCTGTTTTCAGCGTATGAGCAATCCGCTTTTGGGTCTGACGGGTTTGAATCAACGAGAGGAAATTCTCCCGCTCCAATTGGGCAATCTCGCTTTCGGTTTTCAGGACTCCCACATGGGTTTCCCCACCCGTGAGCGTCTCGGCCAGGGCATCAGCCACCACCACATCATGCCAGGTGGCGTCACCCTTGGTATAAAAATCATCAATGGCCATATGGAGCGCCATCTTCCCGCTCACCCCCGGCAACTGGAAAAACGTGGGTTCTGGCGGCTGGTAATTTTTTGCCAATTCCAAGGCTTTGGCCTTGGCATCCGCCAATAAACGGGAGGGGTTCATGGTAATGCCGTCAGATTCCCGTAACCAGCGCTTTTTCCGGGCGTCTTGGGCGGATGTCGAAACGGAAAACTGGGGCATCATAATCGCCTGGAACGCCGTGACCACTTTGGGCATCGCCCCGTCTTTTATAGGCCCATGAACATCGACGGCGTTCTGACAACGATCTAAATACCGCACACAACCGCCCCAACCGGGAATCACCCCGACCCCGCTTTCCACCAGACCCATATAGATTTCAGCATTGGCCTGAATGGCGTCACAATGAAGCAGAATCTCACACCCGCCCCCCAGCGCCATGCCATTAGGCGCCCCTATCACCGGGAAAGGTGCGTTTCGGAGGGCGGCAAAAATACTTTGCCCCTGATACACCAAGGCTTCAACGAGTTTATAGGTTGCCAACTCCATCGGCCCGGAAAGCCCTATGGATTTCGCCACGGAATTTTTCGCCGCCAGAAACCCGGCCTGAATCAGCCCTAAATTAGCTCCCAGGGAAAAATTCTTAGCCTCGTTATAAATGACCATCGCCCGGTATTTTCCCCGGCTTTGCTGAATCAATTGGATGCTTTGATTCACCACCCACAGAATGGAGGGATCCAGCGTGTTCATCTTGGAATGAAACTCCAGACACGTGACCCCGTCGCCTATATCCCAGAGGCTGGCTGAATAATGGGTCACCAAGGGTTTGCTCTTACGCTTGATAGCAGAGAGCTGAATGACCCCAGGCTGGGTAGGCAACTCCACGTAAGCCGCCTTGTGATTCTCAAAATTAAACACCAGCCGACGCAACACCCCATCTTGCACCTGATAAAACGGCCGGTTATCGGCCATCCTCAAGAGCGGGGGCAATTCAATCCCCTCTTGACGAAGCCGTTCACAGAACCAGGAAACGCCGATTTGATCAAGCAGCTCAAACGGGCCCCATTGGTGATTGTATCCATCTCGCATGGCCGCATCCACATCGGCAATGTCATTGGAAATTTCCGGTACCAACCTAGCGGCATAAAGCAAGGTATCCCGCATGACGATCCAGGCAAATGGCCCGACAGCCTCTTGTGATTCAAACACCGCCCGTGGCCCCTGTTTTTTAGCGGCCCTCAGGCAATCGAGCCTGGGGCGATCCGCGTCATGATATTCGCCCGTTTTTAGATCCATGGCTTGTTTTTGCCTGCTCCCATCGGCCCGCTTTTCCATCCGGTAAAAGCCCCCCTTGGGAGATTTGCGCCCGGTGCGACCATCGGCCAGCAGTTGATGAATGAGTCCCAGAGCCATCTTTTGATCCAATGTACGGAAGGGATCATCATCCGGCAAAGTTTTCAGCAAACTTTCCGCCACATGGGGGATAATGCCAATCCCCACCAAGTCCAGCAAGCCAAAGACCCCGTCTTTCGGGTATCCCATCGGGCGTCCCAACACGGCGTCCACTTCCTCAATTTTGATACCCCGCTCCATGGCTTCCACAATGGTGCGGAACATAAAATAAATCCCAATCCGGTTGGCGATAAAAGCAGGTGTATCCTTACAAAGAATGACATTTTTCCCCAGGGCGATCTCGCCAAATTCCCGAATAGTCTCTAGGACGTCTGGTTTGGTTTCCGGCCCACCGACAATTTCCAGTAAACGCATAAAGCGGGGTGGGTTGAAAAAGTGGGTAATTAAAAAGTGCTGCTTAAAGGCGTCGGACCGGCCTTCCACCAAATCTTGCAGGGGAATGGTGGAGGTATTGGAGGAGATGATCATCCCCGGTTTTTTCAGGGCATCGAGCTTGGCGTATAAATCCCGTTTAATCTGGAGATCCTCAATCACTACTTCCACCACCCAATCGGCGTCAGAAACCGCTTCTTCCAGGTGATCTTCCGTATTACCCGGAGTTATAAGCTGGGCGTTTTCCGGGATCATAAACCCGGCACTCAGTGGATCCGTCGACGGGGTGGCTTTGAGCATCCGCTCAATGGCGCTTTTGGCAATGATGTTTCGATCGCTCGCGTCTTTTGGAACAATATCCAATAAATACACCCGCACCCCGGCATTGGCCAAATGAGCGGCAATACCGGACCCCATGGCACCGGCGCCGACCACCACGGCCTTTTTAATTTTCCAGTTGGACTGCTCACTCATTACGTGTGTTTCTTATGCATGTTTCTTATAAATTGGGGTTTTCTAAGATCATTGCGACCCCCTGACCGCCCCCAATACACATGGTGGCCATGGCATAGCGCTTTTTCTCTCGCTGGAGCAAATTAGCGGCCTTCCCGGCCAAGCGGGCGCCGGAGGCCCCCAGCGGATGCCCCAGGGCCAGCGCCCCACCATCCACATTGAGCTTTTCCAGGGGGAGGGGCATGCCTTGTTTTTCCAGCTCTTGTAACACCGCCAGACACTGGGCGGCAAAGGCCTCATTCAGCTCTACAAAATCAATCTCATCCATGGTTAAATTGGCTCGCTTCAAGGCTTTCTTGATGGATTCTACCGGACCAATCCCCATAATCTCCGGTTCACAGCCCGATCCGGCAAAGGCTTTGAGACGGGCCAGAACCGGCAGGTTGTGCTTTTGGGCGTATTCTTCAGAGGTGATCATCACGGCGGTGGCCCCATCGGTGTGGGGAGAAGACGTAGCGGCCGTCACGGTCCCGTCTTTCTCAAAAGCGGGCTTCAAACTGGCCATTTTCTCCAGCGTGGTATCCTTGCGAACATTGTCATCATAGTCCAGCCCGCCAATAGGAATAATCTCGTTCTTGAACGCCCCCTTTTCCTGGGCTTTGGCGGCTTTCTGATGAGACTCCCAGGCAAATTGTTCCTGCGCTTCCCGATTAATTCCGTAGCGTCGGGCCAGGTTTTCCGCCGTAATGCCCATGTTCATAAAGCTTTTGGCGTTCCCCTCATAAACCTGCGGATTCAGCATCGGGTTCCAGCCGCCCATGGGAATCCGGCTAATCGACTGAATCCCGGTACAAATCACCACCTCGGCCTCACCGGCCAGAATGGCATTTTTAGCGTCCGCAATCACATGCAGGGACGATCCGCAGAAACGGTCCACCGTCACCCCGCCGACTGTATGGGGCAGCCCGGATTCCGGGTGCAGGACCACCAGGCGGGCCATGTTCAAGCCTTGTTCCGCTTCCTGATGCACACAACCGGCCAGCAGGCTCTCCACATCCGCCGGGTTTACCCCGGTTCGGGTCAGCAGGGATTTCACCAGAGTGGCCAGCATGTCATCGGGCAAGACATGGGCCAGTTTTCCTTGTTTGTTACTCCCGGCGTTCGGTTCAAAGGCTTTGGCAAACGGGGTACGGACATAATCCACCAAAACCGCGTGTCTCATGAGGCCTGCTCCGTGTTCTCAGGGTGAGGAACGGCATGAAAATCCCCCACCACAAGCTCATCACCATAAGCGACGTATTTCAGCCGCTCCTGTTCCTGCACTTTTCGCCAGTCAGGCTTTCCAACCGCGGTTTTGGGGATTTCCTCCGTGACAAACTCAATGTGCTTGGGCAGCTCAATGCGGCTCAGGTTTTCTGAAAGAAATGCCCGCATATCTTCCGGGGTGAGCCTGGCGGAAGGCTTCACACGGATAAACGCCTTGGCCGCCTCTCCAGAGCGGGTATCCGGCACGCTAATGACCATACACTCCACCACATCGGGATGCTTGGTAATCACCTGCTCAATCTGGGTCGGGTAGACGTTAAAGCCATTGACCAGAATCAGGCGTTTTTTTCGGTCCACGATATGAAGATAATAGTCCTCATCGAGATAACCCAGATCCCCGGTGCGGAACCAGCCATTCTGAAGTACCTCGGCGGTTTCTTTCTCCCGCTTGTAATAACCCTTCATCACTTGCGGGCCGCTGATACAGATTTCTCCCACCTCCCCAACGGATAAAATCTTATCGGGATTTTCGGGATCCGTAATCTTGATCCGGGTTTGCGGCAGGGGAAGCCCTACAGAGGCCGCCTTGTTGGTACCGTAAGCGGGGTTGCTGGAAGCCACCGGCGCGGTCTCGGTCAGGCCGTAGCCTTGTTTTACCAGGCCGATTTTTTCCGTCACCAGTTCAAAGGCGTATTTCAGGCTGGAGGGCAGGGCCGCCCCGCCGGAAATGACCGTGGTCAGACTGGAGAGATCATACTCCCCGACCTTGGGGTTTTCACAAATGGCCTGCAATAAGCGAGGCACCGCCGGAAACAGCGTCGGACGCTTATCCTGGATGGTTTTGAGCATTTCTTTGATGTTTCGGGGATCCGGCAGAATGATCAGTTCATTGCCCAATCGCATGCTCATAATCATCGAAACGGTGAGGCCGAAAATATGGAAATACGGAATGACCGCCAACACTCGCTCCTTGCCGGGCTTTAATAAAGGATCGGCATTGGGCTTATTGGAAGAGGTTCTAAAATACTCCTCAATCTGCGCTACGTTGGCCACCAGGTTGGCATGGGTCAGCATCGCCCCCTTGGGCGCACCTGTCGTGCCGCCAGTATATTGGAGCATGGCTACCTCATCCGGGGTCCATTCAACCGGTTCTGGTTTCTTGGAGGTATTGATCAGATCTTTGAAAAACAGGGTTTTATCATGAGTCTGGGCAATCTGGGATTTTCGGAAAATCCGGTAGGCATGGGATTTAAAGAAGGGTAAAACTCCCTCCATCCGGCAGGTAATCACATGCTCCACCACCCCGTCTTGCTGAAGTTCGACGGCTTTCCCATGAAGGTCCTTCAGATCCAGCGTCACCAGGATTTTGGTTTCACTATCCTGAGCCTGCTGCCGGAGTTCGGTCAGCGTGTGCATGGGGCAGAAATTCACCACCACGCCCCCAGCTTTGAGCGCGCCAAAGAACAGAATGGGATAATACGGCGTGTTGGGCATATACAAGCCCACTTTATCGCCTTTCCGAACGCCCAGGTTCTGTAACCCGGCAGCCGCCTTGTCAATCAAGGCATCTACTTCCTGATACGTGTATTTTTTTCCCAGAAAATCAATACAGGGGTGATCAGCGTACTGCTTTAGGGCTTCATCCATAAACTGCACCAGGGTCTGGGAGGGAACGGAGAGGTTCCAGTGGGTCCCCAGGGGATAGGTGTCCTTCATGGATTTCCCGTCTGCCAGGGCGGGCTTGGCCTGAGTGAGATCCGCATCCAGCCCAAAGCGCAGATCAAAATCGTCCACATCAATCACCTTGCGGCGATTAATTTCGGTTTGACGCATCAATTCCACTTCAGCGGCACTCAGAATGTTTTTCTCCAGTGCCTCTTGAAGCACCCACTCCGGTCGTTCGGCAGTCAGTAAGCCATCCCGTTTGGCCTGACGGAGACGCTGCTCCAGGGGTTCAATGGCCACCACCTGCTCAAAACATTGCTCCAAAATCGCCAAGGGTTCATCTTCATGCTCATGGCGGGGGATATAAATCCCCGCCGTCAGGCGATCCCGAACTGAGGCCGGGTTAAACAAGGTTTTGGCCACTTTGCGATCCAGTTTATGAGACGGTGTTTTAAATTGCCGCCCCAGCGGAAAGACAATCAGCCGTAAGCCCATCCCCATCCATGGATTCGGGAAGTTTTGCAACAGGCGATCCAGGCTTTCTTCCGCCTGGTACAGCGACTGTTGGCACGCCCAATGCATCAAGGGGAGATCTTCCTCCGGGCGGTCCTGGGTGGCAAAATGCCGTAACGTACAAGAGGCCAGGTACAAGTGGCTCATGGTGTCCCCCAGCAACGCCGAGATCCGCTCTTTTCTTTTCACTGCATCACCCAGTAACATCAGGGTCATATCGGCGACTGTGGCAAAGGCGGCGCTAAGGCGATTAATTTGCTGGTAATATCGTTTTTCCTGAGCGGAGCATTTCGGGGTTTTGCTGAATGCCCCCCCAGTCAGACCGTAGAAAAAGCTATTCAACGTATTGCGAACACTTTGACGGACATGGCGGGCCATCAAATCGCTGAATTGACGCCGGGCTTCATCGATGTTTTCCAGCTTCGCCGCTTCCATTTCCTTTAAGATATAGGGATGAGAACGCACCGAGGCCTGCCCGAAGATAATCATGTTGCGGGTTAACAAATTAGCCCCTTCGACGGTAATGCCAATGGGGGTCCCTTGGTACAACGGCCCGATTAAATTGCCAGGACCATTACAAATGGCCTTCCCGCCGAGAATATCCATCCCGTCATTAACGATCCGGCGGCCGGCTTCCGTCATGTGATACTTCAGGATGGCCGAAATAATAGTGGGATGCTCACCTCGGTCCAGCATCTGAAGGGTGGCAATCCGCGCGGCGTCCATCAGGTAGGTGGTCCCCGCCATCCGGGCCATTAATTCCTCAATGCCTTCAAAGTGGCCAATAGGAATTTTAAATTGCTTCCGCACCCTGCTATACGCCCCGGCCACCCGGCAGACCAGCTTGGACGAGCCAGTAGATAAAGCGGGCAATGAAACGCTTCGGCCTACAGACAAACACTCCATGAGCATTCGCCAGCCCTGGCCCGCAAATTCTTTCCCGCCAATAATATAATCAATGGGGATCCAGACATCTTTTCCGATGGTCGGCCCCGTCAGAAAAGGAATGCCCATGGCATCATGCCGTCTGCCTACAGTCACCCCCGGAAGATCCGTCGGGATGAGCGCCAGCGTAATGCCCCAATCTTTCTTCTCCCCCAGCAAGCCTTGAGGATCCTGCAGCTTGAAGGCCACCCCCAACAAGGTGGTCACAGGAGCCAGGGTAATATAGCGCTTTTCCCAATTCAGCCGAATGCCCAACTTTCCGTCTTGCTCACAGACCACCCCACTTGCGGCCATGCTGGAGGCGTCTGAACCGGCGTTGGGCTCTGTCAGGGCAAAAGAGGGGATTTCCTCTCCGACCGCCAGCCGGGGGAGGTAATATTTTTTCTGCTCATCGGTCCCGTAGCGCATCAAGAGTTCAGCGGGCCCCAGGGAGTTGGGAACCATCGCCGTCACTGTGGCTGTGGTGGAGCGGCTGGCCAGCTTCATGATCACTTCAGAGTGACCTCGGGCGGAAAAACCCAGTCCGTCGTATTCTTTGGGAATGATCATCCCAAAGAAGCGGTGATTTTTCATGAATTCCCAGATGTGAGGCGGTAGATCCCTGATTTCGTTTCGGATTTCCCAGTCATCGAGCATGGCGCACAATTCTTCTACCGGGCCCTCCAGAAAGGCTTGTTCTTCCGGGGTTAATTCGGGAGGGGGCATATCCATCATCTTGCGCCAGTCTGGCGAGCCGCCCAGCAATTCTCCCTCAAACCCCACAGAGCCAGAGGCCAGGGCCTCTTTCTCCGTGTCAGAGACTTTGGCCTTTCGGGTGCTGATAAAAGCCTGGTTTCTCAAGGGCAGCATTACCGTATGGACAACTGCCTTGTAAAAACAGTGCACCAACGCATCATAAATGGCCATGATTTCTTCCCGCCTTACTCTGTCTTAAGTCCTTTTAAGTGAAATGCCAAAAAAGGAAACACTATTATTTTCGGACTGATCCTCCAAATCTTTAATCAGCCAGAAGTCCACAGGGGTATCCAGACATCACAACCCGCCTTTTCGTTTCCGCACACTCTCAAATCAAACGAAAAGAACACTGTGGACTCTTCTATTGTACTACTATTTTTTTCGTAGTTCAAAGGGCTCCACGCGTTCGGCCCGGTTTCTTTGCTGGCTAGAACGGATAAACCACAAAGAACACCAGCGAAACCAGACCCAGAATCCATAAGCCGATTGAGACCTCATTGGCTCGGCCGGCAAACAATTTCATCAGGGGATAGACGATCAGACCGGCGGTTAAGCCAACACCAATGTTGTAGGTAAAGCACATCAGGGTCATGATCACAAACACCGGAATCGCTTCCGTCAGGTCGGAAAAATCCAGATTCCGAATGACCGACAGCATCAGCAAGCCCACAAGAACCAACACCGGTCCGTAGGCGTAAGCGGGCACCAGGGTTAAAATCGGCGCAAAGAACAAGGCTACCAAGAACAACAAGGCGGTAATCATTGCGGAAAATCCTGTTCTCCCGCCAGCCTCTATCCCGGAGGCCGATTCAATAAAGACGCCGCTTGGGGTTGTTCCCAATACGGCTGCCGCCATCACCACCGATGAATCACATAACATGGCTTTCTCCACCTCCGGCAGGTGGCCGGATTGATCCAGAAAGCCAGCACGGTAGGCAACCCCAATCAGCGTTCCCATCGTGTCGGCAAAGAGAATAATAAAAATGGTCAGCAGCAGCGGGGCAAACTCCGGTGTCAACGCACCTGCGATATCCAGCTTGCCCAGCAGGGGAACTAAACTGGGTGGTGAGCTGATCCAACTTGAGGGAAGCTGTACATATCCCAGCATGGCCGCAAGCAGGGTGGTCCCCAGCATGCCCCAGAGAAACGCCCCTAAAACCCGTTGAATCATTAAAAAACTGATGAGCAGAAAGGCACAAACTCCCAGTAACACCTGGGGATCATGCAAATTCCCTACATGCACCGGCGCGCCCGGTACCCCGATAACAACCAGTCCCATCTCCACCAGGCCAATAAACGTTAAGAACAAACCAATTCCCACGCTAAAGCCAATTTTCATGCTGGCCGGGATTGCGCGAACCAGCCAGCTCCGAATGGGTGATAAAGAGAGTAGGAAAAACAGCAAACCGGCAATAAAAATCCCACCCAAGGCCACTTGCCATGAAAACCCCATGACCTTCACGACGGTATACGCAATAAAGGCGTTTTCCCCCATGTAAGGGGCAATGGCAAAGGGGCGTTTCGCGTAAATCCCCATCAGCAAAGTACCAATAAAGGCGGTCCAGATGGTGGCAGCCATGGAGGCTTCCAAAGGGAAGCCCGCTGCCTGAAGAATTTTCGGGTTGACCACGATGATATAAGCCATGGTCATAAACGTGGTTAGCCCACCCAAAAGCTCTTTCCGAAACGAGGTATCATGCTCGGCAAACCGGAAATAACGCTGAACCGCATTGATATATGTCATCAAAAATCTCTCTATCCTATGATGCCCAAGGGGAAATTAAATTGGCTAAACACCAGTATACGAGAAAATATCAGTTTTTGCGTTCTTTTCATAATACCCAGGGGCTGGCGAAATGGCCAACCCCTGGGTATGAACCTACTCTCTGGAGTTTAGAGCTGTTCCTGGCTATTGGCGGGTAAGGCGACAGGCGCCGGAAGCGCCACAGGTAGTTTTGCGTTGGCATGTTTTTCAACAACAGGCAGGCTAAATTCCTCCTGGATTGAAACAGGGATCACTTCCTTGGATTTAACTTTGACAGCGCCTTTTGAAGCAACTTTGTCAATTAACACCGATTTAATAAAGCCCAGCCCCGCCCCGGCGGGCGCTCCAAAAATGGGATCCAGCATGACGCCATAAATGGCCCCGGACAACGCGCTTTTCAGGTGCTTTTGCATGCCGTTTTTCTTCTGCGGAACCCGCCAGACATAATCTTGTTTTTTTAACCCCGTTTTATAGGCAATGATTGTTCCCTGAAAGGGCAGCGCATGTGCCTCACCAGGTCGTTTCAACTCATGGAAATCCACAATGATATACGGATTGGGTCCCTTTTTCTGCGCCTCTTTATTAATATCCGTTACGCGCCCCTCCAGTTGGGATCCTTCTGGAATCGTTAAAAACGGTCCAATATAAAAAGGTTCCTGAACGGTCGCCACGACCTCATCTCCCAGTTGACTACTTTTGGTGGTTAAATCCTCGGCCAGGCTCACCTGAATCACGCTTTCCGCTGGAATCACCACAGAACGTGGATCATTCTGTTCCAATGAATTCTGTTGGGTATGCTCCATTTGAACCTTGGCTCGATAAGGCTCTTCTTGTTCTTCCACTGTTGAGGTTGGCTCAGGAGGCCCGATGAATTCCGTGGGTGCCGGTTCATTTTGTAAACTGTTGACTCCCTCGGAAGGAAGCTCCATCATGGGAGGAAGATCATTGGGTGCGGGCGGAATTTCAACCGGAGTCGAGGCCCAGCTCAATGGTGACAAAATTAAACCCGAAGCCATGCTGGAAGCCAGTATGACTGAAGCCACAGTCCGTTTCATCAAATACATCGTTCTACTCCCCCTCTCAAAGAAAACTAAAGAGTAAGCCCCAAGTTCTGGGGCTTACTCTTGTTTAACTCTCTATAAGTGTAAGGTCACTGGTTCTTCTAGAATCACGTTGAAGGTATCTCCCACATGTTGGCGAACCGCTGAAGTTCGTGTGGTAGTTACCGCCACTGGATCCGGGGTGGCTGCTGCGGCAATCAGACCAGAGAGCAACCCAAACCCGGCGCCATAAGCTGCGCCCCAGGCAAGTCCTCGTGCCGTGGCGCTACCATGGCTGATGTTATAGCCATCTGTATCGGTGGCCTTCATGGTCAAACCGGTTAAGGTGCCAATACCAGCCCCAAGGGCACCGCCAGCCAGCGTGCCGGATACAATCTTGGCAGCCGGTGACATCGCAGTCGGGCCAATGGAAACCCTCGGATACAAAGTAGTTAACCCACGGTCTTCAGTTTGCACCCGCCCTTCCAGAGGTTCTTCCCGAACCGCTGAAATCATTGTTGGCTGGGAAGCCAGTGCCGTCGCCTGGAATGGAACATTCATGCCAGAGGGCGTCACAATACGGTTGAGTTGGATGTACCGCGTATCAGCGCCGGCAGCGGTTGATGAAACCTGTCCATAAACCGTGCTACCCGCTGGGATAACAACCACCCCGGCCGCACGGATTGGGCTGGCCAATTCCGCTGTAAATGCCCCCCCAGTTGTCATTACGCCCATACCCGGATCCCGCAATGCCAACGCGGTTCCAGCAGGAAGTACATAGGTTCTCTGTTGAACCGTACTGGTATCCCCCGGTGTCGTGTAGGTTTCCACCTGCACCTGAGATTGAGCAAACGCAACCGGCAACATTGCCGCTGATATTGAAGCAGCCAGGCTGACGCCCATCATCTTTTGAAATACTTTATGCTTCATCATGGTTTCTACTCCTTTCCTCTCTGGATACGTCACACTCCCTGATAAATTAACTGTCGAGCTACTTTAACCGATTTACAAACCGATATTCCGGGTTGATGAGGCCATCATTTTATTGAAGTCGGTCTATTTGTTCCATCACCAACCAGCTTAATTAGCTAGCTATAGTTTGCTAACCTTATAGATACAACCTCAGCCTATACCCCGCCTGTCGAGCCGCATTAGTCAAATCACCGAATGCGAATTATGCCAGGTCAAGACCGGCCTGGTCATGACGGCGGAGCCTATACTCAATATCTAGAAGCCAATAGGTTTATTAGAGCGTTTGATATGCCCTATAAACTACAGAGGCTCTCCACACTCGGCGCAGAATTTACCTGAGCCTTTAACCCCACAAGATCCGCATTTTCTTTCCAGCTTGAGCCTTTTTCCACATTCCGAGCAGAATTTTCCGGGAGCGACATCGGCCTCGCAACTGGGGCAAGTAACATACGATTGCTCCGCCTCATCCTCTTCCGCCTCAGCGCATTGCACGCACTGACCCCGTTTAGCGTGCCAGCAAATCTCATCCACCCAGTAGCCGCAATCCCTACATTGTTTAAACAGAGGCTTGATTTCAGCCACGGCCCGGGCAAACGCCTCATCCCTGGCTTTTTGCCAGGTAGCGGAACGAGCCCGCTCCCCCAAAGAGGCGGCAGTACTGAGGATCCCCCCAAAGAGGTTTCCCGCTGCATCCAGAACGTCATTCAACGTACCTGCTGCTGAGGGTTCAAACCTAGTCTGATACCCCGTCCCGCAGCGATCGCAGTAAAACTCAAACTGGAACCCACTGTCTGTGCTTAAATCCTGGCTTTGTCGAACAAATTGTATGATCGCCATTCCATGCTCTCTCCATAGAATTTTATCCTATTCTAACACGGCGGTCCCGCTGTGGTTCCCTCTTCCATCTGGGTTCATGCCGGTGTACACTGGTACTGCATGAGGTCGCAATACAAATTTCAGAATCGGGATAAAAACAGGATCAGAAAAGGTAGGAAAGTAGGAGAGCATGCAAGGATGAACCTTGATAAATTAAAAGAAATGCAATTGGCCGTTCTTGGAATCTGCATCCTGGTAGGCTTGGTTCTATCGACCGCGATTCTGGGGAATACGTTAATTACCTTTAAAAAATACTCAGGCGATGTGATTACCGTCACCGGGGCTGCCACGAAGCCCATCACCTCGGATTTTGCCTCTGCCCAGTTTACTTTTTCCCGGCGGGGGAGCACGCTACAACAAGCCTATACCGGGATTAAACAGGACATTTCAAAAATCACCGAGTTCTTGAGGACCCAGGGCATTGAACAATGGACTATCGAGTCTCCAACTACCGATACGTTATACGCTCGATTGCCCAATGGCTACACCACCAACCAGATTGAAGGATATAACATGCGCCAGACCATCAAGGTCGAATCCAATGATGTGGATTTGATAGAGCGTCTGGCCAATGACTCCGCTGAGCTGATTAATCAGGGGATTATTTTAGAATCCTACCCGCCCCAATACTTCTACACCAAACTGGATAGCCTGAAAGTGGAAATGCTGGGCCAGGCCACGGAAAACGCCAAGCAACGCGCCGCCAGCATGGCCCAATCCACCGGGAATAATATTGGCCTGATGCGCTCAGCCAGCATGGGCGTCTTTCAGATTACCCCCATCAACTCAACCGATGTTTCCGATTACGGCATCAGCGACACTTCCGCCAAGGAGAAAAAAGTTACCGCCGTGGTCAATGTCTCTTTTGCTGTAAAATAGTGTGCTAAACCTCAGATTCCATCTGGATAATAGCCTGTTTTAGCTCGGTTATCTTCTTATCATTTTTATATTTTTCAAAAATAGCTACTGCTTGATTATAGTACTCTTTGGCATGGGCATAATCTTTCAGCTTCCAACTGGCATAGGCCATGCCCTCATAAGAGTGCCCTATATCCGGGTGATCCGCTGGAAGGGCTTCTTTACGCCTTTCCAGAGACTTCTTATAATATACAAATGATTGCTTAAAATCCCCTTGTCGCCTCAACGTGGTCGCATAAGTGTAAAAAAGGCGGTTTGCCCACTTATCATCCGTCTTCTCATAGAATGGTAGAGCTTTTTCATACGCAGCTCGCTCTTCCTTTGTTTTTTTCAATTGTGCGTATAGATTCCCAATCCGAAACCAGGACTCTGCGATTTGCTGTTCATCCGGAGGCACCATCTGTTCCTTGACTTCAAGCATCTTCAATTCACACTCAAGCTGACCTTCAGGTTGTTCCAGATCTTTATAGACTTTGGCCAATTTGGCAAACGCATAAATTTTTAGATCGCGTACATACTTTTTGGACCAATGCTTATTTTTCAGACTCTGATCAAATACCTCTTGAGCCGCCAAATAATTCTTAACGGCCTCTTGGGTGTTGCCCAGTTCATGGTGAACATGTCCCAGGTAGGCAAGTATCTCTCCAAACACCGGATGATCTTTCGGTTTGGTTTGACGCTCTTTTTCCAGGGCTTCTGAAATAATATCGATTAATTTCTTTCGATGCTGTAGAGAGTGGCTAAAAAAATTCAAATATCGATCATAAATGCTATTATTCCATGTCCCTGCTTTCAAGTAGTAACTTTGCGCTGTATCCAATTGCTTTATATACTCTCCCTTTGGAACAGACATTGGCTTGTTCAGGCCATTTTTGGCCAGGGTAAAGTGAATGCTTCCTATATATTTTAATAGCCATCTGTATTCAGTGTTATCTTCTATCTTATCCAGGTTTCTGTATCTCTTTTCCAGCTCTTCATATAAAGTTGCGGCCTTCTGGTAATGATGATCAGAGAGATCCATATAATTCTTGAGCTGTTTTAATTTTTTCCTGAAGTCCTTTCCTACCCCTTCTGGTGTATATTGTGGTTCCCAACCTAACTGACTGTACATCATCAGATCAGGATTGTTTTGAATCAGTTGCAGAGATAATTTATAATAGACTTCTCCCAAGGTCTCATGAGGAATTGCCGGGTTCCAGTATGTCAACTCCGTACTGAATAATTCCTTGGAAGGTGTCTGGGCTCGAAATAGCTCCGGGACACCTACTTTCTGGTAGTATTCAATCGCCTCCAGGAGTATCTCTTCGGCTTCTTCCAGCTTGTATTGTTTCAGAAGCTCCTGACCAATCAACTGCATTTCCATAGGGATGTCCGGATTATTACGCCCATACAGCTTTCGAAAGGCCAGTGCATCTCTAAAATACTGTTCTGCCTTCTGATGATCATTTCGTTTTCTGAACGCTAAAGCTGTATTGTGCAACATATTCGCGCTTTCAGGATCATGGTGCCGTTTCGCAAAATCAGCCAGTTCTACTAAAAGAGGTTCCGCATTTTCAGGTTGGCCATACTCCTCATAGAAATTTGCGAATGCCATTAAGGCCTCTAACTTGGCGCTACTTGGGTCAATCTCATAGATTTCTAATGCTACCTCGTAGTATTTTATGGCTTTTTCCGCCTTTTCTTCACTACGGGTTTCTTTCCAGAGCTGAGCATAGTAATCCGCAAGATTTTTATAGATATTGGCAGTCTTGTCATCATTGGGTCCATAGATTTTGGCCCTCAAATCTATGGCGCGCTTGAACAATGCTATGGCGGCTTCAGGTTTTTTTATGTCTTTTCTGCAATACGCAAGCTGATTGGCCACGTAAGCTTCTTCCAAACTTTCAGGGTTTCTCTCTTTAATTTCCTTCAGAGCCTCTTCATAAAAAGGGCAATCTTTTCCTGAATATAAGGCTCTTAACTCGTAATGCGGATCGTCCTCTTGAAAAACAGTCGAACTAGTCGTGTATAGGTAATTTAAAAATTCATGAACCTGAGCCCCTGATTCAGCAAGGCTAGCACACCCACTACTTACGGAAAGACAGGCAAAAAGCACAGTACCTGGTAGTATTCTTTTCAATTGAAGCTCCCCAACCAACAATTATTTTTATTTTAACACCCATCTTTAAATTTGCTTCCACCTTGATTCGCCTTCAAGCACAACCGTTTCCTCATGAAAAATAGACTACCTCCTAAAAGGTAGTCTATTAATATGGGGGGATTTTATCTTAGGTGTTTTAACAGGAGGTTCAATACACCGAGACCCACGGTGGATTTGGCGTTGGGGTCTGTGGTCAGACTCTCCACATAAGTTTCTGTTTCGTTGTTAAAGTGGGCCAGGCCAAAATCAATGGATTGGGGATTGTTCAGGGATTCATCCGCAAGTGTCTGAGCGGATTTATTCTGATCCATAATCAGGTGGCCCCAGAAGGAGAAGTTCAGGAGTTCCTTGGCCGTGATGCCGGATTTCTGGGTCAATTCTGTTACCCCTTGTGGCGTTTCCACGGGGGTAATTTCCTTGAACATTTCAGCCGCATTCAAGCTGGCATCTTTATAGTTCAAGCGATCGGCAAACCCTGGAATCGGCACATCATCGGTGGTCGGCCAGACATCTTCGATCAGCTTGCCATACACGCTGCCGTTGATCTTCCCGTCATCGGTGAGATCCATCCGGCCCCATTGTTTGACCATATCGGTAATGGCGGGAGAAACGTTAAAGGGTGTATTACCGCTTTGCTCAGGGGCCAAGAGGGTTCTCAAGACCACATCGCCATCCAGTTGGCCGTCATACATGTCATGGCCCATCAAGCGAATCCCAATGAGGGCAAACTTACTCATACCCGAAGGCGCGTTGGGATCCAACAATGTGGTATCGACCTGACTTTGCGGGGTCAACATGCTATCAATAAATTCGGCGGTGATGTTGCCTTGGGCATCAACCGGAACTTCCTCCAGAGCCAAGGAGCCAGGCGGGAAGTTCCCCGAAGGCGGGTTGTTATTTCCGGGAGGCTCGTTATTCCCCGGTGGGTTATTGTTCCCCGGAGGGTTGTTGTTCCCCGGTGGTGGGTAGGTTGGGGGGGGATTATTTCCTGGAGGATTATTAACAGGAGGCGCTGTTGGATTCAGGAATTTCTGAATGAGGTTGCTAAACACATTGATAATATTGGAAAAAAATGACGCAAACAGTGACGCAAATCCTGAGTTCATCTGGGAGGGGGCTCTGCCGGATCTCCCAGGGCGAAACGCAACTGAATTGAATTGTTGGTTGCTACCAGGTACACCCTGATTTCCAAAATTTCTGATACTGCGGCTTTGAAACCGTTGGTTGGGCAAAAACATAAACGAATTATTCAGTTGCATGGCAGTGTCCCTCAGGCTACCTACTTCAAATCGAAAAGTATATACAATATATAAAAATCGAATATCCTAAGGATTGCCCCATGTCCTAAAAATGTAACAAATCTGTTACAAAAGTCATCTGAAAGGCATTCGCAGTGTATTAAGCTGTTGTAAAACAGGTCTTGTAACACTGCTCCAACTCGGTCAGATACTGCTGTTTTTCGCCCATATCCAGAAAACTGGCCTCAAAGCTATTTTTGGCCAACTGATAAACTTGATCTGGCGTTAAATTCAGGGCCTTTTGTGTTTCTATAAAATTTTCCTCAATGTACCCGCCAAAGTAGGCCGGATCATCGGAATTCACCGTAACCATCAGCCCCAGATCCAAGAGTTGCTTCAGGTTATGCTGTTCCAGGGTTTTAAACACCCTTAATTTCACATTGGATAAGGGACAGACGGTGAGCGGAATTTTATCCTTTTGTAGGCGACGAATCAGGGCTTCATCTTCTACGCAACGGACCCCATGATCAATTCGGGAGACTCTTAACAAATCAATGGCTTGCCAGATATAGGCCGGGGGGCCTTCTTCTCCAGCATGGGCCACAGCTTCCAGCCCAAACACCCTGGCCCGATCAAAGACTTTTTTAAACTTTTCAGGCGGATTTCCCATTTCCGAAGAATCCAGCCCGACTGCCGTCAGTAGATTTTCAAATTCAAAGGCTTCCTCCAGCGTCGTCATGGCCGCTTCCGGCTTTAAATGCCGAAGAAAACATAGAATCAGCCGGTGGGTGATACCCAGTTTTTGTCGTCCGTCTTCTAACGCCCGGTGAATCCCGGTAATCACGGTTTTGAAAGAAATGCCCCGATCCGTGTGGGTCTGGGGATCAAAAAAGATCTCCACATGGCGCACATTCTGCCCATGGACCCGTTGCAGATACGCCCAGGTCAGGTCATAAAAATCCTGTTCCGTAATCAATACCTGGGCGCCTTCATAATAAATATCCAGAAACGATTGTAGGTTCTCAAACTGGTAGGCCGCCCGAAGCGCTTCCACCGTAGGGTATTTCAGCGGAATCTGATTCCGTTGGGCCAACTGAAACATCAACTCTGGTTCCAAAGTCCCTTCAATGTGCAGATGCAACTCTGCCTTGGGCATTTGATGAATGAACGCTTCCAGATTGTTATCCAACTTCCTCAACTCCCACAGACTTTATTTGTTATTCTAGTGCATGTCCTTGTATGGTGAAAAGAGCATGGGCCTGATTAAGAATCATTCAGATCTTCGTAACCTGCGAGAAGCGGCTTCCATTGCCGGATCCTGCTGTGATGCCCTCATGGACGCCGCCCAGCCGGGTGTTTCCACGATTGCGCTGGAAGTGATGGCCAACAAACTACTGGCCAAAAACCGTTCAACGGCCCCATTCAAGCAATTCGACGGCTTTGGGCATGCCATCTGCGTCTCGGTAAACGATGAAATCATTAACGGTCCGCCCAGCCGGGAGCGGCTTTTGAAAGAAGGGGATGTGGTCAGTATCGCCATCGGCAGCGAGTACCGGGGAATGCACGGGAAAGCCGCCCGAACGAAATATGTCGGCGCCCACCCGCCAGAGGATATCCACCGCTTGCTGACGGGAACCTATGCCGTCTTTAGAGAAATCCCGAAACAGTCACCATCAACACTGAATGAGCTGGTCGGCCTGATTCCTGAACTGGCCAAACAGCATCAGCTGACCGTGATTGAAGGACTTTCCGGGGCTGGCATTGGGAAGAAGCTGCATGACGACCCCGTCATCCCCAACGATCCAACGTCGTTGCCCGACCCCTATCCCCTGATGCCCGGATTCGCCTTTACACTCATGCCCATCTGCTCTTTGGGCCAGCAGGCTCAATACATCACCCATGCCGACGGATGGACATTCATCACGGCGGATCACGCCATGGCCGCGCACTTTGCCGAAACCCTGCTGGTGACAGATAATGGAATCGAAATCCTCAGCTAGTTATTTTTGCGCCTTCAGCTTGCGGACTTCCTCAATGGCCCGGTGAATATCCAGCTGCCCCGGCCCCTGCATAAAGCGTGGGGTATCTTCTAATGGCACCGAGGACTTGCGGAAGATTTCCTCAGCAAGGTGAGGCGGAATGGGGCCACCATAGACCTGCTGCATCAATAATAGGGCAGCGGCGGTAATGGGGGCGCTGAAAGATGTTCCATCCATTTCATCCATGCCATATGACCCATCTGCTTCTCGGGATGCCAGGGGAATATTGGTTCCCGGTGCAACCAGATCCGGCTGACTGGGGTTAAACGGATCGCCCATGCTGGAGAACCAGGACATCTTATGGTCCTTCCGATCTTTGCTGCCCTGGGTATCGGTAGCCCCAACCAGAATCACGCCTTTGGTTTCGGCTAGGTTCCCTGATTTTTTGCTGAAGCCCAGCGCATTCAGTGTACCGACCAGATAATGGCGCAATTCCTCGCCACGTTCGTTCCCGGCGGAAATCACAAAGGAAATGCCCAGCTTGCTGGCAGCCTCGATATGCGCGGCCAGTTTATCCAGGTAAATCTTGGTTCCGACTTCATCCGCGTACAACAAGGCCGCGGTGCCCCCCAGGGACATATTTACCACCGAAACATTGCTCTCGCCCCGCAGGCGTTTTTGAATAATATCATCAATGGCGCGGAGCATGCCGTCGGTTTCTTCCACTGGGGCGTTAGGACCCGCCTCTTCTGTAAAGTCGTCCCAGGCGGCATAGCTATGAATTTTTTCAACCCCAGGGGCCAGGCCATACATGACATTGGCATGTTTTCCGCTAATGGCAGCTGCCACTGATTCACCATGGAAAGATTCCCGTAGGGCAGCGTCTTTGGTATGTCCCCATTTCGGGTAGACCACTTTCCCTTCCATGCCTTCCAAATCCCGGTTAATATAATCCCCATCAATGATGGCTATTTCGGTACCGCGCCCATCAATGCCTTGCTTATGGAGTTCATGGGCGTTCAGGGAATTGGATAATAAATGCTGCGCCACATCCGGTTGGCTCAGCTGATCATTGGTAATCAGGCCGTTGGCAATGGCCCGGCGAATTACCGGGTTGGGCTCGGCTTTGAGCATCTCCAGCAGCTGGGGGCGGAAGCCCAGCTGATCCGCCGCTTCCGCGTATAGCTTCATGAAGAAAGTGTTCAGCCGATCGGTCTTTTCCAGGTCTACGGTAGGCATCCGCTCAAGAATACGCTGACCCAATGCCTCCCGGCGGGCTCGTAACTCCGGATTTTTTAAATGCCGGGTATTTTTCCCGATTTCCGCCAACGCTTTGATGGAATAGTAGTGGGTTTGGCGATCATCGCTATAAGTACCCTTTTCAATCAGCTCAGCCGCATGGATACCGCCTACTTTCTCCAGCGCCTCAATGGCTGCCAAGCGGTGTGCATCGGCCACGACTGATTTGGTATAGCCGGGAAAGTTCATCATATCATTACAAGAATAGAGATCATCTATCTGCACCCGAATCAACGGGTCTTTAATCATCTCTTCCAGCGTATTAGATACTTCGGCATTGCGGGAAGCACCCAAGGCGCTCACCATGAGTACCCGCAAGAAACCATCGGCATTGTTGTTCTCACGGACATACTTTAGCATCTCTTGCTGATACTTCTGTAATTCGGGCTTGTTCAACAATTTTGCCCACTGATCCGCCGCCGTAGAATATGCGTTCAACTTATTCTCGACGATCATATCAGTGGCTTCCGCGATCGCCGCTGCCGGAGCATTGGCTCTAAGCAACTGTTTCTGCGTGTCACGAACCTCGTTAAAGATCTCAGAGAGAAAGAAGCTCTGCTTAAATTGTTCCGGGTGCTTGCTATAGACCATCAGGTATTTTTGCAATGCGTCAAACTTCCGGGTGTCTGTGTCCGCTTCCTTGTCCAACGGGGGGGATAAAATATCAAACACGCCAGCCAGCGCGTCGTAGCGGAACTCTGGATTTTCCGTGTTGCTGGTCGCCAGTTGAAGCAGGGGCTCAATTGCCGTCTTGTCTTTCAGCAACGTGCTTCCCACAATGGCAAGTTGTCGTTGTACCGTATCTTTGGTGGGATCCATAAAGATCTTTTGGAATGTTTCAGCCGCTTTCGGGTTTTGAATTGCTGCCGAGAAAGCCAGAGACAGCTGGGATACCAACTGAATCTGCTCTTTGATTTTTTCCTGCTGCTCGGGATCTTCAGCCACATCCTGTGGTAAGGCGGCCCGTACCTGTTTTTCGGCATAAATCGGATCGGATAGCTTCAGCAGTTCTTGCTGGGTTTCCGGCCCCATGGACTTGAAAAACGCAATGGCGCCAGCAAAGTTTTGTTGGGACCCAAAAAACCCTGGGTTCACAACCAGTTGTTTTGTCATCATGGGTCCGGCTGCTAGTTTTTTTGCCCGTAAAACAGACTGGAGGATTTCAACCTGGGCTTCGGAAAAATCACCGGCCAACTTTGGCTCTTTTTTAGCGATCGTCACCAGGGAGTCATTCTCGACGACGATTTTGAGCATTTCTTCTTTATCAGTCTGACTCGTGTATTTCAACTCGGCGAGTGTGTTAAAAAACTGCTCTAGCTTGCCCCAGATATTGGGGACTTCATGCTCAACCAGCAATGAAGCTGTCTTAGCCACGTAGCCTGGCTCCTTGGCGGGAGAAATTTCATCCATCAACGGCGCCAACTGCTGATGAATTTCTGGTTGACCTGTCGCATATTTGAGTGATTCCAGGGCTAAAGAGCGGGTTTTCAGATCCTGGGTCGCGCTTTGAGCAATTGAAACCAGATGCTTCACCGTCGCTGGGTTTGCGGAACGTCCTAAAGCCCGGGCCGCATCGGCTCGCAGATCCTTGATCTCGCTGTCAGGGTTCTTCGCAACCATCTCCTGTGCTACTTCAGGAGAAACAAAGCGAGCGTTCCCATCTTTGTCCTCAACAATCACCTTGAGCAAGTAGGGCATAATTTGTCGGCTGAACCGGGACTGCTCTTCAGCGGATCCCTGGCTGCCCAGCTCTCCCAGGGCTAACAACGCCACTTGCAACGTATCTTGTTCTGCCTCGCCGGTGGACAGAATTCTCTCAATTGTCGGAATAGCGCGCCGCTCATTCACTGCCGCCAGGTTCCATAATGCGGCTGCAACCACTTGTTCATCGTCTGTGTCCAGTGCGGCAACCAGTTTATCACGATCCGTCTGGCTGACGGCAGGCATTGGCGCGACCACTGATGCGGTTTGTTGGGCAAGGGCCACGCTGATTGGTAAATTGATTGGGCCCGCCAGGGCAGACAGCCACATCATTGCCATAGGCAGTTTAAACCGGGAGGTCAAAGGGCGTTTCAAACGGGTATTTGACGTATCCTTATCAGACTTTCCTGAAAAATGCACCTGCGCTTGTGGTGGTAAATGCGATGTTTTCCCCTCATATTTCTGCTTCTGGCTGCCCTGGAATACAGGTTGTGTCTGGGGCAGCGTGACCCGTGTCAGCATTGAGCTCTCCCTTTCCCACTATTTGTAAATGATTGAATTGGTTCAAAAAGTTGTAAATATACTTTTATGTATATTTAACATTGAAAATACTTTCTGAAATAAAATAATAAAACTTAGTTTGAGGCAAGAAATAAAAAGTTTTATGAAGCCGCATTCAACAAGCTTTACCCGTTATATATGTGTTTAGAAACCGGTCCTATTCATATTTACCGGGAAAATAACAAGTAAATTCCCAGTCCTGCCACAGCCAGCCATAAGTTTGTAATATTGCTAATGACAATATTCATTGTGGCGGATTGGGAGCACCCCATCTTAAACAAGGAAGCCGAGGTTCTGAACTCTGGCCACGAAGTGATAAAGCTTAAAACGAAAAAAGCAATGACCCCTTCAGGAACTCGGCTGCTAACGGCTGTAAACTCAACCGCGGGATCCAGGAAATAACCGGCAATGAATAGCAATAATATGGCCGGAACCATGTAAATATTGGGCAAAGGTGGCGTTTCATCTTCAATCAGAGGATCTTCCTTGCCTTTAAGCCGGTATAGTACAAAAGTGGCGACCAACGTTAGAAAAATCCAGACCCATCGCTGTACTTCCGTGTCTGTCAAATAAAAAGACCCAGCGAACAGGGCCGTTCCGAAGATCACTATATAGGGCCCCTTCATCGTGGCAGAGAGCAAGTGCAACACTCGTCCGGTCAACAGTGCCGCAATGACTAGGAGAATCGGATTCACGAAATTAGAACCCAGCGGAACCCCAACGGCAAATATTAACTTTCCATGAAGCAAGCCCACTGTCATTGCCAGGGCCTCCGGGCCGTTGGTGATATACCCGGCATACTCCCCGACTTTCGGGTGATTTCGTATTACACCCAAAATCAAGTGAATGCTATGAGATACCAGCACCATCAGAAACACGATGGCCATGGCGCCAATGGCCGAATTAATGGGATCCCCTTGGAACAGAAAGGAAGATGCCACAAAAAAACCTAAAACAACGTTCCAGGAAATTACATCCAGGAAATCAACGTGAAACTTGAGAAATTCTTTCATACCAACCCTGCCCCACACTCGTTACCATGATTGTAGCTCACCTCATCGGTACGGGTGTATGGGTTTCCTTAAACTTTGTTGGTTTTCAACGCCTCTAGGGCGTAAAACGTCCCCCGCCAGTATATCCCCCTGGCAAGGGTATTTTGGAATGCCGCCCGCAAAAGAATATATCCTATCAGCAGTGTGGACAACGGATAGAATATCGCGTACCAGGGGCTAATCTCGTGAAAGCGGGCATTGTCCATATACAATCCCAGTGCCAGCAGAATAACGCACAAGTTGGTCAGTTGAATGGGCCCATCTGTTACCCATAAGGCGGCAACGGGCCAAACCCAGAAAACCAGCATCACCAGCACCCCAAAAATCATTGATGAAAGGCGATATTCCACCCCGGAGAATGCGTTTTTCATAAGCCCTTCAATCATATCTCCCAGGGAAGCGTACCACTTGACCCGGACCATGGACTGCCCAAAAACCACATCCTGCCTGAACCCATGTTTTTTTACCAATTTACCTAGCTTCATGTCGTCATCGGGTCGTAAGGCAATGGCCTGGTGCGTACCTATGGTGTTGTACGTGGCTGCCTGGATCAGATTAAAGGCCCCAACCCCGATAAAATCCGAAGACTCCGCTTTCCTGGCATTCCAGGGTTTGGCATACATCGCAAAGAAAATGGTAAACATCCCTAAAAAGGCGTTTAACATCAGACCCGGCAGCTGCAGCAAGGGGGCAATGGTCAGGTGATTCAGTCGCTTTTCCTGTAGGTACTGTACCGCCCGGCTCAGGGTGGAAGGATCCATCTCAACATCGGCATCCGTAAAGAGGTACAGGCTACCCTGAGCCACTTGGGTTCCCTGATACAAGGCATAATTTTTCCCAATCCAGCCTTTGGGAAGCTCCGTTAAGTGAACCACTTTCAAGTCGACCTGCCCTAAACGGGCGTTTTCCCGAGCCATCTCCTCCAGGATCTCCCCGGTCCGATCGTCTGAGCGATCATTCAGAACAATCACTTCGTAACAAGGGTAATCTTGACGTAGAATCGACTGTAGCGCTTCCTCGATCCCTTGCTCCTCGTTTCGGGCCGGAATAATGACCGAGACTTTTGGCGCTTTTTCCGGTGCATGTAATGGGGGAAGATGGGTTAACTTGGAGATCTCGCGATTGCCCCGGTAGAACTCCCAAAACATCCGAAAAAGGACTAACAACGTTAGCAAGGCCAGGTAAAAAAGTACCTGTTCCAGCATTCGTCTATCTCTGAGAGGTTAGAAAACGCTAGGCGATCCCAAGCGCTTTCAGTTCGGCATTCACTTGCTTCAAGTCAACAGTCTTGGAGAAGTCAAACCCTATTTTATCAAATTCTTCCTGCAAGCGGGTTTTAATAAAGCCCAGTAGTTCCTTGGGCTCTTGCCCAAAGGCTCTGCACGCTTGCATCAGGTAATGGGTTTCCTTGGCCGCGTCCCCATAAATTTCCGTGGCAATGACTTTCATGGTTTCCCGGTTGCGAATCCGGCTCCAAAGATTTTCTTTTCTGTAAAACTCGTTAAAGAGGGTGGAGCAGGTTTTCATATGGCGCTTTTCATCGTTATGGGCGATTTTGGCGCACATTTCACGAAACAGGGGCTCAGGGCTCCGCTTTCCGAAGAACTCAAAGAACGATCCGCCCACGGTCTCAATGGCCAGGGCCATAAACATGGCTGCCGCTGGAGATACCATGGCGAGTTTTTCGTAGCCTTTAAAACTGTATACCGTTTTCCGCTGGACGCCTGCTTTGCCGCCCAATTTTTCTTCCAAGTATCTTTGAATGGTGTCGGCGTGTGTGGCCTCATCGGCATCAAATTGGGTAAAGACACGCTGGGCTTTTGGGTAAGCCTCAAACATTTTGATCCCGCCAGAGAGGGCGGATACCGAGGTCTGTTCCGCAGCAACCGCATGGTTGGCGATATCTTTCAATGCCTTAAATTGACGTTCAACGAGGGTCTCTTTTAGCAGAGTCAGTTCCTTAACCGTTGAAGGCAGACCTTTTTCAACGATCAAACGCTTTTTATAGGCTGGATAGTCTTCCAGAACCGGTAAAGCGATCTTGGCTAGCCTAAGAAGCTCTTGAGATGACTTTTTATCCAGTTCGTTTCTGAGGTTTTGACGAACATCCTGATTCCAGTTCAAGTCCCGGTCAGGGTCCCAATGCTTGTCATAGGAATCCCGAATAATTTCGTCTAGGTTTGCCTTGGTTTGCTTGAAACGTCCCCGGTGGATTTCTTTCAGCCAGTCGTTTAGGCCAGCGAAAGTGGGTTCATTGGTTTTTACTTGGGTGGGTACAAGACTGGTAGGGTTCATCACTCTCATGGATACTGATACCTTCGTATTACTGTTTAGGGGAGACGATATCAAAAAAAAATATACTCTTCAATAAAGTGTTAAATCTGATACCAAACTTTAAACACAGCTTCTCTGAAGTAAAGACCAGGAAATCCCTCTATAATGCGCAATCTGGATAGTCCAATGGTTCAAACTCATACTTAACAGCACTTGCCCCAGCCATCCATCCTCTAACATTAGGATCCGTCTTTAGCTTTTTGTTGTTTACATCTACCCAATAGACCACTTGCCCTGAATCCGCTGGCGCCACAAAAAAATATATAGCGCCTTTTTGATACCAGGTTTCAGGACTGGGGAATGAAAAATCCGTTTGGCTCAATAGTACTTTACGCTCCGCTGTATCAAACACCGTTACCCCACCTATATCAGAGTGATATGCGATAAACAGGTACCGCCGATTCTCTTTACTTGGGAAAAACGCGCCCCCTGGCATCGTAAATACAGCGCCATCAGGATACACCAGTATCAGACGTCCGTCATAATCCCCCAGCTTGAGCATAGGGAAGAAAGGATATTTTTGATAGTCTTTGGGCACAAACAGGCCATACGCATCTCCGTATGGGTTGAGTTCCGGGAAAAACAGCGCATGCAGCTTGCCCTCTCCAGAGAACACATTAACCCAGGCCCGGCAATACCTGAGAGGTCCTTCCAGGGCTCCCGGATTTTTTACCTGATGAACCTGAATCCGTGTTTGATCCAACTGAAACACTTTGGAGGAAACCTGATAGCCTGGATAGTCTTCTGCCTTGAATGCTGGCTTGATACCCGCACCAGAAAAACCGATGCCCACTAGCAGCATCAAGAACAACATGCCTAATCTCATGAACCTGACTCCTCAACCTCTCTGTCATTTATAGTCTATCGTAGTGTAAATATCAGAATTAGGCTGACCCTCAAAAAACTGGTGGATAGTTAAATCCACCAGTCCAGGTCATTGGCCCAAGCCGTCTCTATCCCTTTTTGAGGTGCTATAACAAGATCTTCATGATTATTGTGGGGTTCCGTGTAGACGAACATATCGAATACCGGCTGCCGCTCCAGCTGAACGGTTTGCTTTCCAAAGTACACGTCCGGGTGCCGAAGCCGCGTCCCTGCAAAAGGAATCCAAGCCGCATTTTCCGGTTCCAGTAATGCTTTAATCCATGGAGCAGTCTCATAAGTGCTCTCAACAGTGGGCCGGGTAGCAGGTATCAGTCTTTCAAACATGACTTCTGACCTCCTTTCGTTTGCTTGGCTTACTCATCTTGTTGTAATTGTTACACTAACATAGTGTTTGTTCAACACTATCTAGTTAAATGTTAAGAAATGTTAAGCCCTTGCGGCAGCCCAACAAAACTGTTTCGGATAAAACGTGTGCTCCCCGAATGCGTCTCGTACTACAAGACCTTAATAAAAACTTGTTTGTCCTTGACTCCCACCCGATAAATTCAACATACTATAGCTCTAATAGAGACATTTGACAGAATCCCCACATTATCATCATGTCGAGCCCTGCACTAAACCCCATACGAAGAATGAAGCATTCACCCTTTGAATCGCAAGACAGCAGCCTTGAGCCGCAGAATCTTTTTGTTGTATTGCCTGCCTACAACGAGGGTGAGAGTCTCTCCACCCTGATTCAGCAGTTTCAGCAAGCTGTGACCTGCTGCCCGTTTCAGATTATTCTTGTTGATGACGGCAGTACGGATCACTCGATTAAGGCCCTGGAAGCCCAATCGTTTAATAATCTCGATATTATCCGCCACCAGACCAACAAGGGTCTGGGTGAAGCGATTAAAACCGGTTTTCTGATCGCCCTGGAACGAGCGACTGATCAGGATTTGATCGTGGTAATGGACTCTGATTGTACTCATAGCCCCTACCTGGTGAATCGAATGGTAGAACTGGTGCAGGAAGGAAACGATGTAGTGATTGCGTCCCGTTATCGCTACGGTTCCCGTGTTGTTGGGCTCAGCCCACTGCGCGAGCTACTCAGCCATGGGGCCAGCTGGTTCTTCCGTCTCACTGTCCCGATCCCCAATGTCAAGGATTACACCTGCGGTTTTCGGGTCTATCGGGTGGGGACTTTGCGCCATGCGTTCGATCATTATAAAGAGAGCTTTATTACGGAAAGTGGCTTTGCCTGTATGGCGGATATCCTGATTAAACTCCACCGTGTGGGCGCCCTCTGCTGCGAAGTTCCGATGATCTTGCGATATGACCAAAAGGTGAGCACGTCTAAAATCAAGATTTTCCGCACGATTCTTAATTCCTTCAAGCTAGCGGGCAAGCACTTTCTGAAAGCCCGCCGATAGAAAGCGCCGTATTTCGTGTTTCCTGAAGCTTTGATGTCTGACTTTATCAGTGATGGGTTTCGAACCATTCTTTTTACCAAGGCGCTGTTTATTCCCGTGGTTCTGGTTTTCGGGTACTTTACCCTGCTGTTGGCTCGGGATATCTGGCGGCAAAGCAGCCGGGGAGTATTGATTGGCTTTATGGGATTGCTCCTCTTGGGATTGGTACTCCGCCTCGGCTGGATTGGCTTCACTCAGCCGGATCCCGTCAGTGATTACGAACTGTACTGGAACATTTCCCGTAGTATTTATGAGGGGTACCTGGAATACGACTATATCGACAAGCACCCTGGGATTATCCTGCTCCTGACCCTGGCCCAGTATATCTTTGGCCCAAATTATTTTGCTGGATGGCTGATGAACCTGAGTTTCAGCCTAGTCCTACTCTCCCTGCTCTTTACCCTGACCCGACAGGTTTTTAATACCGGGGCAGCGTTTCTGGCGTTATTTCTGGCGGCCATCCATCCCCAACTGGTTGCGTTTTCCGCATTATTTGCCTCGGAAATCCCTTCCATTACCTTTGTCTTAATGATCGCCTGGGGGATTCTCAAGAGTCAGGAACAGCAACGCCTCATGCTTGGGTATTGGGTCGGGCTGGGGATCCTGCTCTATGGCTCGGTGATGACCCGGACCACCTCGTTGCTTTTTGTGGGGCTGGTTCCCATCGTATTTCTTCTCTTCCGGCGGGAAGTCTGGCAATTATGGCTGAAGCAGGTGGCTGTCATGGGGATCACGGTATGCCTGCTGCTTTCTACCTGGGTATTTCATCAATATCTCAATACGGGGACCCCAAAACTGTTCTGGGGTTCAGAACTTTGGCTCTTTTCAACTGCTCAATACGAAAACGAGGGACGCTTTAACCCACCCAAGCCCTCAGATACAGTCTACCATCACCCGAAGGTTGGCCCTGACTGGGATTCCAGTACCCAGGAAGCCCGACGGGAAGCCCTGGAAGTCATTGGTGTGGAGGCAAAGAAAATGGCCATGGCGGATCCGCTTCGTTACCTTCAGTTTGGTTTTGTTCGGCTCAAGCACATTTTATGGACTACCGCTGAAGCGGGCGTACGCTCTACACAAGAGGGGTCTGAGTACCTGCAGTCTCTCCCGGAAAAAACGGTAACCCGGCTCTGTGAGGTGAGCAAACACTTTTCCAGGGTTCTGCTGGTTTTAAGCCTGCTGGGATTGTTGGGCTTTCGGCTGCAGGGCCGCAATCTGGAAGGGATGGCCCTGATGAGCCTGTATCTCTTTTTCTGGCTGGGCTTTCATTACCTGATCGCCATTTCCAGTGACCGATGGGCGGTTCAGATTATCCCCTTTATCGTGATGTTCGCCGCCGGTGGATTAGCCTATGGCATTCGATACGCCATGGCCTGGATCAAATCCGTCACCCCACAGCCGCTAGGGTCGAACTAAGGTCAGCAGTCGCTCGACCGCAAATTTTACGCCCTGTTCATTCCCAATCAGGATAACGCCCAACGTAATGAGCAGCACCCCGGCCCAGCGGTATCCGGTCACGGGTTCCTGTAAAAAGAGATAAGCCAATAGTGTCGTTGCCACATATCCCAGGGCCAGCATTGGGTAGGCATAGCTTAGGTCGGCGCGGGAAAGGACCATCATCCAGGTGACAGCGCCCAGCCCATACAAAGAAAGCCCCAGCCAGATAACCGGGCTGGAAAAAATCAGCCACAACTGCTGGAGGCTTTGCTCCATGGAACTTAGTTCCATGCGCCCGGCGCTGTTCATGACCCCATGCTTAATGCAAAACTGGCCACCAATCGCGATCGAAATACTGATTAAGATGAGTACAATCGTTTTCATGTTCAGAGTAATTCCTTCGGCTCTCCAGTCAGGATTCTAGCATAAATGCCGTTTACATGAGGACGCTTGAAGGCGAACCCCAAACCCTTTAAGCGGAGGCTTTTGGTAGATCCAGTTCCTGGTTCAATATCGCTTCCAGTTGGCTCGATGTGGCGGAATCCGGCGCTTCATGGCGTATGGTCAAAACGGGCTCCGTGTTGCTGGAGCGAATCAGGAGAAAGCCCCCTTTAAATGAGAAGCGAAGCCCATCAATGGTTATTTTATCAGTCACAACGACCCCTGCGGCAGCCAGGGCCTTATCCATACGCTGACCCAGCAGCTCTACCATTTCCTGGTGCAACTGCTTCGGGCAAGGGACTCTTTTTTCTTCAGAAAGATGGGTTTTGGGCAGGCCATCCAGAAAGTCGGCCACCTGAAACGTGGGCTGCTTCCGCTTTTGGGACTGATAAAGCTCTAAAAAACGTAAAGCGGCATAGAAGGCGTCATCAAAGCCAAAATAGCGATCCCGAAAGAAAAAGTGACCACTGAGTTCACCGCCCAGCACGGCGTTTCTTTCTTTCATCAGATTCTTAATGCACACATGACCGGTTGGGGACATCATGGGCTCGCCTCCCAGTCGGGCAATCTCATCAAACAGGAGCTGGGAACATTTAACCTCACCAATGATCAACGGCGGATCAAGATGCTGGGGCCATTGTTCCAGCAAGCCCTGGGCGTACAGAAGCAATAGTATATCTCCCGGTATGACCCGCCCCTGGTTATCCACCACACCCAAGCGGTCCGAATCTCCATCAAAGGCAATGCCAAAATCAGCCTGCGATTCCTGAACGACTTTGATCAGGGTGGTCAGGTTTTTATGCTTGCAAGGGTCCGGGTGATGGTTGGGAAAGCGCCCATCCGGCTCGGAATATAACTCGGTTACCCGGCAACCCAGCTGACGGAACAGCTCCGGGGCGACCAGACCGCCGGTGGCGTTACCGGAGTCCACCACCACATGAATGGGGGTTTCTACTTTGCTGAACCGGCCTGCCAGCCAGTCGATGTAGTGGGGAATAATCTGGTAGCTGGTCAGAAAACCTTTCTTTTCTGATTTTGGCTCGGTTTTTTCCTGTCTTAGCGAGACGTAAATACGCTTTAAACGCTGAATATCCTCAGGGCTCAGTGCGTGACGTCTATAGGTGAATTTAAGGCCGTTATACGCTGCCGGGTTATGGCTGGCCGTGACAACCAGGGTGCCTGTAAAATCTGGGATATCCTTTTTATCGCAAGAATGATACTCAGAAAAATACACCACAGGGCTTGGACACATCCCCAAATCCACTACGTGGATTTCCTCTTCCCGTAAGCCTTGGATCAAGGCCTCTGAAAATTCTTTGGAATGCAGCCGGGCGTCCTGCCCGACAGCGACCCACAACCCACTTTCCTCAACAGAGGTCCGCTCCAGCAGCCACTGGCCGTAGGCTCTGCCCAGCCAGTAATAGGTTTCCCCGTTAAAAGTCTCGCTTACCACGGCCCGCAGGTCATACGTTCCAAAGAAACTGAGGTTTGGCTCGGCGCTCATGATAACTCATCCTTAGGGGTCTTCAGAAGGGGCTTCTGACGGAGGGGATTCTTGCCCATTGTACCAAAGCCAAGAAAATCTGCAGCCAAATTCCCCGGATGAATTCTGATCGTTTGCGCCCGGCTTGCTACTGCAAGGGTTTTCCGTTGTATTCACCAGTTAAGGTATGGAGGAACTGGACAATTTGGGAAACTTCTTTCTCTGAAAAGTTCTTCCCAACCTGATATTTGCCCATAATACGAACTGCCTCCGAAAGATCGTCAGTCGATCCGTCATGAAAATAGGGGGCTGTCAGGGCGATGTTTCTCAGGGTCGGTACTTTGAATTTATGGCGGTCAGACTCTTTTTGAGTGAAGTTAAACAGGCCGTTATCTGCCTCGGTAAGATTGCCCCGATCCGCGAAATAACCCCGCTTCACACCCATCCGCTCAAACGACAGGCCGCCTAGGTTTTTCCCCGCATGACAGGAGGCACAGGATACTTTGAACAATTGATATCCCTTGAGCTCATCCTCATTCAGGGCATCCGTCTTCCCGTGCAGGTACTGATCAAAGCGGGAGTTTGGAGTCACCAGAGACATTTCGAAAGTCGCAATCGCATCCGCAATGTTATCGCCTGTCATCCCATCTTTATACAAGGACTTGAACGCCTCACCATATCCAGCGTCTTGTTTCAGCTTGGCCAGCACCTGCTCCCAATTGGAACCCATTTCAATGGGGTTGTGGACCGGACCCGCGGCTTGCTCAACCAAATCAGCGGCTCGACCATCCCAAAACTGCTTGGTATTAAAAACCGCATTAAAAACGGTGGGGGAGTTAATCCCACCGACCTGGCCATTGATCCCCGTGGAAAAACGCATCCGATCGGTCCCACCTTTGTAGAGAGCATGGCAGCTTGCGCAAGAAAGCGTATTATCAGCGGATAGACGAGTATCGTGAAACAGCTTATTCCCTAAGGCCACCTTTTTTTCATTCAAATCCATCTTTTGAGGTAGGGGTTGAACCGGTTCCCCGGAAAGTTTTGGGTCAATCCCCATACCCTGATAACGTTCCGAGCGGGTCTGTCGAATCCAGCTTAACAGAACGTCCACATCCTCCTTGCTCAAACCGGCATCCCAATGCATCAGGGTGTATTTAAGCGGAGGCATGGTGTGGTTATACAACACCCCCTCTAGACGGGCCAGATCCAGTTCCGTCAAGATAGCGCCATTGGAGGTGATTTTATCTGTGAGGTTAAAATGTTCCTGTCCCTCTTCAATATCATGTCGCATCATATCGCTGGCAATAGGTAAGGTGGCATAAAAGGGAAGCTTTGCGTTGGCCGAGTGGCAATCAAAACACTTGTTCTGGAATATGGGAACAACTTTTTTCAGCTGAGGGTCCTGAATTTTTTCTACCAGAGCCACATGATCCGGATTTGCTGGTCGCATTAAATTGGACAGCGGTAAAGACATAGCGGCCAGCCCCGCAAGAACAATCAGACCAGCCATGAACCCTACTTGTTTGGACATTGTTAGAACTTCCTACTCTCTTTGTGCCACACGCTCCAACAGTGTAGCAGATTGCAGGCCATGTGTTAAGACTCTACAGCGAGCAGTGAACCGGGGCGTCTTCTTCCAACAGACGCTCTTCTGTCCTACGGGCAATAGGAACCGCCTTTTCCGACATGATGCCCAGGCCGCCCTGGAGAAAAGCGATTGCTGCCATGATATTGGCTTTTTTGACGGCTTTTTGTTCAGTATTTTCGCAATAGTCTCGCTCCAGCTTGATCCACTCAAACACAAACAGCATGTTGAGCAGCGTGTTTCCTGAGCGAGCCTTGATAAACTCATTCATCGTCTGGCTGGCGCGTCGAGCCAAGCGGTTAGTTTCAGTGTCATAGATCATGACCCGTTGCAAGTCATCCAAGGCATCCTGGAACAAATCTTCCAGCGTTTTAAGCAGTTCTTGAAACTCGCGGATACCCCGAATCAGGCAATCCTTTTTTTGCGCGCAATGTTTTTGTGTGTCTGGATTCCCCTCATTCCAATATTCCAGCAGTGTTCCGCTTTTGAACGGTTGTGGCTGGTAGGTTTCTCCGAATTGAGCTACCGGCATCAGCTCAAAGCCTTCAATGTGCGCGCCTCCCATGGAGGAGTTGATTAGCTTAATCGGATTTTTGGAAAGATTATTCACCTTTGCCATATCTTCCAGGGTTAAAATCGTCGCCGCGTAGGGATCCAGCGAAAGCAGCGTTTCTCCGTTCTGGCCTTTGACGACTTTTGTGGGAATTCCTTTCTGTGGGTATAGGAAATCGTTCCCATCTACGTCCAGTTTACCCCGTTGATCCAGTTTGACCTGAACTCCACCGGCGTACATTTCATTATTGGGCATGGCCAAATCCATCCCCACAATCGAGATCGGATTACAGCCCATTAATAGCGCTGATTGAAGGGCGATGACGGAAACGTTGCCAGCCCCGCGGATTCTGACATGATCTTTGCCGAAAACCTTATCGAGCCACCGGGCGATCTCATAGTTGTTATCACCTAAAAACACGATTTTGCGCTTGGAAGGAACCTGGTAACAGTACTCCTGTGTAAATGGCGCGACCAGAAAGTTAATCTGGCTCAATGTTTCATCGGGGATTCCATAGATTTGTTCCTTTTGCCCATTGGCGTCATAAAACACCGCAAAGTCAGGGATAATCCCTTCTTCGCACAACCGTCGAACCGCACCCCCTGCCGCGACAATCACGACCGAGTCCGCAATTTTCTTAATGCTTTGAATCTCCTTGTCCAACGATGGTCCACGGGCAATTACCAATGCGGGTTTTCCCTGGAACTGATTAGCAATCAGCTCCAGGGTATCTGTTTTTGGATAGTAGGGGATATTCCCCATCATCTGCTCAAACCATTGGAAGCGGAAATGACGATACGTGTTTCGATCTCGTATACGCTCCCTGGCCGCGACTTCCAACTCCGTCATAAAGGATTTGACTTCCGGGGCAAAGGCTACGCCATACCCCCGTAGCATCAAGACATCCAATTCATCCCCGTACAAAAACTGTCCCCGGATCAACTCAAAAAATTCCGGGCGATGAGAAGACATGACAATCTTGCCGGATCCCAGGTACTCAGACAGGTCAATATTCTCCAGAACAAACCTTAAAAGCGGTAAATTCGGTTCATAAACCGCGATTTTTCCCAGATAATTTTTATGGAGTTCCTGTACGACGTATCCCAAACCCAGGCCCAGTACAATATGGAGCTGACGTCTGTGGGAGGTGGCGTGCTGCTTGGCGACTTCCTTGGCTTCTTTTTCCGCGCCTTCCGGGCTGTGCAAGAACACTTGGTCTACCTGAATGGTATAATCACCGGTTGCGGTCTCAAAGACCTCGATATTCTGGGCTGGTTCCGTCTGATTCAGCCGATCGATCAATACCTGATGATTTGGGTGGGATTTCAACAAAGCCTGCGTATTTTTTTCAAAAAACATAAAATTGTTCCCTGCTTCTGGAAGTTCGCATCTTTTAGCATACCGTCCTTATCGGGTCAGTTCGTCCTGTATTTGGGTGAATTTCCCCAATCCTGCCCAATCAAAGCCTAATCAGAAAAGATGCTCAATCTACCCTGATAGCCTGGACTGACCCTTCATTCTTTCAGGCTTTGTTCAGTAAAACGTCTGGCTCAGCTTGCCTGAGGCATGTTTTTTGTTATACAACTCGATGACAACCAACACGGGGGTGTTCTATGCCATCACGGGATTTTCGCTCATTGGCAGCATTAGTGCAGTCTGTGGAAAGAAAAACACCCAAACATGGGTATCAGCCTATCACATTGAAAACCGTACGCGGAGATATCCAGACACGGTACTATCCCAGCCCAAAAGCGAAAAAAGGTGCTATCTGGGTTGCCGGTGTCGGTGGAGGATGGGGGACACCCGATGATAACCTGTACCCGGTTATGGCGGAAGAGCTGGCCCCGGAAGGGATCGCCTCACTCAGGGTCCAGTACCGGAATCCCAGTGCGGTACTGGATGAGTCGGCGTTTGATGTTCTGGCAGGCATCGGCTTTCTGGAGCAGGAAGGCATGAATGAATTCGCGCTAACCGGGCATTCGTTTGGAGGAGCCGTCGTCATACAGGCGGCTTCACTGGCGTTAAGTGTAAAAGCCGTCATTACCATTGCCTCACAAAAGTTTGGGACTGATCCGGTTTCAAGCCTTGGGCCCAATTGCGCTACTCTGTTCATTCATGGAGACGCTGACCCGGTATTGCCCGTAACCTGTTCCGAGCAATTGTATCTTCAGGCCAAAGAGCCCAAAGAACTGGTTATTCTGCCTGGGAATGGTCATAACGTGGAGCAATCCTCCGAAGAAGTGCAACATCTGGTTAAAGACTGGATTCTACGATATTTATGTTGATCCGTTTCCAGGCTAAAAGCGCACCTCGTTAGGAGAAGTACGCTTTCAGTCAGTCATTTATGTTGGTTGTTTATGCGGGCTGCAGTTCAGGGTTCAGCTCAACCTTGGTCCAACTGGGTTCCCGCTTGTCAAAGGCTTTATATGCTTCAATGGCGTTTGTGATCCGTTTCTTCTGAGTCAGAATCCGGGATGGGTCGATTATGCCAGCTTGCACCATTTCCATCAGGATGGGAATGTATTTTCTGTGGTTACAATTCCCCATCCGAAGGGTCAGGTTCTTCATCATGGCTTCACCAATCGGGAACGAGTTATCCGATTCGGGATAGACCCCGATAATCGCCAACGTCCCGGCTTTTGCCAATGACTTGACGGCCCAGCGATGGACTTGGGATGGCGCGTCCCCAGGCTCCCAATTTCCATTTTGTGGGTTCTGTTTGGGCGCCACTTTTTTAACTTCCTGCTGAAACTCTTTTTCCAGTTCCTTAAGCTGTTGATGCGCCGGTCCATGATGGGCATGGTTGGCATCGATACCCACCGCGTCAATGGCTCGGTCTATCCCAATCCCTCCGGTTAGACGCCTAATCACCTCCACCGGGTCCTCCTGGTCATAGTTGATGACTTCCGCCCCTTGTTGCCGGGCCAGTTCCAGACGGGAAGGAATTGCGTCAATGGCGATGATTCGTCCCGCGTCCATCAGCTTCAGGCTGGCAATGACAAATTGCCCCACCGGACCGCATCCAAAAACGGCTACGGTTCGACCTGGCTCAATGTTCGCCAGATCTGCCCCAAAATAACCTGTGGGGAAAATATCCGAGAGCATAATCGCCTGCTCATCGGAAACGCCATCTGGAACTTTTACCAACCCCACGTTGGCAAAAGGTATTCGGGCTTTTTCCGCCTGCAACCCATGAAACGGACCCGTCTCCTCCGGGCCGCCAAAGAAAGCCGTCCCCGCTTGTGGGCCGTTTGGATTGGCGTTATCGCATTGGGAATAATAGCCATCCCGACAATAAACACAATACCCGCATGCAATGGTGCTGGGAATGACCACCCGGTCCCCCACCGTCAGATTTCGCACATCCTCACCCAGTTCCTCAACAATACCCACCCCTTCGTGGCCCAGGATCGTCCCCGGTTTCATCCCGGTCATGGTGCCTCGAACCATGTGGAGGTCGGTGCCACAAATGGCCGTGGATGTCAGGCGGACAATCGCGTCCGTCGGCTTTTCAATTTTGGGCTCCGGTACATCCTCAAGCCGAATATCTCCAACACCATGCCAAACTACTGCCTTCATCTGTCCCCTCCTTCCTGTCTGAACGGAATCCGAAACGTATCCCATCCGTTTTTTTCCGGTCCTACTTGATGACCATCTTGCGTTCACTTTCACTATACCGTTGCTATTTCCATAACAGGAATTGCCTGCCTAGCTAGATAGTGGTCGCCATCCGGTTAGTTTGGAGGTTACGGCCCCGTTTATTCTCTTCAAAACTCGGAAGCTTGCTTGTCGTTTCTCATCCGCTGTTGATGCTTTCTTATAGGGCTTGTCTACAGTAGAATAAATAAAAACGGTCTATGGTTTTCCCAAACGGAGTATCTACAATGCAATCAGGCTCTACATCCACTCCAGCTTCCTCAACGGAACAACTTGATGTCCAAGCAGCGTTTGCAGCCCCTCTGATGCAAATGATGACCGGCTATTGGATCAGCCAGGGAATATACGCCGTTGCCAAACTGGGGATCCCGGACCTTCTGAAAGACGGGCCGAAAACGGCTGATGCCATGGCGGGAGAACTGAATGCCCACCCGGACTTCCTCTATCGGCTTCTCCGCGCGCTTGCCAGTATCGGTGTTTTCTCAGAAACGACGCCTAAGACGTTTGAACTCACCCCCCGAGGTCATCTACTCCGAAGTGATGTTCCTCATACCATGAGGCCGGTTGCCTTGATGATTGGTGGAGAGCACTATGAGGCATGGGGGCACTTGGCTGAAGGCGTGCTTTCAGGGCAAACGCCGTTTGAAGCAACTTACGGCATGGGGGTTTTTGAATATTTTGAGAAAAACCCGCAAGCCAGCGAGATTTTTAATGCGGCGATGACGGCCCTGGTGAAAAACGATCATGCCGTGGTGGCTTCTCACTACGACTTCCGCCCATTCCGAAAAATTGTGGATATTGGGGGCGGACATGGCCTTTTACTAGCGACCATCCTGAAGAAAAACCCTCATCTTTCCGGTGTCGTGTTTGATTTACCTCATGTCGTCAGTGGTGCGGAATCTTATTTAAAGCAGGAGGCGGTCTCTGAACGCTGCGTTACAGTTAGTGGCGACTTTTTTCATAGCGTGCCAGAGGGTGGGGATGTCTATATTCTCTCCCATATTATCCATGACTGGCGGGATGAGTCTTCCATCAAGATTTTAAAAAATATCCACCATGTCTTACCTTCTCATGGCAAAGTATTGCTGGTGGAAACCGTGATTACATCCGGGGATGACTCGGCGGCGGGCAAATGGATGGACCTGAACATGCTGGTGATGACCCCTGGAGGCCGTGAACGGACTGAAGAGGAGTTCTCTCAGCTCTTTGAGCAGTCGGGATTTAGACTCAACCAGATTATTCCCACCCCAAAGGGTATCTCCATAATCGAGGGTGTCAAAAAGTCCTGATACTTTTACAACATATTGATTCGGGTAATCTTGCTTCCTTCAACGGAAACACCCCCATTAACCAGCACCATATTATTGGAAATTTCAAGGGCGTATTCAATTGGCTGATTGTCTAGTATCTTGTCACAAGGCAATCAGAGCCCGTAAGGATCCGGTGGGTTGGCGCCCCTCTATGTTTTGCCCTTCAGAATGCCCCATCAGCGTGTAATAAATGGTGGGCGGTACTGGATTCGAACCAGTGACCCCTACCGTGTGAAGGTAGTGCTCTACCACTGAGCCAACCGCCCGTAAAAATATCTGTGTCAGGGGTGGGTTCATTGTATTGCAAACCCCCATGGGGATTCAAGTAAAAAAGTTCAGGGTAAGGCAATCGTCTTCTATCAGTGCCAAGTTCAAGTTTTGGTTTCGCAGGACGAAATAGCTTCCAGTCACATTATCCACCTGTCCTGAATATTCTAAGGAGCGAATGGGTGCCAAACCAGTATTCGGCATATATTGAGCAAGGCAAGAAACGCTATAACGCCCACAATGCCAATCCACTGATTGGGTATATCAGCTCATTCAACACCATTGAAACCCTTTTGGAAGGGAATACGCTGGTTTTTCGTCAAACCCGAATTTCTCGGCTTACCTTGTACCTGGTGATGGTAACCAGCTTACTGATTGCTTATGGTCTGACCCAGTCACCGGACTTTCTGACTTTATCTGAATTTTTGGCACTTCCATTGCTACAAAAGGTTCTCTATAGCATAGTTACCTTGGGTATTTTGGCCCTTGTTCTAATGGCGTTGGGATTCTCTGTGAATAAAATACTCAGGGGCAGGCGAGCCAGCATTGAGCCCATTGGTGCCATTCGCATTTACTCAGGATGGCCTGAGCAACTGGAGAGGGAAGTTCGTCCCCATGAATTATCTGACGTGATTATTGAACAGGTGGTTTTTAGTGGAAAGTATCGGACCCATACCAATCACATCCTGATTTTGCGCCTTACTTCAGGAGAAGAAGTTGTCCTTTGCGGCTCGCCAACAAAAGACATTATCGACACCATTTTCCGGGATATCGTCCGAAAAACCGGTATTCCCCAAGCCGGTATTCTCCAAGAATGATCCAGGTCATCACAACAGAGACAGCAAAAAAATAAGCCCATCCCTAAGGATGGGCTCCATATGACATGACGAGAATTACTTATTTCTTAAAATAACAAATTAATCTATGAGCGAGCTACCGAGCGTTGGTTTTATTTTGATAGTTCTAAGGTACTATACCCCCCTTGGGACAGGGCTCCATTCGGGCGGTCAATACGAAGGAAAGCTTATCAAGAGGTGTCGCTGAAGCAACCCAGAGTAGGTAGACGGCTGGCTAGACAAAAAATAGCAGAGTGGCTAATTGTATTTTGGGTATTTGTTAGTAAACTTGAGTTTAACTAAATCAAGCGATATTCCAGTAAACACAGATTTGGAATTAGCCAATCGAAGGCGGATACATTCTAGTTAAAGGGTTATATACATTCTAGAACAATAAAAAACAATTTATATTCACGATGCGAACAAGGGGATAGAGTACTCGTTATTGTTTGTTGCTGGATGGTTTTATCAGGTGAATAAAGCTTCGGAAACAACGTTATTTTTCAGGCTGCGGCGCTTCAAGGTCCGGCTTGAGTCCACTTTGGCAACAAGCGAATCTTCGAGTTTTGGCCGATGTGGTTCATCCATCGCTCAAATTCAGGAGAAGAGAGAAAGAGGATAAGGAGGCTTTGTGAGAATGAATAAGCTAACAACGAAAGCCGGCTTGGTTGCTTTGGCTCTGACCGTTCAAGTGGCTACAGGCAGTATCATGGCGGCAAACGCACAGCAGGTTATCATAGATACCCAGGGTCATTGGGCCCAGTCCGATATTCAAGCCCTGGTTGATCGCCAGGTTCTCACACCATACCCAGACGGCCAGTTCCATCCGGAGGCATGGATGACCCGTTCTGAGTTTATTACCACCGTTTCCCGAGCGCTCGGGATTCCTGAAAGTCAGTTAAGACAACAATACCCGATGGTTCGGCACGTTGCTGAGAATCAGGGTGGATTTACCACCATCACCACCGTACAGCGGGAACAATTGGATATTGATAGGCTTCCAGAAGCCCAGTTTCGACCGAATAACCCGATTCGCCGGGTTGAGGCATTGGCCCTGATTGGAGACCTGGTTCCAGGACAGGCGCCCTCGCAGGCAAACGCACGAGCCATTCTGGACGAGTTTGACGATGATGAACTGGTGCCCGGCTGGGCAGAGCGTCCTGTAGCCAAGGCCATTCAAGCGAATATCTTTGCCAATGATCCTGACGAACTGGATGAATTGGATCCGCTGGTACCCATTACCCGTGCTGAGGTTGCTGCCCTGGTAAATGACATGTTAGCTGTACAAGGGATTGCAGGACAACCTGGAACCCCTGCCATGAGAACCCAAGCTGGGCAACCGACCATCACCACACAGGAAATGGTTGTAGAGCGTGAAACGGACGTAGATACCTACGTCGGGGGGCATACCGTTATTGAGGAAAGCGAAACCGTTTATCGCGCCAGTCAGGTCAGAACACCTGGGACGCCCAGCGCAGGCAGCAGATTACTCATTCCGGGTCAGACAGTGATGACCACCATGGCGACTCCGTTGTTCTCAGCATACAACGATGTGGGGGATCGGGTTGTCGCCATTCTCAACAGCCCGCTTCTGTCAACTGACGGGCAGGTCGTAATTCCTGCCGGTAGTAGAATAATCGGTCAGGTTACCCACGTTGAGAGCGCACGGCAGCATGGAGGGTTTGACTTCAACTGGCGTTGGCCCCGGTTGGCATTCTGCCCACCCGCCAGCCAGGAAGTGGTGGAATATGAAGAAGGGGATGTGGATGTTCAGGCTGTCCGCTTGAGAGGACCATCGGCCAACATGGAAATCCGTTTCCATGAAATTTTCACCCCATTCAATCAACGCTTCCGAATTGAAGGAACTGTTGCCTCTGAGGATGGCCGCTTATACCCTGGTCACACAGACGCGCTGGTTGTTTCGGGTGATCGCTCCGTTCAGGCCTTGCTGGGAGACATGAAAACAGAAATTGGGGGGCTGGTTGGGACGGACCAAGGGAAACAATTCTTCTATGATCGTGCCATCATCGTGATGGATAGTGATCTGCTCCACAACCAGACCGAAGATGAGGTACTGATCGGCTCAGGGGATAAATTACAGATTCGTCTGGCCCAGTTGGGTGGCGAGGGGCTACCGGTGGTTGCACCCAACACCGAGCCAGTCTCACCTCAGCGAGCACCTGTTTTACAGGATGCACCCCGGTCCAGTGGTGAGATCTTCGACCTGGGCGACAGTATTGAAAAATAACAAGTTTCACCTAACAACATAATATATCAAGGGGACATAACACCCCGGCTCCGCAAGGAACCGGGGTTTTTTTTACCCAAAGTTAAAAAATCAGAATCTGGGTTCAAATACCCGAATCGGCTCTTCCCAACCACGTATCTGGATGTCTCCCCGGTCATGACAGGCAATCTGTCCATTGACTCTCGTGTAAGTCTCTTCTGAAAGCAATAAACGGGTGCCCAGATCTTTGTTTGCCACATCCAGGCGAGATGCCAAATTCACAGGCGTTCCGATTAAGGTAAAGTCTTTATAATCCTGCGAGCCAACATTCCCAACCAATACCTCACCGGTGGCGATCCCAATACCAACTTCCAGCGGATACTCCAGCTGGGCCGTCCGGTTCTGGAAGTCAATCTCCTTTAAAATATCAATTGCTGCCATGGTCGCTTTCAAGGAGTGATCTTTTGTGGGGAGAGGGAAACCCCAATAAGCCATAATGCCATCTCCCATCAGTTTGTTAATGACCCCTTCATGCTGATTCAAAATAATATCCAGTGCGATGTTAAAATAAAATCCCAGATAATCAGACAGTTTTTCCGGTGAATATTTTTGGGACACCGCCGAAAAGTTTCTGATATCGCAAAACAGAATGCTCAGCTGATGTTTTTGGTTGCCCATGTTCTGGAAAGCGCTTTTGTTGGCTTCCATGTATTTCATTACGTTGGGTGAGAAATACTGGGAAAAAGTTGTGTTCATCTGACGCAATTTGGTATTTTCCCGCGCTAAATCCTGAATCACCTGTTTGATGCCCAAATCCCCTTCCCGCTGACGAAAGCTCTCCCAGCTTTCCTGTTGCTGTGGATTTTGAGTACCCGGCAAGATAATTTTCTTTTCTGACAAGGGAGACTGTGGCTTTTTAAGTCGATTTTTAATTATTTGACTTGATTCAGGGATATTGGATTGAGTCTTCTTTTCACCCCGATTGGAAAAGCGAGGCATGTGTATACCCCGACTCCATGATTCAAAAGCCAGCTGTTGGTGTCTGGATAAAATCAAGGAAAGAAAGTAAAAAGACATCAGCATGACCATCCAGAACGGAACGGCCAGCAATGTCAGCCACTCAATTTTCCCTGGGTATTTTGTTTTTAACACCATTTCAGGATCCGCCGCATAATGGGCCATAAAGCGACTGGCCTCCATTTTGGGCAGGAATGTCTGAAGCTCAGTATCCAGGTATGGAGACAGCCAGTAGTAAAGTGTGCTTAACGGAGCGACCAGAGTACCGGTTATCAAATCAAATGGGTACCAGTAGGGTAATACAATCTCAAAAATCCTCATGGTTTCAGGGGTTCCCGGAAAGAAAACCATCAAAACAAAGCGGGCTAGCAACAGGAAACAAATCACCCCGGCCAATAAAAAAAGTGTGATTCCAGTTTTATGCTTCATGCTAACAATGGACCCAATCGCTCTATTGTTATGTTATGGCGCTTTTACGCTGTCCCAAGTGCATTCGTTAATATAAGATCTTCTTCGACATGGATTTCTGGTTCTTGAATAAAAATCCGCTCCATTTTAAAAAAACAAAAAAAATCGGGGATTTCTCCCCGAAAAAATGCCTGGCAGCAGAAATCCAATTTAGTTGAGCGCTTTAACGTCCCATCATGTCAATTCCCGTACTGCCAGCCGAGGCCAGGTACATGCTGGCTCCTCCGGTATATGGGGTGGCGGCCATGCCAGCGCTCATCACAAGGGCCTGGGCAATGCTGCGTTTTCGTTGGTTCTGCCTTTCTTGTTGCTGTTCGGCTAGCAGGTTGGTATTCATGGCTTGCTGCGCCATATTGGTCCGAAGGATCGCCAAATCATGCGCCCGGTTGGTTTCCGTTTGCAGCAGACCGGAACCCAGGCTGGCAGGCCCCCAGGACTGATCATGCAGCCCTGCCAGATAGTTTTGAAAGAATCCCAGACGCTGAAGTCGGCTGCTTTCATCGCGGGCATAAAGATCCTCAGCCAGGAGAGATGCCTCTTTCCCGGCGGTATGCAATTGGCTCAGGCGATCCTTTTCAAGTCGGGCCAGATAATCTGTTCCAAAGGTGGCATTATACGCCCCACCAAAGCGATGGGCAATCTGTGATTGTCCTTTGGCCAATATCTCATCCGCCTCTTCATTAATATTGCGGGCCTGTAAATCGTAAAAATCCTGGCTCCGCTGGCGAATGTCTGCCGCCCGCTGGGCATCAGTACGAACGAGACCCTCCGAGATATCAACCAACCCCTGTTGACTCCGGTTAACCATTTGTTGAGTCAGGGGAGACAAATAACTTCGGGTGATCTGTTTATCTCCATCCACGGAGGTGACATACCGATCGCCGGTTGGGGAATGAAAATCATACGTTGTAATGCGTGGTGGGGCGTCTACCTCTGGCGGTTTTATATTGCTTTTTTTGCGTCCTGATGACATGGGAAAAGCTCCTTTCATGAAGAGAGGTTAAAATAAGAGGGGTTAAATGGCTGAGCCACTCGTTTATCCAGCAAAACGGATCGAGCGGGAAAATTATGAATGAGTGGAAGTGGTGTACCCTCGGGGCTTGCAGTCAGTATGGCATAGGTTTCAAAAAAACCATAGAGATCGAGGTTTACGATTTTATCTAACAATTTGGTATTGATCCAGACTTAAAAACAGATGCTGAATAGTTCAGGCGCTAGATTATAGCCATTCAGTCAATTGCCGCTCCACTCAAAAAACAGAGAGTATAAAAGCATCCAAAGAGAGGGGGAATTGTTATGGCAAAGGTGAACGGCTATCAATTCAATGGCATTGATATAAACGCGCTTCAACAAACAATCAGGGCCATTCAGGAAAACCCGACATTGGCTCAATTTAACTTCCGGGCGTTGAATCGGTGGGTGGATGGGACACACAACCGGGCGATGGTCAAGGATTTTTATGAAGGGGGACAAAAGGATGAATCCCGAACGGAAACCCTAGTGTATGAAGAAGATGAACCCCCGGTGTTGCTTGGAAACAATAAGGGTGGAAACCCGGTTGAGTATATTCTGGTTGGACTGTCCGGGTGCCTGACGACCGCGTTGGTTGCCCAGGCTGCGGCACGGGGTGTCAAGCTCAAGTCTGTGAAGTCACAACTGGAAGGGGACTTGGATATTCGGGGTTTTCTTGGCCTGGATGATACCATTCGAAATGGATACCAGCAAATCCGGGTGAATTTTAATATTGAGTCCGATGAGCCAGAGGAAACAATCCGAGAGTTGGTAGACATGGCGCAAAAACGCTCACCCGTTTTTGATATTGTTACCCACCAGGTTCCGGTTACGGTGGATTTCACGAAAAAATAACGGTATGTCTCTTACAGGAGAAATAACCCATCATTATTTGCTTACTCTTAAAAAGTGTGAGTAAACACTCAACAAAAAACTGCCATGATCAGAACCTGTCATTATGTGGCACTAAAAAGTGGTACTGGGAAGTGGCGTTGAGGCGAGCGCGTCTTTCGGTTACAATGAATATAGAAACAAACGATTCAGTGATTCAAAGAAAGGCGCAATGTCCAAATCTCTGGAAAAACGGACAGAGTTGCTTGAAATTGCTCGCAAGCGGATGCTTCATTACGGTATTCAGAAAACATCCGTTCATGAAATCGCCAAAGACGCGGGTATTGCAGTAGGTACCTTGTACCTGTATTTCAAGAACAAGGAAGATATTGTGCTGGCCTTGGCGGATGAGTATCGTTGCCGCCAACAGGAGTTGGCCGAAGAGATTCTTCAGGCCCGGCTCCCGGCGGATGAAAAAATTCAACGTTTTATGATCCAGCGATTCCGTTTTGTTCAAGAGTTTCGAGAAGGCAGTCCTCATGGTAAAGAGTTTGTCAAAACCCTTTTGCAGCTTCAGCCCGAACGAATGCAGGAATGGAAAATCAACATCAAGAGCCAACTCACCCGGTGCCTTGAAGAGGGGAAGCAGCAAGGGGTTTTTCACTTTGAGCAAGCTGCCGAGGAGGCCAAGATTTTTTATCTCAGCACCCAGGTATTTTATCCCCTCCCTTACCTGGATTTGCCTCAATGGCCTCTGGAAAGTGACTTGCGGCAAGTGATGACCTGGTTTTTCAAGCAGTGGAAAGAACGGCCATGAAACCTGGTTACTACCTCGATGTTTTTCTGAAACTTATTCCCCAGCCTCAGCGTATTAACGATAACCCATCATTTTAAAGAATCGACGCAAACGGATGAGCGAACCCTTCAAATATCTTTTTCAAAATTCTTTGCTGGTAGCTTTGTTCTTAAGGCTTGTTCTGCCGGCTCAGGCGGAAACGTCCTTCTCAGACGCTCAGCCGGTAACCAGACCACCGCTGGAAGCCAGTGCCCAAACGGCAGAAGTTGTTGAGACTGAAGTCACCGAGATTGAAGCCACAAAGCTTGAGGTTCTGGAGCAAGAAACGCTAGAGCCGGTTGAATTAAAGGCCTCGGTCTTTAAAACCGACAACTACCCCATTGATCTGGCTGCTGTCCTCCAGTTGGTGACGGATCAAAACCTCTTGGTTGCCCAAAGCCAGAAAAATACCGAGGTGCTTCAAAGTCGTCTCCGGCAAAGACAAGCGGCATTTCTCCCTAACATTGACGGGGCGTATACCCAAAGCCGTCTGGAGGGGGGACAACAGATTTTTGGCGATGTAGTCACTGTGGTGCGTCAAACGGTCCAACCCCAACTGAGCGCCAGTTGGACGCTGTACCCTGGGGGCCGAACCATTTACGAGATGCTCAGCGCCAAACGCCGCAAGCAGATGGCGGATTCCCTGCTAAAAGAAACGTATCAGGAACAATTGGCGCGGGCTGCCGAAGAGTATTACAAGCTGCTCTCGGCGTATCTCCAGAAAGAAGTCATTGCCCAGGGAATGCGGGAGGCCCTGGAGCAGGTGAAACTCAACGAAGCCCTGGTAGAAGTAGGGAAGGGTGTTCCCCTGGATCTTTCCCGAGCCAAAACCAGTTACGCCCAGCAGCAAAGCGCCCTGTTTCAAGCGGAAACGGCCATTATCCAGGCGGAACAGAATCTGCTCAACCGGCTCAATTTAGATCCCACCATTCACCTGCTCCCCAGTGAGATTGAGGCCGCCAAAAAACCCCTGGTCCCGGAAGATTTACCGGTCACCCAGCTGATTGCCACCGCCGTTGAGCACAACCCCGCCGTACAAACCGCGGAGCTGGAACTGAAAGCCATGGGGTTTGATTACAAGGCCATCCGTTCCAGCCTGATTCCCTCCGTGACCCTCCGGGCTTCTGTCACCGGGACAGGGCCGGATCGTGACAACCTGATACGTTCCGATTTTCGGGGGCTGACGGTCAACGTGAACCTGCTTGAGAACTTAGGCTTGCAGATTCCCTTCCGCATGCAGGAGTCCAAAAAACTGATTGAGCAAAAACTGATTGAGCAAAAAGCCCTGCTGAGGAATATTGAAAGCCAGGTCATGACCGCTTATTTGAGCAGCCAGAATTTTAAAAGCGCCATTCATGCCGCGGAACTGGAACTCACGTCTGCCCAGGAAAGTTATGATTTGGCCGTCGGGCGTTTTAAAGCGGGGTACGGGATTAATCTCGATGTGCTCGATGCCGAGGTTGCCCTCACCACCGCCCGGAGCAATTTAGCCCAAGCCGTTTTAAACTATAATCAATCTCAAGTCCAGCTTTTGGAAGCCCTCGGTCAGGTTTCCCCGGAGACCCTGACCCGTGGCCTTTCGGATCGCTCTTTAACAAAAGGAACCCCTGATGATGGCACAAACAAAACCTGACTGGCGGCAATGGGTCAGAACAAAGCAAAAATGGATTTTGCTTTGTCTGCTTGGCGTGGCGATTCTGGTTGGCGGAATGCAATTTTTCAAGCCTGCCGAAAGCAAGCAGGACGCCTTTGAAACCATCCCGGTCGCTCAAGGGGCGCTGGTCAAAAGCGTCGCCGCCACAGGCCGGGTGGTCCCCCATTTTGAGGTGGAAATCAAGGGCAAGGCCAGCGGAAAAATCATGCAACTCCCCTATGATGTCAGCGATTACGTGGAAGAAGGGGCTTTATTGGTCCAGCTGGATCCCATTGATGAAAGCCGTCAGGTGAGCCAGGCCGCGGCTTCCCTGTCCGGGGTGCGGAGCCGGATGGATCAGACCCGACTGAATCTTCAGGTGGCCCGGCAAAATCTCTCGACCGATATTGCGCGGGCGAAGGCCGATCTGCAAGCTGCGGAAATCCGGCTTAAAGAAGCCCAGGCCAAGCGGCAACGTCTGGAAACCCTGGTGGCTAAACGCTATATTAGCCAAGAAGAATACGAGGCCGGGATTACGGCGGCGGTCCTGGCGGAATCTGAGCTGGCCAACGCCCAGGTTCGCTTACAAGAGCTTGAGACCCAGGAGCTGGCCCTTAAGGCCCAAAGCAAGGACTTGAGCATCGCTGCCGCCGAAGCCAAAGCCCAGCAGGTGGCGCTGGCTACCTCCCAGCAACGGCTGGATGAAACCCGGATCTATGCCCCCATCTCCGGGGTGGTTACCTCCAGGGACGGACAAATCGGTCAGATTGTCTCTTCCGGGATCAGCAACGTCAGTGGCGGGACGACCATTATGACGCTGGCGGATCTCTCTCATATCTTTGTTCTGGCCTCGGTCGATGAAAGTGATATTGGCCAGGTCCGTAAAGGCCAACGGGTACATATCACCGCTGATGCCTTCCCAGGAGAGGAGTTTCAGGGAGAAGTTGTGCAGATTTCCCCCAAGGGGCTGGAAGAGTCCAACGTGGTTACGTTTGAAGTCAAGATTGAGGTGCTAGGTGACAACAAGGATCTTCTCAAGCCGGAGATGACCGCCAACGTGGAAATTATCCTGGAACAAAAAGAAAACGTGGTCCAGGTCCCTACAGAGGCCATTACTTATGATCAGGGCAAGGCAACCGTTCACGTGCTGGAAGCCAATGAAAAACCCGTGCCGCGTCTGGTTCAGACCGGGGTGAATAATGGTAGTATGGTGGAAATTCTTCAGGGTTTAAAGCCGGGTGAGTTGGTGGTTTTAGACACCCAGACCGCCCCAAGCCGCTGGAAAAAAGAGGGGAGCGGAAATAACCGGGGGCGAGATCAAGTCAGGATGATGCAGAGAATGGGACGCCGATGATCCAAACCGTTGCGCTGACCAAGTCTTATGCCATTGGCGAAGAGCGTATCCAGATTCTCCATGGGGTGGATCTGGATATTCGGGCTGGGGAAATGGTGGCGTTGACCGGATCATCCGGCAGCGGAAAATCCACGCTGATGAATATTCTGGGATGTCTGGACCGACCGGATTCCGGCCAGTATTTCCTCGCCGGGGAGGATATTTCCCGGTTGTCGCCCGATGCGTTGGCCCAAATTCGCAATGAGCGCATTGGCTTTGTCTTTCAAACTTTTAATCTGCTGCCCCGGATGACGGCGCTGGAGAACGTGGGGCTGCCGCTGTTGTATTCTGGTGTCACCGATCCCCGCCAGCAGGCGGAAGAAGCCTTAAACATCGTTGGGCTGGCGGATCGGATGCACCATGAACCCAACCAGCTCTCCGGCGGTCAACGGCAGCGGGTGGCCATTGCCAGGGCCATTGTGACCAACCCGGCCATTATTCTTGCCGATGAGCCGACCGGGAACCTGGACAGCAAGACCAGCGACGAGGTGATGGCCCTGTTTCTGGAACTCAACCGTCAGGGTCGGACGATTATTATTGTCACCCATGAGCCGGATATTGCCGCCTATTGCAGCCGCCAGATTCGGATGATTGACGGGCGGATCGCGGAAGTGAGCGAGGTCCGCTGAGATGCTGTTCTGGACGGTGTTGAAAGTCGCCCTTCGGAGCCTGGTGGCCAACAAGCTCCGCACTCTGCTTTCGATGCTGGGGATTATTATCGGCGTGGGGGCGGTGATTTCCATGCTGGCCCTGGGGGCCGGGGCGCAAAAGCAAGTGCTCGATAGCATTCAGTCCATGGGGACCAACATGTTGATTGTCCGTCCTGGGCAAGCGGGAATTCGGGGCGTTGCCAGGGGAAGCCAGGAGAATTTAACGCTCTTGGACGCCGAGGCACTGCTGAATGAGGTCCCGGAAGTCTCTCAAGCCGCCCCGGTGGTGAGCGGTAGCGCCCAACTCAAGTACTTTAACCGCAACAGCCTCACCAATTTAACCGGGACGGCGGTGACCTATTTTGCCATTCGCAATTTTGAGGTGGAGCGAGGCCGCCCCTTTAGCGAAGGGGAGGTGAACACGCGCTCCAGAGTAGCCGTATTAGGCCCTGTGACGGTGGAAAATTTGTTTGGGGATGAAGAGCCGCTTGAGAAAACCATCAAGGTGAATGGTATGAACTTTAAAGTGGTGGGGATATTGAAAGCCAAGGGGGATCAAGGCTGGTTCAGCCCCGATGATCAAATTATGATTCCCTATACCACGGCGATGAAGCAGGTTCTGGGGGTGGATTACCTGAGGGAGATCGATTTATACATAGACAAGGATGCTGATATTAACGAGGCCCAGGCCAAGGCCGAAGCGGTGCTTCGCAAAACCCACCGAATTCAAGAAGGGGCGGAAGACGATTTTTACATCCGCAACCAGGCCGAGTACATTGAGACGGCTTCTAATTTTAGCCGAGTGTTTACGATTTTGCTGGGTAGTATTGCCAGTATTTCGCTCCTCGTGGGCGGGATTGGCATTATGAACATCATGCTGGTGACGGTGACCGAACGCACCCGTGAAATTGGGGTGCGTAAAGCCATTGGCGCAAAAAACAAGGATATTTTGACCCAGTTCTTGCTCGAATCTCTGCTACTTAGCAGTATTGGTGGGTTAATCGGCGTGTTTGGCGGAATTGCCGCCGCCATGATTATTGATCAGGTGACCGAATTCCCCACCATTATTCAGCTCCATAGCATTATTCTGGCCTTTTCTTTCGCGGTGGCTGTGGGGGTGTTTTTTGGGTTTTATCCAGCCAACCGGGCCGCCCAGCTCGACCCCATCGACGCCCTCCGGTATGAGTAATTCGCTACGCCTGTCTGAACGTAAATGATATCGAGGGCGTGTGGAATTTAGCCTGGGTTGGTTGAAAAAATCATCAGGGATGTTATCATTGTTCAATTGTTCGCACGCAAACAATTGAATGCCGGTTCGTTTGACCGGCTCATGCTATTAACAACCACAGCACAGAGGAGGAGAGCCCAAAGTGACTGTTATGACTGAGAATACATCAACCTTAAGCACTGAAAACAACAGCGAGTTTAACAGCGCCAGCACGTTTTACCTGTTCAGACTGCTCCAATCCATGCGCCAGAGTATTCGAGCTATTGAGCAGTACTCTCGGAAATTATCAACGCAATATGACGTTACAGCCCCCCAATTGATTTGTCTGGCGACCATCGGGGAAAACGCCCCCGTCGCGGTCAATGATTTGGCCCGCAAAGTCCACTTGAGCCCCAGTACCGTGGTCGGGATCTGTAACCGTCTGGAAAAGAAAGAGTTGCTGACCCGTCATGCACATCCCACAGACGGGCGCCGGACCAATTTATCGTTGACCGATGCCGGTAAATCGCTTCTGGATGAAGCGCCACAGCCGCTTCAGGAAAAACTGGCCACTTCATTTGGTAAGTTATCAGAGGAAGAACAACAAACCATCGTCACGTCGCTGGAAAAAATCGTGGATATGATCCAAGCTCGAGATCTGGATGCTGCGCCGGTTCTGGCCACGGGCCCCCTGAACTGTACGCCGGAAATCCAGAATAACTTCTGGCAAGCGGTTGAACAGGAATACAAAACCCAGCCAAAGGACAGACCCAATAAGCCCTTGAACATCCGGCCCGCGAAGGTGGATGACAAGCCGGATATCATTGCCTTTATTAACTCCTCCGTTGAGTGGTACCGATCTATCATCGACGAGCAGGATTTGCCGCAACATGCCGTTAATAACCAATGGGCTGATGAAAACATGGCCAAGCGGGAGTTTTTCGTTGCTGAATCGGACGGGGTGCCGGTAGGCACATTGTCTATGCAATTTTTCGGGGAATACGCCTACCTGGGATACGTTTATATTGATACCAGCCAGGTCGGGAACGGCTTTGGCAGAAAGCTGCTGAAGTTTGCCGCTGAGGAAGCCCAACGTCGCGGGATGAAAGGCATGGCTCTGATTGCCCACCCGCAGGCTAACTGGGCTATTAAGGCCTATCAAAAATTCGGTTTCAAACTCACCTACCGGGACCGGGAAGAAATTCTGGCGTGGAACGGGGGCGTCCTGAAGCCGTACTATGAAGAATACTTCATGCTCTTCCTGTATCACTTTAACTGATATACAGTGATATCAACGTCGATTCTGAGCTCACCCCATGACCCCTAAAATACCGGTTTTTTTCCATGAAAACCAGATGCTCTTCAGCCCACCCTATGAGTGGGACAAGCGGGGCTATACGCCTCACCCGGAAACGCCGGACCGAATCAGGGTGATACGGGACGGGTTGATCGATACCGGGCAATTTGCGTTTTTCCAGCCGGAACAGGTGCCCATGTCTGCCATCCAGCAGGTACATCGCTCTGATCTGCTGAGGCTATACCAGATTGCCCAGGAAGAAGTGCCTCCAGAACATTATTTTTACCCCACATTCTTCCCAAAAGCCCATCAACAGCGATCTGACCCGGATAACATTCACCATGCGGGCTTTTACTGCATGGATACCAGTACGCCGCTGGGTTATGAGACTCTGGTTTCTGCTTCCTGGAGCGCAGCCAGCGCGTTTTCCGCGGCCCGTTATTTGCTGGAAGGGCATACTCGTCTGGCTTATGCTCTGACCCGCCCGCCAGGACACCATACCCATGAGGGTTATTTTGGCGGTTACTGCTACTTTAACAATGCCGCTGTGGCAGCCACCTGTCTGCGAGATGCCGGGCCGGTCGCCATTGTGGACATTGATTTTCATCATGGGGATGGAACCCAATCAATTTATTATTATGACAACCAGGTCTTGACCGTCTCAGTGCATGCGGATCCAAAGGATCATTATCCGTATTTCAGCGGGTTTAGCAGTGAAATCGGCCTGGGCGCTGGAGAAGGCTATAACCTGAATATCCCTCTGCCTGCTGGGACCGATGGCACCGCCTTTCAGCAGGCGATTCAGGATATAGTACTTCCCCGCCTGACAGCGTTTAATCCGGCTTTTGTCATTATCGCTCTGGGGTTAGATACCTATGAAAAGGATCCCATCTGCGATTTTTGCCTGAAAACCGAAGATTATCAGGCCATTGGCCAGCTGTTTAAAACCCTACCCTATCCCATTCTGGTTACGCAGGAAGGCGGGTATTACCTGCCGGCTCTGGCTGAAAACGTCCGCAGCTTCTTCCAGGGGCTGGCGGTTTAACGTTTATTCCTCTTCGTCCGTTTCTTCGGTTAAATCCAACTGCTCTACGTGGCTAATTGTTAAACCGGCTTTGCCACCTTCGTGAAAGACTAGCACAGGTCGCTTGGATTGGCGCAAGACCTCCTTGCTGGTACTGCCGAAAAAGAACTTGCCCAGTCCGGTATGGTTATGAGCCGCCATGACAATTTGGTCAATTTCCAACGCGTCGGCAAATCGGCAAATCTCCTCAGCAACCTTGCCGGTACGGGTTTCCAGCTGTATGTTCGCAAACCCCTTTTCCTGAAGGGCTTGTCGGTTCGGTTCCAATAAACTGCCGGTATCGTCCAGCAAGCTGGGGACGACGCCGGTTCCCTGCGTGGTTGGATCGTTCACATACAAAAGATACACAGACATAGAAGGATGTAGTAAATGGCCAGCCGTTTCCAAAATGCGACTGACGGCATCCGGCCTATCTACCGGCATGAGTACTTTCAGCGCTTCTTCTTGCGCCAGGTAGAAAGCCTCATGCTGGCTGGCCTTAAGTCCGTCAGGGGGCATATGCTTTAAGATCAGCACCGGTTGGCTTGCCTTCTCCAATACGGCCTGACTGACGCTTCCAATAAAACGCTTGGCAAGCTGTTGACCATGAGAACCCAGTATGATTTGGTCGATTCCCTGTTCATCGGCGTAGAAGCAAATCGCGTCCGGCGCGGGCAGGTTAATGCGATACTCCACCTTGCCCACCTGGAAGCCCTGAATACGCATGAACTGGGCCGCTTCTTCCAGAATGGCTTGCATTTGATCAAGGCTGTAATCAATATCCAGAGATTCCGCCACAATCAACAGGTAAATCTCAACCTCTTGCTTGCTCTGGCTCAAGAAACACGAGGCCCAACGCAATGTCGCCTTGGAATATTCGGACCCATCAATGGGAAACAGGATTTTTCTCATGTGGTTTCTCTTTCCCCAAAACTTGGTTCAACACCAGAACCCCTATTACACCTGAAAGCATGGAAACGCACAAGATGCCCAGCTTGGCGGAATCAATGGTGGTTTGATCCGTAAAGGCCAGCAGGGAGATAAAGAGAGACATGGTAAATCCAATTCCCCCTAAAATGCTGGCGCCATAGATACCCGACCAGCGGACGCCCACCGGTAACGACACCAGACCCAGGCGTACCCCAATCCAGGAAAACAGCGTAATCCCGATTTGCTTTCCAAAAAATAGGCCAGCAATAATCCCCAGGGCCGCAGGATGCGTTATGGTATCACTGAAGTGGGAGAGGTTAATGCTAACCCCCGCATTTGCCATGGCGAAGAGCGGGAGAATCAGGTAAGTGACCCAGGGGGTAAACCCGTGCTCCACCCGCTGCAAGGGGGCTTGTACCTCTTCGCATAAAGTTTCCAATGCTTGCACGCTGGCCTGATGCTCATGGTTGGTCAGCAGGATCCTGTTATCTTTGGGGATACCTGCTATCTGAAAGCGCTTCAAGGACCCTTCTGCGGACTGGTGGAAGGCTGATGGATCAATTTTTGCGCGGGCAGGGATCATCAGGGCGAGCAACACCCCGGAAATGGTGGCATGTAAACCGCTTTGCAACACCATTAGCCAAAGTACAAATCCAAGCAGCAAGTAAGGGGCGGGTTTATCTACCCCAGAGCGGTTCAACGTAAACAGGACAATGCAAACCAGCAAGGCCGCCAGAAGAAACGTTATATTGAGGCCTCCTGAGTAGAAAAGGGCAATTAGCAAGATGGCTCCCAGATCATCCACAATGGCCAGGGCTGTCAAGAAAACCTTCAGGCCAAAGGGAACCCGACTGCCCAGTACGGTGAGAACACCAATGGCGAAGGCGATATCTGTCACCGCCGGAATCCCCCACCCCGCAGAGAACTCGGAACCGGGTGGGTTAATCAGAAAATAAACGCATGCCGGGGCAATCATTCCGCCAATGGCCGCAAAAATAGGCAGTGCAGCTTGTCTTGGGGTGGAAAGCTCTCCTACAATCAGCTCACGCTTAATCTCAAGGCCAACCACCAGAAAGAAGATGGCCATCAAGGCGTCATTAATCCAGAAATGTAGAGACTCCGAAAAGACGTAGGGGCCAAAGCCCAAGGTGATTGGGGCATGCCATAAGTCGTGATAAGAGGCTTGCCAGGGAGAATTGGCCCAGATAAGCGCAAACACGGTAGCTGTCAAAAGCAGGACGCTGCTAGCCGCCTGGTGTTGCAGAAATTTATGAATTGGCCGAAATAAAGCCCCGTACATTGAAATCAAGGCAGTAGCCTCTGGTTAGGGGAGAGCAATCAATGATCCGAAGACCCTCAAGTGTGTTTGCCTGACTGACCCAATCAATGGGCAAATGGGCCAATAACAGGAAGCACCTATCTGTATGCTTAAACCACATCTATTACCCGACTGAGACCACCTATCAAGGGGCATCTTAGGGCCCTAATGCTTGGTTTAAAGTGGAGGCGACAGGATTTGAACCCGCGACCCTCTGCGTGCAAAGCAGATGCTCTACCAACTGAGCTACGCCCCCATAAACGCAACCGGAGGGACTGGTGAGGTCGATTGCCTCAGAACTATAACACACCCAGAACCCGAGGGTAAAGGGTGTGTTATGAGAAAGTTTGAAATTGGTTTTATAAACCTAGAAACGTTTCTCATCGGCATCAAGCAACTGGAACCAGGTCTCGATGCGGTAATTGTGAGGCGCCACTTCCAGTCGAAGTTTCTCAAAGTAGCCCATTGTCTGGGGTTCATCGGGGCGGCGCCAGCGTTGTTGATAGCCCCAGGCCATGATCTCTTCTTCGGATTTTATCACCGAGTGTTGCTGTACCCACGCCAGCAATTCTTCATCGGATTTTCCGGCGGCCACTTCAGCCTTGAAGGCATCGGCGTCAACTCGGGTGTAATCAAAAAACTGGCGATCCAGCGGGCAGTTGTAGTTGTACTCGCCGTTGGTTCCGGCAATAGTGGCCCGGCATTTATCAATAATCCGGGGCAGCAGGACATAATGTCCGAGGGCCTCGTTGGGGCTCCGGGGAAAATCTTTCCGTAAATCCGGTGCGGTCATCTGAGCTTGAGCCATGATGTTTCCTCCTCTCATCGGTTCTATTATTTCATCAGGCGCTTTTTGTAAGCATCCCCATCATAGAAAAAACACCACCCCAACGCCAGCCATGAAGTCAGGTTGACTGGAGTGCGCACGAGATTATTGTAAAAGTAGCGTTAGCACTTGTTTTTGCTGCCTGGAACGAGGGCATTGGCTTCAACACTTCCATTTTTCAAGCAAGTTTCTTGGAACTGGATTGCTTAAATGGCGGCAAGTGGCTCATAATGTATCTATCTCAGTTTCTGATTCCTCCGATTTTTTCTTGACAAGCCATGCCTTGGCGTCAGACAGCGCCCTACGAGTGGATTCACCTCGAATAGGGGTGGCATCATACACTTCAATGGGGCCACTTAACTGGAATCTCCCCGTACGATCGAACTGATTATGCACCTGGCCACTGATGCCGGTCAGATAGAGCCTGCCACCCACTTCGGCCAGCTTGTCGGCATAATTGGAAAGTACCTCTTGTAGCGTTGCGCCAGAAACCCGAAGCCGCCGCAAGCGTAGGATGAGTATTGGGCGCTGGCTGGAATCCACGGAGGGCAACAATCGCCCGATGGTTTGGGCGCCCGCGTAAAACATGTGGCCGTAGATATCCAGGATGGTGGCCTGGTCTGATGGCAGCGTCTTGGGAGGTGGTTTTTCTATGAGCCGCCCGTCGGGAAGCTCGGTCAGTTCGACCAATGAAATATCTGTGGATGAACGATTCACATACAACAGGGCTGAGAGCAGAACCCCAATTCCAACAGCGGCCTGAATAGATAAAAACAACATAGCCAGAAACGTGGAAACTCCAACAAGGCGGGATGTCCAGCTTGTATACCAAACCAATTGAATGTCATGCACCTTAATGCTCCGAATCCCCGCAAGAATCAACAATGCACCGAGTGATGGCATCGCCACATAGCCAACCAGCCCAGGAATCAGAGTCAGGATCAGTGCCATCCAGACTCCTGTAAATATAGCTGCCCATCGTGATTGTGCACCATAAAGCAAACTCAGCGCCGTTGCGCTGAGAGAGCCACCCACCGGAAGGCCCTGGAAAAACCCCGATACGATATTGGCGGCGCCCTGAGCAGAGAAGTCCCTGGATGTGCTTCGACGGGACCCGTCTGGGTTGGGTACGGTATGGCTGACACCGGCCCCCTGGATCAAAATGATGACGGCCACAGCCAATGCGCCTGTCAGGATATCCGGTGTTATGGTGGAAAACGCTGGGAAATGCGGAACAGGAAAGTTTTGGGGAATCTCACCGCTGTCTCGTACCAGGGCCACATCGTCAAGCCCCAGGGTGATCACAATGACAGATGGGATGATGATTCCCACCAGTCTGCCGAGTTTACTCAGTGGGGTGCGGGGTAGTACGATGGCAAGCGCCAGCGTCAGTCCTGCAATAAATATGGAAGACAGGCTGATCTGCTCAAAGTGCTGCAGCAGGTTAATTGTTCGGATAATATTGTTATCCCCTGTTGTCGAGTAGCTTGTAATGGTTGGAAGCTGACTAAGAATCAGCAAAACCGCAATCCCGCTCAAAAAACCGGTCGTAACAGAATAGGGGACGAAACGGAAGAAGCGCCCAAACCCGAGTAGTCCGAACAGTAATTGACAGGCGCCAATCAGAATCACCATCAAAAATAACGCACTGGTGCGCGCCTCTCCTGATATGCCGCTCAGTGCGTCGCTGGAAGTCAGCGAGGCTGCGGCTGTCGTTGTAATAATCATCAGTTGCGTACTGGAGAACATGCCACCAGTAATGGGTCCGACCATGGTGGCATAAAGACCATGGATTGGGTTTATTCCCACCAGAACCCCATTGGCCATCCCGTCGGGTACGTTGCTGATGGCGTTGCTGACTCCCACAAGCGCATCCCGTCGAAGCAGCGCCATACGTGGGCGCTTTTCCCACACGCAGTTTGTAACAATGCTCCGTAACCAGCTCAGCCCAGGTTGATCGCTTTGTGTTTCATTCTCCAGCTCTTCATTTATTTCTTTTGTCTCTTTTTTCTTTGTTTCTTCAGACATGGCTAGTCATCTCCCTGATTGCGCGTAGCACGGCCAGATCGGGTGAAGTATCTGACTGCGTCTGCCGTTTTTCTGAAGATGTGCTCCTCGCCGATGCGTTCAACCAGCCCGCTACGCTCCAGGGCTTGACGAGCCTTTTGGTGAACCCTGGAAAGCATGATTTCAATATGATGTTGCGCCAAATCTTTCTGTAATTCGGATAAAGTATCCAAGGCGGGGGTATCCAGCCGCTCACTCAGTTCCAAGTCAATGATGACGGCTTGAGGAGGGGGTGTGACTGTTGTTGCTAGTAATAAGATTCTTTCGCGCAGGGGCTCGGCATTGGCGAAAAAGATGATCTCATTGGGGCGGACGATCAGTAAGCCGGGAATCTCTGTGCTTCCTGGATTTTCGATAATATCGCCAAAGCCTTCGCCATTGGGCAACACTCCCATCACGCTCAGTCTGGGGAGGCTTGCCTGATAAATCAGGAGTAGGAGAGAAAGTTGTATGGCAATGAGGAGCCCTGGCAACACATCAAACAACAACACGCCCAACATCGCGATGACCGCCATAACAAAATCCAGTCGATGCGTATTATACAGGCGTTTTATCTCGCCGCGCTTTATCAATCTTGCGGAGATCGCAATAATCACAATGGCCAGCGAAGCGACAGGTAGTTCATAAAACAGGGGGGTCAGAAAGAATGCCGCCAGCACGGTGATGGCTGCGGCAATGAGAGAGGATACCTGCGTGTTTGCCCCTGCCTCCTCGCTTATGATGGATCGGGGAATGCTAGCCCCAATGGGGAAACCACGAAACAGACCGGCTCCGATATTGACCATGCCCAGTGCCACCAACCCCTGGTTGGGCTCCACTTGATAACCATGTTTACGGGCATAACGCTGCGCTGGCCCCAGGGCATCCGCAAAAATTACCAAGGCAAGGCTGAATGCGCCCACAAGTAACGGTGCTGCCTGCTGCCATGTGACTTCCGGGATTTGAGGTAGGATCAGTCCGGCAGGAAGCTCGCCAATAACCCGGACCCCCTCGGCCTCTAGACCCAAAAGCGAGGAGGCGGCAATCCCGCACATCATGGCGAGCAAGGCGGCGGGTAGGCGCTTCAGGAAGTGATCCAGAAACAAGATAACAGCCAGGGTGAGGATCCCGATGAGCAGGGTCGGGAAATGGATTTCAGGCAGACGCAGGAGGATTTCTTTAAGACGGGGAAGGAAGTGAGTTGCGGCAATCTGAATACCGAGTATATTGGGGAACTGACGCACCAGAATAACCAGGATGAGCCCGGACACAAACCCCGTCATGACGGAAGGGGAAAGGAGTTGGGTAATACGCCCAAGTTTCAGAATACCGAGGAGCGCCGAGAACAACCCGGCCAAAATCGCCAATGCCCCGCTGAGTGAGATAAATTCTGCTGACCCTATTGGGGCGTATGCCCCGACAATGGCCGCAGACATCACGGAGACGGTGGCCGTGGTACCAATGACCAAATGGCGGGATGTTCCAAACAACGCATATAACACCAAGCCAATCGGGGAAATATAAAAGGCCGTCTGAGGCGGCATCCCTGCCAATTGGGAAAATGCCATGCTTTCGGGAATCAAAATGGCCGCCATCGTGAGCCCAGCGATGAGATCACCCCGTAACCACGACCGGTTGTAATTGGGCATCCAGTCCAGGATGGGTAAAATCCGCGAGCGGCGGTTTCTGGCTAACCATTCAGCGACGATCGCCATGAGTCTGCAGGAGGGCTTCAGAGCGGGCTTTTATGTCCCGTGTACCGAACAGGTTCAGATCAAATGGCGCTTGATCCTCGCCAATCTCATGGGATATCAGGGCGTTCATTTTTTCCAGCATTTGCGCCACCAATCCCGGATCATGGCGAGGGTGTTTCGAGTGTCCTAAGTTCTCCAGCTCGCCGGGATCATTTTTCAGGTCGTAAAGAGCGACGTCACTGGTGGCATAGAGTTCTTTTACGGTTGTGGGTGTCTGGTACGCTTCCGGGCTGAACCACCGGACCAGCTTGTACTGCCCATCCACCACGGCCCGGTAGAAAGTGCGCTTGCTAAAATCCGGCGCGCCGTATTTCGTCCCGGCCTGCTCCAGCTTCTTCTTGCGATCGGTTTCTGACCCATGCGGGCCGGACATCCCCATTTCGGTCAACTCTTGAAGGGCGCCTGAAAGCGCCCAGTCCTTATCCAGCGCATGCAGGCCGTCCCAACAAATAAGCAAGCCGTCGCCGGGATGATTCGCGCTGCCTCGCGGCCCGTCTTGATCAGGGTTCTCAATCACCGGTTTCAGGCTTCGCCCCTTTAAATGTGGGTATTGCTTGGCGATTTCCCTTTCGCTCAGTCCCGCAAACGCCAGGAGCGTATGCGCCAGGTCCAGGTGGGAACCAACGGCAGCGGTGCGTTTTCCTGAATGGGTATTGCCCGGTACGCAAACGGTTAAATTGACAAGCGCCACCTCATCGAATGGAATGGCCCCTTTCTGGGTCATGCCGTGAGCGCCGTTCATTTCGCCATGATCACAGGTTAGGATGACGATGGTATTTTTCCATAGATCAAGGCGATCCAACGCGTTCAGTACTTTGCTAAATTCGTGATCCACCAGGCGTGTGGCGTTGATGAGATAGTTACGACGCTCCAGCCAGAGATCGGTTCGATCGGGTGGAAGTTGACCGTAGTTGAGTGCGGTTAGCTCCTTGTAATGTCGGACGCCGTATGGCTGTCGTTTTAAATCATCGTGGAAATTTGGAGGTAATTGCACATCCCACCACTTCTGAAACCATCCCAGCCGCTGAACCTGTGTTTGCAAGCCGACCATGGCGCCATTTGGATGAGGCGTTTCGATGGGGTCTGTCTGAAGATACATGACATCGTGAGGATTAATCAGGCTACAGACCAGAAACCACGGCTGATCCAGCGTTGATCCTTTATGTTCAAGCCAATCGATGGTCTGGAAAACCGCCGCGCCGTCTACTTGTTCACCTTCCAGGGGGGCTCCAAACATTTCGCCCCATTGTTGGATGTCAGAAAAACCATAACGCTCCAGCGCATCCTCGCTGCGTGGGAGGGATGAGCAGTGCCATTTCCCTTTAAACGCGGTGTAATACCCTTGTTCTCGGAGCATATGCCCGATGGTCGGGATTTGGGAAGACAGTTCATGCACCCAGGCGAAGTTGGTGTTATCCGCCAATCCCGCTTCTTTGGCATGCACGCCTGTCCACATGGTTGCCCGAGAGGGGGTGCAGATGGGCACCGTGCAATAATGATGATCAAAAGAGACCCCTTGTGACTCAAGTCGCTCCATGGCGGGGAATTTAACTCCGTGGGGCAGTTTCATCCCTTTTTGCCATTGATCCATGCAAAGGATCAGGATATTGGGCTGGGCCTGCCGATTTTCTGAGGCGGATTCCCCTTGGGTGGCTGAAGCTTTTGAAGGCATCTTTGTTTTTCCCCTTTGATCAGAAACTTTTAAAAAGCTTTAAGTTACCCACGCCTTGCAACGGGATGGTTGGTAGCTCTTGTGAACCACTCAGCGGGTTGCGGAGGACGCCAACGGCTTTCGAATAGCTTGTAAGGCCTTGCCCCACAGAATCAGCTGTTCCAGCATTTTATCCACTGATTCTTCATTGCGAGGGTGGGGCTTGAAAACGGTCATATCCTCGAAATCGGTATACAGGGAGAGGATGACCTGGTTGCGCACATCAGCGATTTGCAGTTCGCCCATCACCAGCCTCAGGCTTTCAACGGCTCGTGTCCCGCCCGCGCTGCCATAGCTGACAAAACCGGCCGCCTTGTTATTCCACTCTTTATAGAGAAAGTCAATGGCGTTCTTGAGGGCGCCTGACGTTCCGTGATTGTATTCCGGCGTCACAAAAACAAAGGCGTCGAACGGGTCAATTTTTGCTGCCCAGGCCTTGGTGTGGGGTTTGGAATACTGATTCATGGCGGGGGGCAACGGTTCATCCAGTAGCGGCAAATTGAAGTCCCGGATATCGACCAGCTCAAATTCAGCATCGGAGCGCTGCCGCGCAAGATCATACACCCAGCGGGCCACCTGCTCACCCACCCGGTTGGGCCGGGTACTACCGATGATAATGGCGATTTTAATCATGAGTCCGATCCTCCTGCCTGTCCTTTTGAGTGCACCGTCTGAATGCATAGTTTGAGTGATTGATTTCGGGCGATAAATTTAGCCCTGTCCCGCTTGTGGGTATCTAGCGATAGACCAACCCTCCATCAATGATGGGCGCTTGCCCAGTCATGTAATCGGAGTCAGAACTAGCTAGATAGGAGACGAACGCGGCGACATCTTCCGGCGTTTCCGCCCTTCCTAGAGCGATACCACCGACATATTTCTCGTAGTTCTTCCCGATTTTGGATCCCGTGATCTCCGCCATCCGCCGATCAATCTCTATCCACATATCCGTTCCTACCACCCCAGGGGAATAGGCGTTAACCGTAATTCCGTCATGGGCAAGCTCCTTTGCCGCTGTCTGGGTTAAGGCTCGAACGGCAAATTTGGTTGCCGAGTAAACGCCCAATAATGGGTAGCCCTCATATGCGGCAATGGATGCGGCGTTGATAATTTTACCGCTTTGGCGTCGTTGCTTAAACTTCTTGGCTGCGGCCTGTATTCCCCATAATACGCCCATGACGTTGACCTGGAAAATTTGCTCCGCTTCTTGTGGGGTGACATCCAGTATGGGTTGAACCTGGGCAATTCCGGCATTGTTAATCATGATGTCGAAACCGCCGAGTTCTTTTTCAGCATGATCCACGGCAGCATAGACTTCATCGCGGTTGGTTACATTTGCCTTGAAAATAGTCGACTTGCGGCCAATGGCCCTTACCTCGTCTGCTACCATGTTCATCTTATCTTCTTGTAGATCGACAATGGCAATATGGGTGCCGTCATGGGCTAACCTCAAGGCAATAGCCCGACCAATCCCCTGGCTGCCTCCGGTGACGAGCGCAACTTTTCCTGGAATTCCCATACCGCCCCCCCTCAAATAAGCACAAGACCAGATATGGTACCTGATACTAACATATAACTTTAGATTGTCTCAATTAACCAATTGGTTAGCACGAATTTCGTGAAGTGGATGAGTGGGCTCCCGAACGTTCGGCTTGATTTTAGACTGAGCTCAAGTCGGGCCTGAAATACTGCTGATATTGGGGATGAGGAGTAATATTTGATGCTGGCTATCGAGCCTTCTATCAACCCGGTTACCCAGCAGGCGTTTCGAGATCTGCTCACTCCTCCCACTGGTGCAAAGATACCCTTTATCCAGGAGAATCAGGCCTGGGTTCAAAATAATTTAGCCCATGCTGACAAACCCAGCAAAAGACCAAGTATGTTTGGCAAATTTCTGGTAATGAGGGATATACTGAAAGAACAGTGTGACATGTTGACCGGGACCCATTTTTAATACCAGGTAGCGTTAGAGTGTTTGGATCATATCA
>CAYLWC010000013.1:34780-78502 GCA_964387265.1 uncultured Vampirovibrionales bacterium | reverse complement strand
CTCAACTGGCGCAGTTAATTGAAACAACGACCGACCCCAATCAAAAGTCCCAGCTCCTGAAACGCCGGGCTGAGTTGCAGGAAATGATAGCTGGGTTGAATCAGCAGGTTATTCCGTAACATGTGAGATGCGCAGGAGCTTGGCTATTAACGTAGACAAGGCCAAGCTCTTGTAAACACATATACATGCTTGGAATGTTGCCGGTATGTATCGAAAAGAAACAGAAAGCGCAATTTTGGATAATGATTGTTTTTTATTTATATATCGTCTGAGTGTATTACCTGAGTTGGGAATGGAAAGAGGAGTGAGTAGTAGATGATGCAGTTTCCAGGGGCGTTACCGCCGCAGGGCAGTTTATTGCCACAACAGGCCAACCCATTGGCCGACCAGCATATTCAATTGGCCCAGATAGCCCAAACGTCAACAGATCCGCTCATTAGTGCTGCGGCGAGTTCACTGGCCGCCAATCCTCCAAGTACCGCTGGCTTAAGTCAATTGTTGCCTATTACGGATCTGGCAACCCCGCCAAGTCTTGCTGGCCTTGCGCAGCAAACGCAAGGATTGGGAACTCCCCAGCCGTTTGGCGCACCCCAGCCACCAGGACCGGCTGCGCCGCAACCCATTGGTTTGACTGCAACCCCGCAAGCCCCAGCCTCGAATCCGCTATTCCCGGCGCCTGCCGTTGATCCGGCCAGCCAAGGGAATTTACAGAGCAGCATGGCCCTGTTGCTGGAAGCCATGTCAAACCTGTTAACCTCCCTAAAGCCTCCGGGCTAACACGGGCCAGACGAGTCTAATTCAGGCTTTCCAGATGGATCAGGCTGTCTAACAGCTTTTTCCGGGCATGACAGTATTGAATGTAGCATTCTGCATCTTGGGAGATTTGCTCAGTCTCCCGAATCAGATGCTCAAATTCCTGTTGCAGGACCTCATAATTACCCATTTGTGATTGAGTCCCCTCACGTTGTTCTCTTCTTCTTTCCCATTAATCGAACAACTCCATCAAAAGTTGAGAAAAATCGCGAAACACTGGCGTCTTTGTAACTTTTTCTTTAAAATAAAGAAAGTGTTCGCCAGATTCCCTCACTCTCTCTAGAAAATTATTATATAACAGAAGTGGGAGAATCGGTTGTCCATCAGGAAATATGTCAGAGGTTGTGAGACGGATAGGCCCCTTCAATGGCAGAAATAACGCTTAGTACCGCCCGGTTTGGCGAAGTGACCATCGACGACACCCGGATTCTTCGATTTGAACGACCCATTTTAGGGTTTGATGCTTCTCAAGGCTTTGTGTTGTTGGATCATGCGGAGGACTCTCCGTTTAAATGGCTTCAGTCGGTTGATGAGCCGGAGTTGGCCTTTGTTGTTACCAACCCACGCCTTTTTGGAATTGAGTATGAATTTTCCATTCCCGATGATGTGGTTAGTGAACTGGGTATTCAAAAGGCGGATGATGTTTTGGTATTAACCATTGTCAATATCCCACCCAGTAATCCGACCCAGATGACTGCGAATTTGCTGGGTCCGCTGATTGTAAACCAGGAAAACAAAAAAGCCATTCAGTTGGTGCTGAGTGAAAGTGAATACAGCACCAAAGTCCGGCTACTTCCCGATGAACTGACTGCCAAGGAACAAACCCCTTCCACCGCTTCGAAAAAGAAGGGGGAGTAAGGGCATGTTGGTATTGACGAGAAAAACAGGGCAAAAACTGATTATTGCAAATGATATTCAGGTTACGATCCTGGAAACCCGAGGAGATTCGGTGAAACTGGGGATCGAGGCGCCAAAAAATATCAGTATTTACCGGGAAGAGATTTATCAGGAAATTCTGAAAGCCAACAAAGAGGCGACCGAGGGCGTTACGGCCACAGATTTAAACGAGGCCATCAACTTGTTGGACCCCAGTCTTCGGCCAAAAAATTTGCAGTAATCGTATACAGGGTGAGATGGCGGCTTTTCTATCGTTTCTGCAACCGGCAAGGGATCAGTTTTTTCGAGAACGCGCCCCGCAAAAAGCGCTGTCACTGTTAGAGCCTTTCCTGAAACAGGCAGAGTTATCGCCGTTTGAGATGCGGGCCATCTATGAACTGGCCGGTTTAATCCTTGTTGAATTAAAGCAATACACCGAAGCGGCGAGCGTTTATCAGCAAATTGGGGAAGAATATCAGGCAGGGTATTGTGCCATGCTAAAGGGGGACTTGTTTGCGACCCAGGCCTGCTGGACCCGCTTGCTTTATCAACGGGCCAATCACTGGGCCATCTCCCTTTATGGGATGGTGACCATGCAGCTGAACACGTTTCCTACCATGCTCCAGGTTCGGAACCATCTGGAGACGGATGTATACAACCTCATTCAGGCCCAACAGACCCACTATCTGGAAAATCTCCTGTCTTATGTGGACTTTTTAACCCAAATGAATATGGAAAGCCCCAAGTTCATCGGTCGGGCCCTGATGCATGCTGGTCTCCTGGAGCGGGCGGAATACTTTTTGTTGAAGGGGCAAAAAGCCCTGCCCAATGATCCAGAGGTCTATTATCACCTGGGCCAGTACTATGCCCAGATTCAGCAGAGAGAAGATGCCCGGTTGATGCTTAACCAGTGCCTGTTGATCAGCCCGACGTATTCCCCAGCCCTGGAATTGTTAGGGCAAGTCGTATAATTCCCCATAGGATCCCCGTGACATGAACGCTTCAACCATCAGTATCCTGATTCCGGTCTATAACGAGCGACAGTTCCTGCGGGAAATTCTGGCACAGGTGGAGGAGGTGGACTTTTGCGGGCTGAAACAGGAAATTATCCTGGTGGATGACGGCTCCACCGATGGGACCCGGGAGATCCTCCAGGAACTGGAAGGGCTCGGCAAGTACCGAATTGTTTATCACGAAAAAAACCAGGGGAAGGGAGCGGCGTTGCGGACCGCCATTCAGCATGCCTCTGGCGATATTCTGGTGATTCAGGATGCCGATTTAGAGTATGATCCTCGGGATTACCCGGACTTGATTAAGCTCATCCTCCAGGACCGGGCGGATGTGGTGTATGGCAGCCGCCTCAGTGCCGGGAAACCCGTAAGGGCGTTTAATATCTGGCATTATTTTGGCAACAAGTTCCTGACGTTTCTGACCAACATCCTCTACAACACCACCCTGACCGATATGGAAACCTGTTACAAGGCTTTTCGGGCCGATGTGATCAAGCCCATTCCCATTCGCTCCGACCGCTTTGACTTTGAGCCGGAGATTACGGCCAAGGTCTTGAAGCGGGGGTATCGGCTGTATGAGGCGCCTATCTCGTATTACGGCCGCAACTTTGATGAGGGCAAGAAAATTACTTGGGTCGATGGCATCTGGGCTGTCACCACGCTGATTAAATACCGCTTTGTGGATTAACAAGCCAGAGTTTGCTTAATGGATGCAACAAAAACACCGGGCCAAGCGACCCGGTGTTTCTCGTAAAGCAGGTTTATTAGAACCTAGGTTCCCACGGTCCAGCTGTTCATGTACTCGGTCATTGCCGGGGTGAGGACATCAATCTGGATGTTCATGGCTTTCAGCTTCAGGGTGGCGATTTCCACATCCACATGCGGCGGCAGCACATGAACCCCGTTGCCCAGTTTCCCTTGGTTTTTCACCAGGTACTCCACAGCCAAAGCCTGGTTGGCAAAGCTCATATCCATCACACTGGCCGGATGGCCTTCTGCGGCGGCCAGGTTAATCAGGCGGCCTTCGCCCAATACCAAGACCCGACGGCCATTTTTCAGGGTGAACTCTTCCATAAAGGGCCGAATCTGGGTCCGCTCGGTGGCCATTTGGGCCAGCCCAGCCAGGTTCAGCTCCAGATCGAAGTGGCCGGAGTTACAAACAATGGCCCCGTCTTTCATGGCTTCAAAGTGGTGGGTGTCAATGACGTGGCGGTTGCCGGTCACCGTCACAAACACATCGCCGATTTTAGCGGCTTCCACCATCGGCATCACCCGGAACCCGTCCATAACCGCTTCAATGGCGCGGATGGGATCGACTTCGGTGACAATCACGTTAGCACCTAAGCCACGGGCCCGCATGGCGCAGCCCTTGCCGCACCAGCCATAACCCACCACCACCACGTTTTTACCGGCCAAGAGAATATTGGTGGCTCGGATAATCCCGTCCATGGTGCTTTGGCCGGTGCCGTAACGGTTATCAAAGAAGTGCTTGGTTTGGGCGTTGTTAACCGCAATAGCGGGCCAGGGGAGCTTGCCGTCTTTTTCCATCGCTTCCAGGCGGATGATCCCGGTGGTGGTTTCTTCCGTGCTGCCAATCATATCGGCGGCTTGGGCAGCCCGTTCTTTCATCAGGGTTGCCACCACGTCGGAGCCGTCATCAATGATGATTTGGGGCTTGTGATCCAGAGCGATGTTGACGTGCTTGGTGTAGGTTTCTACTGACTCGCCTTTATAAGCGTAGACAGAGACGCCGTAATCCTGAACCAGGGAGGCGGCCACATCATCCTGGGTGCTCAGGGGGTTAGAGGCAATCAAAATCGCGTCTGCGCCGCCTTCTTTCAACGTGCGGGCCAGGTTGGCGGTTTCCTTGGTGACATGGCAACAGGCGGCAATGCGAATGCCTTGGAGCGGTTTTTCCTTGGCAAAGCGCTCTCGAATTTGCTGCAGAACCGGCATATCCCGGTTTGCCCATTCAATTTGTTTTTTGCCCTGGGGGGCCAGGCTAATATCTTTAATCTCGCTGGGAATCGAGGGGGCCATGGTTGCCATCGTCTTTCTCCTGAAAATTCTACCTGGCCCGCATTATAAATAACCCATACCGATTAATCCATTGTTTTTTATCAAATGACCGGAGGGGTTTTACGGGTAAAAATCCGCTTCAAGGGTATCCAGGGCTTTTCGCATCGCTTCAATTTTCTTTAAATCCTCAATGGCGGTCAGAGCCGTTTGGATTTTGACCTGCAAAATCTCATCATCCTCGGCTTTTTCCAGAACACTACCTCGGTACAGCTTACGGTATTTGTTGGCCAGACGCCAGTATTCAACTGCTTCTTCTAGGTTCAGTACAGCTTTTTGAATGAGCTGATATGACTGAAACGCCTCCTCGCCATACTTAAAAGTATCGGCAAACTGCCTGTTTTCAGAAGAAAGTCGCTGGGTCAGTGCTCCTAGATGCTGGAGGGAAAGGCTGTTCTGGTTGAGGGTGATTTCCTTTTTGACTTTGTACAGGCTGTTGGTGAGGGTCGAAGCCCTGGCCAGATACGCATGATATAGATCTCGGGCTTTCAGCCGGGTGCCTGTCAGTTGGGGAACGTTGGCGGTGGCGCTGCCGTATATTTGCGCGTCAAGAACAGCCAGGTCCGATCGCACATCATTGATATCCGTGGCTATATCGGTAGCGTTGGCTATGGCAGGCATCAACAACAGCAGGCAGGTCAAGTAAAGTCGTGTGAGAAACATCATTACCTAGGAGGAAGGGACTTGTATGGTTATTGTATCGGCTTTTTATACAAATGCTTTGATGAACGAAAAAACCCGACGATTTGAGAAGGAGGGGGTTGTAACAAAATGATAAGTATATACACTTTATAAACAATTTTCTGTGCGCCAAGGTTTTTATTAAAGAGTAGGGTGCACTCTGAGTGATAAAGGTAGGTTTTGAATGAGTTTCAAAGGCAGTGTGGAACAACTTCACCAGCATACAAAGACCTTGCTATTCCTGTTCAACCGGATGATTGGGGTCGTCCTTCTGCTTGGAATCATTTTTGTGTCCGCTGCGATCCCGCTGGCGTTTTTAATTCAGCAGCCAGAAGTGCATTTGCAGCTTCAGGCATTTCAGGTGAGCTGCCTGGAAGTGCAGGAGAAAGATCATAAGCAGGATCCAAACTGGGACGGTATGTTGGCCGGAATGACTTTTGGACAAACCTTAACCCAGTCTTATCCGGTTATTGGCCCTGTTTTTGGTCCAGTTATCGGTGCAATCATTGGCTATCAGCTTGATAACAAGATGTAATGATGAAAACTTTCAAAGCTTGACCTTGAAACGTAAATCGCCTGGATGATGTGGCGTATATGGCAAAATGGCATACTGAAAAGTGTACGAGGTTTTCCCAAATAGGTGTGTTGTATGAACCTAAACGAAGAATGTCTGCTGCAGTTTTTAAGTCAAGGTACCCGGATAGAGCAGCATACAGAGTCTGAAACGCTTGAAGAAAGCCGTACCCGTCGTTCACGATATGTATCTTTTCCACCATCGGCTTTTGTCAAACGGACCGGGAAAACCTTCAGGCCCGCCCATTAGTCTGGATAATCCGAAGTTAGATCAAGGGAATACGCGGTTTTTTTCTGAAAAACCGCTTTCGAGCTTAGGGGGTAAAAGCCTTGTGGGAATTGGCTTTTCCCTTGAAATTAAAGTTTTTCAAGGGGTTTGTCTATAATTAATATATAATCAGGGAACGCTTCTCTCCTATTGATTGCTTAGCCACTCATCCTCTTGAAAATCTTTCACTTCAACAACAGTTAACTCCTCATAGCGCGCACAACTCCGAATGGGTTGTGCTTTTTATTTTGCAGAGCCGATAAAGCCTCTAAAAATGCGAAAAATTAGGCCATGTTATTCTGAAAACAAAAAATGGCCCTCTTTAACGGGACGAAAAAGTGTTTTATAGGGCGGTGGTGTTAAAATCCGATGCCTGAACATGGTGAAGCCATTTACTGAATTGCCAGTGCTCATAGCTCCTACAGTATCCTAAAAGTGTTTTCAGCAGTTGGACCCCTGTTTCAGACTTCCCCTCAAAGGTAATATACCCCTCCGTTTCGGAATCGTCATGGTAGACCATTTCAATTTCAGTGTGGATGACCTGGCTGATGTGATCTCCCGGTTCCGCGGGCAGGCTCAGCAGGTGAAACAACCACTTGAACAGTACGCGCTCGGGAGCCCGGTTCAAGTTCTCCTCATTCTGTAAATATTTGCTGAACGCTTCCAGGATCATGTGATCCGGCTCCTTAGGTCGTTGTTGAGCGGGTTAAATATCTTGGTTTATTGTATCAAATTGCCTGTCCGCATGAATTCATCCTGCTACCGTAGTTATGAATGAGGGTTTACATGGTGCCCAGGGTGGTGGAGTAGACATAGCCGTCATAGTAAAACTTCAGGACAGAGCGGTGCCGCTCGGATTCCACCCAGGCAATGGGTTTCTTGGGTGGTTTCTCCCCTTTGACCTTCTGGTAGCGCTCAATCTGCTGAATGGGCAAAATCCCCATGACGTTGCCCAGCTGCTTCAGCAAAAACGTCCGGTAAGGAGCAGGCCCGTCTGTGGGTGGGTTGATTGAACTTGTAGTCAACCGGACCGCCTCGGAGCCATCGTCCAGATGCCCCAGTTTAACCAGGTAGTAACCCCGTTGAAGGGCGCGCCCCTGTACCGGTACTTCAACCGGGAACCGGGCCAGGGCGTAGGGCGCATAATCCTTGCCCTTGTACTCTGAGGTTTCTTCCGGGTCTACGTTGTTGAAAAACCGTTCGGGCGGGATCATGAACTTTTGGGGACGTTCCTTGGTCCCCGCTTCGCTGGTACTGTCATCCGCATCTGGGATCACCTCCATGGTGGTCCGGGCATTGGTCCAATTACCGTCCCAGGCAAAAGCAGGCAGGCAAAGCAGGATACTTAGTAAGAAACAGCCAATAACGCGCATGGAATAGCCTCTGTTACTTAAGGGGCGAGGGTCGTTGATTGGCTGGCTTTCATTTCCTGAATGGCTTGGGGGATATTCGGAGCGCCGAAAATCGCGGAACCAGCCACCAGCACATTGGCACCAGCTTGAATCACCGACTGGGCGTTCACCGGCGAAATGCCACCATCGACCTCAATGTGTATCGGACGGTCCCCCACCAGGGCTTTAATTTTTTGAAGCTTTTTGAGCGTGTTGGGAATAAACGACTGCCCTCCAAATCCAGGATTGACAGACATCACCAGGATTAAATCTAGCTCATCCAGTACTTCCTCCAGGACGGAAACCGGCGTGGCCGGGTTGAGGGATACCCCCGCCTTACAGCCAAGCTTACGGATTTCTGTAAGCGTCCGATGCAGATGAGTACAGGCTTCAGCATGCACAGTCAGGATGTCCGCTCCGGCTTTCTTAAAATCAGCGAGGTAGTAATCCGGCTGCTCAATCATCAGATGCACATCAAAGGGGAGATCGGTGGTCTTTCTCAGTGACTTAATCACGGGGGGGCCAATGGTCAGATTCGGAACAAACACCCCGTCCATCACATCCACGTGGACCCAGTCCGCTCCCCCTTGCTCAATGCGTTGAACCTCTTCACCCAGTCTGGAAAAATCGGCTGAGAGAATGGATGGGGCAATGAGCACCTGATTGGGTTGGTATTCCAGCTTACTCATACCCGAATTTTAGCACGTCTTATGTCTGTTTTGTATGAACTTGCTGTAAAATGCTGCATTATGGCCCGTTTGACCAAAGCCCCCTGGGGCGTCGCTTTTTTTTCCACCATCGCCAGCCAGCCCCTAAGCTGGGTGCGATCCTCATGGACGGTGGAAGAAACGCGGATGCCAGAGGAAACAAAAACACTGCTGGAATCAGGCCAGCCGGTCATTTATGCCCTCTGGCATGCCCGCATGTATAGCCTGCTCAAAGCCGTCCCCATGGATAAAGTGGCCATTCTGGTCAGCCCGAGCAATGACGGGGAGTTTATCACTCGAATTGCCCGAAACATTGGCTTTCAACATTTTATTCGGGGCTCTCACAAACGGGGGGGAACCCATGCGATTTTGGCCATGAAGCGTAGCCTGATGGAAGAGAACTTGTCGGTGGTGTTTATGGTGGATGGCCCCCGTGGACCTCGCTACCAGGTGAAAAACGGGATTATTCGTCTGGCCAGCCAAACGCAGGTTCCCATTGTGCCGCTGGCTTCCGCGGCTCGAATTCTGCTGAAAAAGTTCGATAAATCCTGGGATCATTACCATGCGCCCATGCCGTTTACTCCCATGAAGCTTGTCTACGGTTCTCCGCTGCATGTCCCCCCGGAACTTTCGGAACACGAGGCGATTGAACCATATCGACAGAAACTGGAAGCGCGGTTGTTTGAGGCTCATGCCGAGGCTGACGCTTTGTATGGCCTGCGTGATCGTTTGTAAGAAAGCCCTGCTAAAATAAAGCGAGGACAGAAATAAAGGCAATGACGGAAATGGCAAACGCAATCTATCAGTCCCCACCTTGGATGGCCGGGTATTCTGTTGAGCAACGCCCCATTGAGTGCGTTTGTTTTGGCCCCAGCCCCGAGGGGCCTTGGGAAGTGTTCTTTATGGGCGTGATTCATGGAGATGAAGGCATTGCGGGCGAGCTACTGCAAGCGTTTCAAAGCGAATTGGCCGCCTACCCGGAACGATACCAAGTCCTTTTAGGCAGCCGGACTGTGGGGATTCTCCCGGTACTGAACCCGGATGGTTTGGCTAAAGAAACTCGGACCAACGCCCATGGGGTGGACTTGAACCGAAATTGCCCCACCGCCTGCTGGCAGGTGGAAAATCAGGAAACCCCCTATTATTCTGGCCCTGAGGCGGCCAGCGAGCCAGAAACCCGGCTGTTTATCGAAATGGTAGAAAAGTACCAGCCGAAAAAAATTGTGGCGGTCCACTCGCCTTATAAAGTGATCAATTATGATGGACCGGCCCAGGCGCTGGCGGAAGCCATGTCGGAACGGTGCGGCTACCCGGCGGTCGCCGATATTGGCTACCCCACCCCCGGATCCATGGGGACTTACATTGGGAAAGAGCGAAATATTCCCATGATTACCCTGGAGTTACCGGAAGATGAGCCTTTGGAAAAAGTGTGGCAGGAAACAAAGGAAGCGCTGATTGCGGCTGTCTTATTCCCTGCCTGAAACACTGTTCAAAAGGAATGCGCTGAGTTCTTAGTCTGTCGGATTACCTGCGGTTTGATGCTCTTGAGCGCTTTGATGTCGGGCGGCCCGTTGAAAATCTTCTTCGGTGGCCGGAGTAAAGCTCAAGCTGATCCGACGTTCCTCGGGGCTGAATTTCACGATGTGGGTTTTGATCTTCATCCCGGAATCCAGCTGGGTGCCATTCTGAGCTTCATACTCGGTGACATCTTTGCTGGGAAGCAACGCTTCCACACCAGGATACACCTCTACGAAGGCGCCAAAGTGCTTCAAGCGGGTAATGGTGCCTTCCACTTCATCGCCCATTTTGAGTTCCTTGGTGACTTCTTCCCACGGATCGGTTTGCTGACCCTTGATGGAGAGGCTGACCCGTTGTTTTTCCAGGTCAATGCCAATAACTTCCACCTCAATGACATCACCGATGCTGAGGATATCGGAGGGATGTTCCACCCAGCGCCAGGACATTTGTGAGAGCGGTAAGAGGCCATCGACCCCACCGAGATCAACGAACGCGCCGAAGTCGGTCAGGCGGACCACTTCGCCTTTGATGCGATCGCCTTCCTTGAGTTTGGTGAACAGATCCCGCCGTTGCTCGGCCATTTGCTCGGAGACCATTTTCCGGTGGGACAGAATGATGTTGTTCCGTTGCTTGTCGAGGTTGATGATTTTGACCGGCAGCTTCTGGCCAACCATCTCTTCCAGCGGTTGCTTGACCCGCAGGTGACTGGACGGGATAAACCCACGCAGGTTCATGACTTCTACGAGCAAGCCGCCTTTGACCACCGAAGTGACTTGGCATTCGACCACGGTGTCGCTTTCCATTAGATCTTCCAGCTTTTTCCAGTTTTGGGCTTGCTGAACCCGACGGTGCGAGAGTGTTAATTGTCCATCTTCGTCTTCTTCAAAGAGAATGTAGAATTCGTGTTCGTCTCCCACTTTCAATACGCTCTGAGCCGTATCGTGGTATGAGGTTCCGACTTCCTTGTTTGGCAAAAACGCGGCTGTTTTTGCGCCAACATCAACCAAGGCTCCGCTTGAGTCAAGGCTGACTACTTTCCCCTTTACAATCTCACCCCGCTTAAAATCGTAATCATACTGGTTAAGCAGTTTCTCGAATTCTTGCTGCTCGTTGGTAAGCGGTTCCTCCTCCCGGAACTTCCGTATTTTATCGTTAAAGGGCATTGTAGACTGGCAACCTCCAAACAAGACAAAAATGGAAATGGACCATCTCATGAGTCCATTTCCCATAATTATATCAATATTAGCACAGAATTACTCTACCATTTGCAGGAGATAGGAAGAATCTCTCAATTTTTTCAGGGCGCGTAGCTCGGTTTGGCGGATACATTCCCGTGTCACACCGTAGAGTTTGCCGACTTGCTCCAGGGTCATCTTTTTTTGTTGCGCCTTGTTCAGCCCAAACCGCAAGGAGATAATCTCTCGTTCCTTGGCATTGAGGTTATGCTGAAGTGCCAGGCGCAGCATGGTCATTGAGCAATCCTGCAGAAACTGGGCCTCCGGGTCAAACCGGTCATCTTCCAGAGTCTCTACCAAGGTCTGGGAATTGCCGTCTTTCATCACCGTTTCCGTTTCCAGGCTCAGCGTTTTCTGGGAAACCCGAAGCAGTTGCTGAACTTTGCGGAGTGAGAGCTTTAAAGCCTGCGCCAATTCCTGATCCGTTGGCGGGCGATCCAGTTTTTCCTGCAGTTCTTGGTAGGCTTTGCGGAGTTTTGAAATGCCATCAATTACATGGCCCGGCAAACGAATAGGACGATCATGCTCAAAAAAGGCCTGGTGGATGGATTGTTTAATCCACCACGTGGCGTAGGTAGAGAATTTGTAGCCGAGTTTGTAATTGAACTTTTCCACGGCCTTGATCAGGCCCACGTTTCCTTCCTGTACCAGATCCATAAAATTGGCGCCTCGCCCTGTGTAGCGTTTGGCGATGCTGATGACCAGTCTTAAATTGGCCTGGATCAATTTTTTCTTGGCCAGTTCATCCCCCTGGGCGATTCGACGCGCCAGCTCCAGCTCCTCTTCATGGCTGATGAGCCCGGAACGGTTGGACACTTTTTTCAGGTACAATACGGCGGTATCTTCCAACAACCTGGGGTTCGTTTCGGATGCAGTAAATTCGCTATGCTCAGAAGCTGTTTCAACGAATGCGTCCTTTTCTAAAACCATTACCATCAAGACATCCTCCTTCTCACTCCGGTTCCACTTCAATTAACGAGGGGTTTTTAGAAATTGTAAAAATCTGGTTACAAAACGATTAGATTCTTCTTTTCTATGGAATAAAACATCTGTACCCACAGAGAGAAAAAAGTGAAAGAAAAAAGCCTTGTGGGACACAAGGCCTTTCCCTTCAGACTTTAACAGCTGAAAGGCTGAACAGTCACTGAATGTGGCTACATGGGACAGAGATGATGCGTGATATAGAGAGAGTACCAACGCTAGGTTAAGACCAAAACCTTTACACTTCTTTCCTTTTTAATCGCACACAACCCAAAACTTATATTTAAATTATATGTACAAAGTATATAATTTTCAATCGTTTTTGGCTGAGGTTGTTACAAAAATTAATATTCCCTTCTGAAACCCTGATGAGCCGGGGTTTTTTGAGCTGGCCACAAATGAGGTCGGATGGTTATATTCCGTATTACAACATAGCAACATGATAAAAGCTTTCTTGGGAACCCCTGCATACTAGCGATTTGCAGGGAACGGCAGCTTTTCAGAGCATACCGGAATCTTTAGCAGGCTCTGGGATTGAGCGACCAGTATCAGGCGGAAGCAGCAAATTTAACCGACCGAGGCTAAAAACTGACACTGGCTGCCTTGTCGTGTGCCTCGACGGGCGAATTCTGCGTCAATCTCGTTCATGAGTTCCAGCTTGCGTTGCAGCCAAAGTGGGGCAACCACATGCTTGTGGTGGCCGTTACCCGCCACCCGATGGACCACGCACTCCGGGTGAAGACGTTCAATAAAATCGCAAATTAAGGGAATATACTCCTCCTGCCCCATGGGAACCCACCGGCCCTCCAGATAATCTTTGGCGAGTGGGGTATGCTCCATGGCGCACAACAGATGAATTTTGACCCCGTTGACTTTCAGCTCAGCCAGGGCATCGGCGGTGGCCATCATATCGGCATGGGTTTCCCCCGGCATCCCCAAAATTACATGGATACAGTGATCTAGGTCATATTTTCGGGTCAGCTCCATGGCGGCGAGAAAATCTTCATGGGTTTCCGCCCGATTCACCCGATCCAGGGTCCGGTTATGAATGGTTTGCATCCCATATTCCACGCAGACGTAGTTATCCGGGGTTTTGTAACTGGCAATCAAGGCCAGTTTTTCATCATCCACGCAATCGGGTCGGGTGGAAATGGCAAGTCCCACGACATCGGGGTGGGCGGCCATGGCCTCATCATAGAGTTGCTTCAGGCGTTCAACCGGGGCATACGTGTTGGTAAACGACTGGAAATAAGCGATAAATTTTTCGGCCTTGAAGCGTTTGCGTTGTTTTTCAATGTTTTTCAGAATTTGATCGGTAATGCTATCCCGCCGATCCTGCGCCCTTGAAGAGGACCCGGTGGTATCGCAAAACGTACACCCGCCCTTGGCCTTAGTACCGTCCCGGTTCGGACAGGTGAATCCCCCATCCAGGGTGACTTTATAAACACGGCACCCGAATTTTTCTTTCAGATATTCACTGTAAGGTCGATACGGTTTTGTCATCTCAAAGGGTGGACCCTGATTATGTGGGGAACGACTGGACAGGTTCATCATAGCATCTGAAAATCGGGACACAATTTTTTTTTAACCAATTACAATCGGGGCTAAAAATTATTTTGGACGGGTAAAGACTGAATTGGCTTATTTTTGGCTGTTTCGTAAAAAAATGAGCAAGAACATGCCGATATTTTGCCACTTAGTGTATGTTTGACAGCGTTTTGCAAATCTTGAATCCTTTTGGTACAGTGCAAACATACCAGAGGAACACAACAATAAAGTGGTTTGTCAGGGCTTTGTCGGCGGAGCCCATGTCTGAATTTGCAAGAGTTGGTGAAAAAAAGGGGAAAAGGGCATGAGTACAGTACAGTCATCGACGTTGTCACCCAGGGACTTATCGGGGATGTATCTCCTGAAGGAATGTGGCTTGAGTTTGGTGGAAGTCAAAATTTCCAGGGTGTCCTCGGTTCGAGGATTGCTACTGGCGTCGGTTCGGCTGCCAGCCCGCACCAAAATTCTGTGTGTGGTTCGGGATGGAGCACCCATTATGGATCTGGATACGTGTTTTATCTATGAGGGGGATGTCATTGTTCTGGTAACAGATGATGAGGTGGGTATTCGAAACCTGTTCACGTTGTAATCAGACAGCTGACATCTATTTCTGAGGGATATTTTGGGCTGGGTACAACCCAGCCTTTTATTTTGGACCGGAACCGTCATGGAATTAGCATGATAGGCGGGGGATTGGAAAAGTCAGAAAGAGGGGGCGGTTCCCAAAGCAGCGATTTCAGTGGAGTAGACGGAGGCGCTTTTCGTTTAATGTCGCCAGATTGTATACGATGGTGCAGGTTTAAGGAAATTTTTTTGCCTGTTTGTGTTTATTAATACAGATAACCCACTTGTCCGGCGTTGCGTTTTGCTGGATGATACAAAACGGATCGATCCTCCCATGTCTATCAGGTGGATGTCAGGATCTTTAAATGGAGGTTAAACGGTAATGTGCGGCATCGTCGGCTATTTGGGACATAAATCTCCTCTTCCGCTCATTATTCAGAGCTTACGCCAGTTGGAGTACCGTGGGTACGATTCCGCCGGAATTGCCTACCTGGACGACTACGACGCACTTCATGTGTACAAGGCCTCCGGGAAACTGATGAACCTGGAAAACATTCTCACCCAGCAAGTGTACGGACGTGATGGCGATCTACGGGAAAACGGCAAGTTTCATGTGGGGATTGGTCATATCCGTTGGGCCACCCATGGCGCGGCCAATGATGTAAACGCTCACCCTCATCTGGGTACCCGCCGGGAAGTAGCCCTGGTGCATAATGGCATTATTGAGAATTTTGCGGAACTCAAAAAAGAGCTTCAGGCCAAAGGGCAGGTGTTTTTATCGGATACCGACACGGAATGCGTGGTCCAATTGCTGGAATACCTTTCCCAAGCCGAGGCGGATTTTGTCAAAGTGATACAACAAGCGGTTCAGCAGCTCAAAGGGGCTTACGCCTTAAGCATTATTTGTAAAAGCAGCCCGGATAAGCTGTATGCGGTTCGGAATCAGGCCCCCCTGGTGATTGGCGTGGGCGAGGAAGAATATATCGTCGCCAGCGATTCGGTGGCTGTGGCCCAATATACCGACAAGATTATTTATCTGAAGGACCATGAAATTGCGGAGATCACCCCGGAGGGGATACGCCTGCTCAACAAAGACGGGGATGAGATTACGCCACAGATTGAGCAGATTGTGACCGGACCGCTGCAAATTGATAAGAAGGGCTTTAAGCACTTTATGCTGAAGGAAATCTTCGAGCAGCCTGATGTTATCCGCAACTCGCTGGCCGGACGGCTTACCTCTGTGGATGAACCGGTTCGCCTCCTTGCCAGGGAGGAGGATACTGATGCGAAGGTCATTAAATCGCTGGATCACATTGAGCGGATCCTGATCATTGGCTGCGGCACCTCGTATAACGCCGGGCTGGTCGGAAAATACTTTATCGAAGAAGTGGTACAAGTTCCGGTGGATGTGGAAGCCGCCGGGGAGTTTCGATACCGGAACCCGGTACTGAATGACAAAACCCTGGTGATTACCGTTTCCCAATCGGGAGAAACGGCGGATACGTTGGCCGCGTTGCGGCAGGCCGTTGAAAAAGGTGCCACAGTGCTTGCGGTGACGAACCGGGAAGATTCGACCATTGCCCGTGAAGCCGATATCGTGGTGCCAGTGCGGGCCGGGGTGGAAGTCAGCGTGTGTGCCACCAAGAGCTTTACAGCCCAAGTGATTGCCTTTTATCTGCTGGGCCTGATGCTGGCCGAGCGACGAAACAGCTACCCGAGAGAGCAGATCCGGGCGCTGAAAGTGGCTTTGCAAAAAGTCCCTACACAGATTGAGGCGTTGCTGAGCAATACCGATGCCTTACAGGCGGTGGCCAAAAAATACGGTGTGGCTCGGGATATTCTCTTTATCGCTCGGGGTATTAACTTCCCCGTGGCCCTGGAAGGGGCGCTTAAACTGAAAGAAATCAGTTATATTCATGCCGAAGGGTATTCTGGAAGCGAACTCAAGCACGGTCCCATTGCCATGTTGGATAGTTCCATCCCGGTAATTGCAGTGCTGGTTGAAGGGACAGTCTTTGACAAGATGATTTCCAATTGCCAGGAGGCCAAAGCGCGAGATGCCCGCGTCATTGGTGTTACCAGCGCGGAAGTGAGCGAAGGGCTGGCGGATACCTTTGAGGATATTCTTTACATGCCAGCGACCGAGGAGCTGCTTTCTCCCCTCATTGCCACCGTTCCCCTCCAGCTGATTGCCTATTACATGGCGGAATACTTGGGGAAAGATGTGGATCAGCCCCGAAATCTAGCCAAGAGTGTGACCGTTGAATAATTCGTTGCGAAACGCCAAGCAGATGACGGTGGAAACGTTCCAGGTTACTCTGGATGGGGTCCATGAGCGGCTTCACTTGAGGGAAGACGCGGTGGTGTTTGTGGAAGCAAAACTGCAAGAGCAATTGACAGGCTGTTTACGCTTGTTGCGGTGGGCCATTGTACGAGTGGAAGGCTCAACTTGCTGGTGTGAAGGCGCTTATTTAAAATCCCACTGAAGCAGGCTGTTGGTAAGTACGGTTGATATGGTAGATTATTGGCTATGACAAAGATGCCCGTCTCCCCTGAAAAGACCCCCTCGGGTCAAGACATCAATCCCATTTTTATGGAGCAGGCCCAATCCCTCTGCCGGGGCGGTGAGCTACTGCCGGGTGGGGTGGAAGAGCTTGCGAAACGGCTGCAGCAGGCGGCTGATACCCGAACCCCTCTTCGGGTCAAGTTGGGATTAGATCCTACCCGGCCCGACCTTCATCTGGGTCATACGGTGGTTTTGCGTAAATTGCGGGCATTTCAGGATCTCGGCCATGAGGCTATCTTGATTATCGGGGACGCCACGGCCATGATTGGCGATCCCTCGGGCCGCAGCGTAACCCGGCCACCTCTGACGGATGAGGAAGTGCAGGCCAACGCCAAGACTTATCTGGATCAGGCCAGCAAAGTCATTGATGTGCGCAAGGCCCAGATTGTTCGTAACAGCGAATGGCTGAGCGGCATGCAACTGGGTGATTTTCTCAAGCTGGCGGCCAAAGTGACCGTGGCCCAGATTCTGGTACGGGAAGACTTTGCCAAGCGTTATGCCGAAAACAAGCCGATTTCCCTCCATGAGCTGTTTTATCCCCTCATGCAAGGCTATGATTCGGTGATTGTGGATGCCGATATCGAGTTGGGTGGGACGGATCAGCGCTTTAACAACTTGATGGGTCGGGAGCTTCAGCTGGCCTATCGTCGGGAACGGGGCGAGAATGAGCATAACCCCCCGCAAATGGTGCTGTTGATGCCACTACTAGAGGGGACAGACGGGAAAATTAAAATGTCCAAGTCCTACCCGGAGCATTGTATTAACCTCACTGACACCCCTGAAGATATGCTGGGCAAGCTGATGTCGATTCCTGATGAACTGATCCCCCGGTATGAGCTTTTGATGGGTCTGCTGAACGAGCAGCAGATTGAAGATCAGCTGGCGGTCATGAACTCAGGGAAGGTAAATCCCCGAGATATCAAGATGCATCTGGCCAAATACCTGGTAACGCTTTACCATTCCCAGGAGGCCGCGGAACAGGCGGAGCAAGCGTTTGTAAAGCAGTTCCAGAAAAAAGAGATCCCCGATGAGATGCCGGAAGTCTCTTTACCAGGGGGGGCGGCGCTTCACTTGGCCACGTTTATCGCCGAGCAAGGGCTGGCGCCCAGCCGGAACGAAGCCCGCCGGATGATTCAGGGTGGCGGTGTACGGATTGACGGGGAAAAAGTGCCGGAACAAGACGCCACATTCACTCGTCCTGGCGGAACCTCGGTGGTGTTGCAGGTGGGTAAGCGCAAGTTCCTGCGCGTTCACTTCCGTTAATCCGTTAAACAGATTTAATTGCTTTGAGCAAATTACAGAAAGAGGAAGCGACAAGCTTCCTCTTTGTGCTGTAGGGTTTGTTTTTGATTGGAGTTAAGCCGGGGTGAGGGACTTGACCCGCTCGGCAATGGTGCGACCAAACTGCTCGGCGGCTTCCGGGCCGTTGGCTGAAACAACGTTCCCGTCCTGGGTGACGGGTTCGCCGGTAAATTCCGCACCATGATCCGTCAGACACTTTACGGATTCCGGGGTTTCCCAGACTGTGACTTTTTTGCCCTTAGCCACACCAGCGTTTCCTAACACGGCGCCAGACAAGCAAATGGCGGAAACAACCCGGCCTTTTCCCTGCACCTTGCGGAGAATATCATGCAGGGTTTGATTGTTCCAGAGGTACTCAGGAGAGCCCATGCCGCCCACGACCACCACAGCATCATAAAGGGCCGGATCGACTTCTTCTAAAACCTGCTGGACTTCCTCAGTCGCGCCCAGCATCCCTTTGGCCGTGCCATGTCGGGTGCTGACTGTATCTACCTGCCAACCCTCCTGTAAAAAGATTTGCCGGGGGGTTTGGAGTTCTTCATCCCGAAACTGCTCGGGGGCAATGACCATCAAGATTCGTCTGCTCATTAAAATACTCCTCCAAAAACTTCAAATCGGGCGAACCGCATTCGTGATCCTTATTAAAACACTTCCCGGCAGGCTTGTAAAAACCGATACTCATGAACGGGGGCGCCATGAGAAAATTCGACTGCCTGGGTGATTTTTTAAGGAAACCTGCCCCTGCTTGCAGAAATTCCTTATAATTGGTTAAAACGTGAGTTAGGGTCTTGGCAGGTTCATGAGAGAGAGTTTTGGAAGTAGCTTCTTAAAAAGGCTGGCAAGCCTGATGATGATCTGCGCTGCTTTGATGGCAGGCGTGTTGGCGTTTGCCGATACGGAAGTCGTGACCCTGAAAGACCTCAGGGCTAAAGATATTTTGTACCTGCCCACCGTGCGTTCTCAGCATGAATTGACCTTTACCAAGCCTAATACCTGGAAATTATCCGGGAATAGTTATATTGAAGTCACTTTCCAGCACTCTCTGGAGCTGTTGCCGAACCGTTCCTGGCTTCAGGTGATTTTGAACGATAAAGTCATCAAGCACATTGCCCTAACCAAGGAGAACGCCAAGGCCACCACGTTGAAGATTCCCTTGCCTGTGGCGTTGCTGCAGGATTTTAACAAGCTGGCCTTCCGGGTTGAGCAGCACTATACCGATTACTGCGAAGACCCGCTGGATCCTTCTCTGTGGACCCAGGTGCTGTCTACTTCCAAGCTGGTGTTTGATTATACGCCGGTGTTACCGGAAACGGATCTGGCCCGGTATCCTTATCCGGTGATTGACCCGCTGGCCTATGGTGATTACAAGGTTCAGTACGTGTTTCCAGAAAAGCCGACCACGCGAGAACTTTTGGCATTGGCCCATGTGAATACCCATCTGGCCCAGGCGGCCACCCACCAGCATCAATTGATTTCAACCGTTACTACCCCAAAGGGCGCCCGTACCGCGAATGAGCATATCATTCTGATCGGGACCCCGGTCATGAATCCGGCCATGTTGGCCTACCGGAACAGTTACCAGGGATATACCCTGGACCGGGGCCAGTGGGTAGAAGAACAAACCGGACAGGTGGTTGGGGATGGCGTTGGCTTGTTGTTCTTTTTCCCAAACCCGGAAAATCCTAATCGCAGCGTGGTTGTAGTTACCGGGAATAATGACGCTGGGGTACTTCAGGCTGCCCAGTACCTGACAACCCGCCCGGTGGAACTGGAAATGGCTGGACAGGCCATGCAAGTGGCGGCCAACTGGAGTCAACCAGACCGTCAACCCATTACCCCGCCGCGTTATCTGGAAATGGAATCTCGCACGCTGGCGGATTTAGGCTACCCGATTCAGTCTGTGGAAAAAATCAACGCCCCCCCTATTATTTATGATATTCCGGTGATGGCTGATTACCAGCATTCTGATGCCAAACTGTACCTGGATTTAATCTATAGCTATGGTCCTGGCATTAACCCCATGTTCTCTTCGTTGGAGTTGCGTCTCAATGACATTTCCATTGGTAGCTTTCCCTTGTTGAACGAGGAAAAGGGAGAAACCCGTAAGAAAGTCATTCTGCCGATTCCCAAAGAACTGGTCCGCCCTCAAAACGAGCTGGTGGCTCAGTTTCATTTAAAACCTGATAAATATGGCTTCTGCGTGGATAACTACGATGACAAAGCCTGGGGTAAGATCCATGACGATTCCATGTTCCGGGTCGAGGGCAAGGCCGCTTCGTTGTTGCCGGATTTAGGCCTGTTTAATGAAACCGGATACCCGTATAACCGTAAGGTAAACCTGGCGGAATCCCATTTGGTGGTGCCAGAATTCCCAACTTTGGGCGAGATTCAGACATTACTGGGCGTAACGTCTCGCTTGGGCCGGTTTTCACAGCCCGACTCCAATATCAAGCTGACTTTGAGTCAGGGGAATAAAGAGATTCCCAAGTACAAGAACACGATTCTCATTCGCCAGGTAGGTGATGATCTACAGGTTCCCAATGGGTTCCGTCTGAGCTGGCTGAAAGACAGTTCATTGATGCCGTTCCTGCGTCAAGTTGGGTTGATGTTCCAGAACAGGCAGGCTGCCCAACTGAAAAGCTTTGACTTGGGCCATGGCGCTTACCTGGAACAGTATCCTTCTTCAGATAACGCCGTTGTGACTGTTCTGACAGCGATGGGTGAAGATGGATTCCGGGAACTGTCAAATATTATGTCGCTGGATAAGCGCTTTGAACTGATTCGCTCCGGTTTTATCCAGCAAGTTGTGCTGATGGACGGGGAAATGACCGCCGTGGGAGAGCAGAAGTTCCCCGTGGAAAAAGAAATCCCCTGGTACCTGGGGCTTATGAAATACCTGACTGTGGCAAACCTCCTTTGGGTCGCCGGTGGGTTGCTGGTGGTACTGGTGGTCTTGCCGCTGGGCGTACGAAGATTGATGAACAGAAAGTAGGAGAGTATCCCCAATGAGAGGAGCATGGTCTGGAATGCGTGTTAAAGGATATCCGTTGAAGAAATGGGTGGTCCTTGGTCTGGGATTGCTCTTTCTCCTAGCACCCTTGGCTGGACTGGGGCCTGCCTATGCCGAGCAGGTTCAGTTGATTGATATGGAAATGCTGGGCAGCCCCGATGGCCACACCCTGAAAACGGTAAAGACTGAGCGCCGTTATAGCTTTAACAAGCCCAAGGGATGGAAGGCTCACCCGAATACCAAAATTCATGTGGTCTTTCAGCATTCCGCCTCCTTGCTGCCGGAACGTTCCAGCTTGAACGTCCTGGTGAATAACCGGATCCTTAAGACCATTCGGCTGGGGCAGGATAACGTTACGCCAACGGCCCTGGACATTCCGATTCCGGTGGATCTGATTAAAGATAAAAACATCTTGTCCTTCCAGGTGGATCAGCACTATACCTATAAGTGCGAGGATCCCTTCAGTGAAGAACTTTGGACCACGGTCCTGCCGGATACCCATCTCAAGCTGGCTTATACGCCCCAACAGGTACAGACTGATCTTGCCCATTTCCCTTACCCGCTCATTGATGAGTTAAATACCTATGAGCCGTCCCAGGTGGGTTACGTGTTACCGGCCAGTTTGTCGGATAAGTCTCTGGAAGCGGCTGGTGTGGTTGTAACGTATATGGGCCAACAAGCCAGCTGGCGCCCCATAGAGGCTTATCTTGCCGATACCTCTGATGTGGATAGCCCCCGTAATTTGGTTTTGGTGGGCACGCCTGATGAAAACCCCGCTATTGCCGCTCTGGAAGGTAGTTTGGATGTTCCCTTGCATGGCAACCAGTTTGTGGATCATTCAGGCAGCGCCTTGCCAGCGGATTACGGGATTATTCAACTGGTGCCGAACCCGTCCTATCCCACCCATGCCATTCTGGTGGTGAGTGGAAACAGCCCGGAAGGGGTCCGTAAGGCTGCTAAGGTACTGGCGGAAAAGCCCATGAACCGTCTGCTGGTAGGCCAATCTACCATTGTAAAAGAGTATAATCCGGGACCTCAACATCCCTATAGAGCTTGGAAGGGTTTTGTTCAACGGTCTGGAGATACATTTGCCAATTTGGGACTGGAAACGCTGACCGCTCGTGGGATTACAGCGCTTCCGCTGTATTACCAGCTCAAGCTCATGCCGGATTTATTCGTCCCGGCGCAGCGAAAAGCGAAACTGCATACGGTATACAGCTATAGCTCCCAACTGGATGCCAGTCTGTCCAAGTTGGAGGTGCGCTTAAACGGTAAAGCCATTAAGAGCGTGCCTTTGAGCAACCCGGCTGGGGAAACCCAGAAGGACTTGATGCTGGAAATTCCGGCAGAGGAGCTGCATACCTACAACGATCTGGAATACCAGTTCCATGTATACCCGGAAAAATATGATATGTGCCGTTACGTGACTGATGCCCATATCTGGGGCACGGTACACAATACCTCTTGGGTGGAAGTACCGGCGGAAACCAAAACGGCCGTGCCCGATGTCGGTCTGATCAATGACGGAGGCTTTCCGTTCAGCGTATATCAGGACTTTTCCCAGGTCAGCGTGGTGATGCCGGAACAGCCTTCGGATATGGATCTCAGCCTGATGATCAAAACCCTGAATCGGCTGGGTCGGGAATCCGCCTCCCGGGGCGGGATCAGTCTGGCTGTGCACCATGCCAACTCCCTGCCGGATGACGCTAAAAAGAATCACCACTTGCTCGTACTGGGAAGCAAGGATCGAAACAGCTTCCTGGATGAATTTAAGAGCAAGGCCAACCTGCTTATTGAAGGCAGTTGGGCTACGTTGGAAGGCCCCGATAAGCGCCTGGCGGAGCTGAACTATACACCAGCCCAGGGCATTTTGGAAGAAATCGTTTCTCCTTGGAACAACAGCCGTGTGGCCTTGATGGTTACGGGGCAGACGGATGAAGCGTTGGAGAAACTGGGCCGCTTGTTTGATGAAGACGCCTTGTTCCGGGCGATTGAGCCGGGGAATATCGCTGTAATTAATGAAAGCGGGCCGAAGAGTCTGGTGGTTGGGAAACAGGGCGACGCCCGCTTCCTTTTTGAACCGGATTTAAAAGATGGACAATCTCTCCCAGCATGGGTCTGGGTGGCTGTGGGCTTCTTTGCCCTGATTGGCTTGTTGTCGATTGTCCGCTTTATTTTCGGTCGATAATCCCAACCCAAAATAACTTTCGGAATTGGATCTTGCCGGGTACTTGCAGTAGAATAGGACCCGGCAATGTCCTGTTAACTTGGCCTGAACGCAATGACACAGTCCCAACCCAAAACCATCATGTCCGGCATGCGCCCTACGGGGAAACTGCATCTGGGACATTATATGGGCGTCCTTCAGAACTGGGTGCGTCTGCAAGATGACTTTACCTGTTATTTTTCTGTGGCCGATTGGCATGCACTCACCACCAAGTATGATGAAACCGATGCGCTGGTGGAAAATATCTTTAATATGGCGCTAGATTGGCTAGCGGCGGGGGTAGACCCTACAAAATCGACACTGTATGTGCAGTCATCCATCCCGGAAATTGCCGAAATGCATTTACTCTTGAGCATGCTAACCCCGGCCAAGTGGGTTCAAACGGATCCCACCCTCAAAGACATGGTGCAAATGCTTCATGAAGATTTATCCTACGGGCTTTTGGGATACCCGGTCTTACAGACGGTGGATATTCTGTCCGTTCGGGGAGAGTTGGTTCCGGTTGGAAAGGACCAGCTGGCGCATCTGGAGATTTCCCGAGACATTGCCCGCCGGTTTAATCACGTCTATCAAACCGATCTGTTCCCGGAGCCCAAGCCGCTTCTTACAGAGGTACCGTTGCTGATGGGCCTGGACGGGCGGAAAATGGGGAAATCTTACGGCAATGCCATTTACCTGGCTGACTCGGAAGAAGAGACTTGGCAAAAGATTCGCACCGCCATCACCGATCCAGCCCGTATCAAAAAGACTGATCCGGGAAACCCTGAGGACTGCCAGGCTGTATATCCGTATTATGAGATTTTTGCGGATGAAGCGGCAACGGCCCTTGCGGCAGAGGAGTGTCGTCAGGCCCTTAGAGGCTGCATGGATTGCAAAAAGATATTGACTGAAATTATTAATGCCAAACTACGCCCCTTGCGAGAGCGGCGAAAGACGTTTGAGGCTGATCCGGCCCAGGTATGGAAAATTTTGGAGGATGGCGGTAAGCGGGCTCGTGAGACAGCCCATCAGACGTTACAGCAGGTGAAACAGGTCATGAAGCTCTATGGCAGTGCGCAGGCTGTCAGTACCCGCTAGAAAAAATCCCCAAAAAAAAACAGCGTTTAGTAAAGGGACAAACGCTGTAAAAGGGGGACAAAAGGTACTCTGTAAAGCTTAATCTGAAAGCTTATTTTAAAGATGTTACGTGGTTTGGATTTTTTAGGCAAAGAAGCCGAAGCCACCGCCAAATCCGCCGAAGCCTTGGTTTATACCGAAGCTGCCGCCACCGAAGCCACCAAAACCACCGAAGCTACCAAAGCCACCGAACCCTTGGGTTGGGAACGCGGATGGGAATGGCATTCCAACGCCAGCACGAGCGGCAAAAATCGGGGTATTGGAAAACATAGGCGGAAATGGATTGTATAAGTACGGGAATGAATCAATGGGGGTCATTTGACCGGACGCATTCCACAGTAAAGGGTTGAGCATACCTGAGTGTGCAGCCGGACCACCAACAAAAAACGCCGGAAGGCCAGTATAGGCCGAAACACTCGGTAGGTTTAACGTAAAGTTTGCTGCCATCTGCTAATTTCCTCCAGATCGAGCTTCTCTCACAAGTACCGATGCTGTTTAATTCTCCAGTTAAAACCGGAGGCTCTCTCTTCTCTATCTTATTTACATGACAGAAATGCATATATATCATTTCTACACAAATAAAAACAATAAAATGGGTGGAATTGCCCCATTTTAAAAATCTGTTACAAAAACCCTGTCTCTGTCAGGACGAGTAAAACGGCGCCCCTTGGCGGTGATTAAGCTCGTCCCATCAAACGAAATACTTCCTGTTTTTTGAGGCCGAGAAAATCATAGAATCCTTGAGACTGAAATTTATACTGGGCCGTTAAACCCAGGGCGGCCAGCAAGTCATGGGCGTCTTTGGAAAACAGGATCTGATTTTTTCCGGCGTATTTTGAGAGTTGTTGTGCCAAGGCGATTCCCACTTCCGGGTCGCTGGTGATCTCAAAACTATTAATGCCAAAGGTAAACGGGGGTTTGGGGTCGATGGGGCGGAGGGTTGCATAATGCTTCAGGATGGCATCCTGGCATTGCAGCACATATTGCAGGGCATGATCCAGGGTTTGAAACTCCAGCAGCATATGCTCCAGGTCCCGCTCCCGAACATCGGCACTGTGTCGGGCAAAAGTGGTTTCCAGAATGGACGTTGCGTTCGTATTTTGGGTGAAGTCAAAATTGACCCACACGAATACCTGACGGTTGGTGGAAATTTTACGTTGTACTCTTTCCTGCTCTTTGAGGATTTTGGCCATTCGACGTTGCTCCATTTTGAGATCATGGGCCACGGTTAGTTTCTGATCGGCGACTCGAAGCGAGTTAGAGGCAAAGTTAAAGATAAAAAAGCCAAGTGTAAACAGGATACCCAAGGCCCCTTGGGTCAAAGGGACGGATTGATCCATAAACTGAAGGTTGGGGAGTTGAATAAATACTTCCAGCAACAGGTTGAGAGGAGAGAAAACGGGGTCAAGCGCTTCGATAAAAGGGCCCAGGAGAGCAAGTTGAATGGATTTAAGCAGCCAATGCACAATGGCAACAGGTGAGATTACGGCACACACTGTTGCAATAATATCGAGCACTGTGTAGAGAAAACGAAGCATGCGCTTGTTGTCATCCACTCTCCTGAATACAGCCGGTAAGGGGACCAGCCATTATATTCTAACATTGCTGCTTTACTTAAGTAGGACAAACTCAGGGAAAATCAAACAGATGTAGGAGCTTCATCTGAGGTTTTTGGAAAGGTTTTTAGGATTTTGTAAGTGGTATCCCGCTGGGCAGCGTCTTTTCCGGCAGCGTGAATGACTTTCACCATCTCTTCCACGGATTTTCGGGTGGGATTAATACCTGCTTGCGTCACCACGTTTTCTTCCAGCAGCAGGCCGCCCATATCATTGGCACCCATAAACAGCGCCGTTTGCCCCAGTTTCAGGCCCTGGGTAATCCAAGAGGCGCCGATATTGGGAATATTATCCAGAACAATCCGGGCCATGGCGCTGACTCTCAGGTATTCCACACCGGTGGCGGGCAGGTTGGGGAGTTTCTCCAGGCGGGTGTTGGCCTTCTGGAAACTCCAGGGAATAAAGGCGTTAAAGCCGCCGGTTTTGTCCTGTAAATCCCGAATCTGAAACAGATGATCAATAATGTGCCAATCCTCTTCCATCATGCCAAACATCATGGTGGCCGAGGTCTTCAGCCCCAGCCCATGGGCCACTTCCATCACCTCCAGCCAGCCGTGGGTGTTGACTTTCTTGTGGCTGACTTTCTTGCGGATGTCATCATGCAAAATTTCCGCCCCGGCCCCTGGGATTGAGGAGATTCCGGCTTCAATCAACTGCTCAATGACCCATTTCAGGCTTTTACCGGTGATAATGGTCATATAGGCGATTTCAGTGGGCGAGAAGGAATGAATGGTGAGATCCGGGAAATCCCGCCGGAGTTGGCGGACAATATCAAGATAATACTCAAACGGCAGATCGGGATTGACTCCGCCTTGCAAGAGGAGCTGGGTCCCCCCGGCATCCACCAATTCCTGGGTTTTTTCTTTAATTTGGAAATAATTCAGCGTATACGCGTCATTGTCTTCAGCATGGCGGTAAAACGCGCAGAAGAGGCAATCAACGTTACAGACGTTGGTGTAATTCACATTCCGGTCAATGACAAACGTGATGGGCGCATCCGGGGCATGAAACCGATGCTTGACCGCTTCCGCCATAATCCCCAGCTCAAACAAATCCGCTTCCTGAAAGAGCCTTAATGCTTCATTACGGTCGATCCGCTCAGTAGGCTGGTAAACATGGGGATTGGGAAGGGTTGTAGACATTCGTGTTATGCTCTCAATCTGCTTTATGCTCACGTTCTATCGAAGTAGAATAAGAAGAACTGTAGCAAAAAATGACTCCCTCAGCAAAATCATGGCAAAGCCTGTTGTAATGCAAAATCCGCCAGAGCGGTTTCTATACACCCCGACGGTTGCCGGGGCCGATGCTGTGTGGGTGGGCCTGGTGTATCCCGCCTCATACCAGATTGCCATGTCGTCTTTGGGTTACTTAACGCTGTTTCAGCTGATGGATCAAAATCCCAGAATCTCCCCCACGCGGATTTATGCCGATTCCTGGACTGGGCTGAGTGCTCAGGCTTACGAGCTGTTGGGGTATTCTCTCTCTTTTGAGCTGGACATGGTACAGATTCTGGAATCGTTTCAGGCCCTGGATATCCCGCAATACGCTAAAGATCGCTCGCGAGACTGCCCGCTGGTTTTTGCCGGGGGGCCGGTGCCCATGAGCAACCCGGAGCCATACGCCGACTTCTTTGATTTCTTCATTATCGGGGAGGGGGAAGAAATTCTCGATGAGTTAGCCCAGGCCTTGCAGACATATCGTCACCTCTCCAGCCGGGAAGAATTGCTGCATCGGCTGGCTGTGGAAGTGGCCGGGGTGTATGTGCCCTCCATGTATCACATCGAGTATGCCGGGTCTGATGGGCCCATCCAAAGCATTACGCCTCGCTATCATGATGTGCCTCCGGTGGTTCAGAAGCGCTTTATTGAGAACATGGAACACTTTGTGGCCTCGACGCCCATTGTGACGGAGAAAGCGTTTTTCTCCAATATGTTTCTAGTCGAGGTTGTTCGGGGGTGTGCCCACCGTTGCCGGTTCTGCCTGGCCAGTTATGCCACGCTGCCAGTGCGTTCAGCGACCATTGACCGGGTGATTGCGCGCATTGAGGCAGGGATTCAGTATACCGATAAAGTGGGGCTACTGGGCTTGCTCATTGCGGATCACCCCCAGTTCCCGGAACTCTGCGAGTATCTCAACACCAAAGAGGGGCTGACGATTTCGGCGGCTTCCCTTCGGGCCGACACCCTCACCCTGCCCATTGCCCAGACCTTTAAAAAAGGCCAGCAGAAACAAGTCACCATTGCGGTGGAAAGCGGCTCAGAAAAGCTGCGCCGCCGGATTAACAAGAACCTCAAACATGAGGCCATTATGCGGGCAGCCTCTGTGGTGGCGGAATCTGGGCTGGAAGGCTTGAAAATCTATGGCATGGTCGGGCTGCCTGATGAGGATGAGTCGGATGTGGCAGAACTGGCCCAGCTGATGAAAGCCCTTAAAAAGGAAAACCCCAGGCTCAAGCTCCATTTGGGTTGTAGTTCTTTTGTGCCTAAAGCCGGAACCCCCTTTCAGTGGCAACCGCGGCTAGACAACAAGCAGATTGACGCCCGTTTTCAGCAGCTGCAAAAAGCCCTCTACAAAACCGCTGATTTTCGGCCCCAAAGCGCCAAGTGGGATTATTTCCAGGCGTTGCTCTCTCGTGGGGATCGCCGTCTGGCGCCCTTGATTGTGCGTTTTTGGGAGTTTGGCGGGACTTTGGGGGCCTTAAATCGAGCGTATAAAGCGCTAAAGGCGGAAGGTAAGGCCAATTTCCCTGAACTGGACTGGTATGCCCTACGGGAACGGCCAGAAGATGAGATTCTGCCGTGGGATATGCTCAGCCTGGGGGTGTCCAAGGCCATTCTTTATAAAGAGGGCCTGCCCCCACCGGGCTTTGTGGAAGCGTATGCCAACGCCCATTAGGGCTGGTATATTTTTGCGTCCCGAAGGGCTTGCTCTCCTGCCTCAGTCAGGTAAATCAGGCTGGTTTTTCCTGGCTGAAACGCCTCTTTGTCGTTTACTGTGCCGATGAACCCTTTGGCGGCGAGCAGGCCAATATCCGCGGTGATTTGGGTGCCAGCGACCGAGCCAAGATGGGGGCTCTGTTGTTTCATAAACTCCAGAATCCGACTTGCGGAGACAGCTGGACGTTTGGGGTTTATAAACAGCCTGACCAGTGCCGGCATGGTGCTTCGGATACTCATTTGTTCCTTATAGTCTGCCGGGGCGTTTCCCAGATAGAGGTCAATGGCCGATAAGATCCGTTCTTGCCGTGAAGTCAGCTGGCCAGAGAGGTTTAAGAAATCCCCGGCAAACGGCACGGTTGGTACCTGCTCTGGACTGGGGGCATACGACGTCACTGCAGGTTGAATCTTCGGTTGCAGCTTCATCGCTTGAATCATAAATATAAATACCTCCTAACCCGCTGAGGTGTCTTTTTCTCCTGCTAACAGGGCCTTCCCTTCCTGGGTCAGAGAAAGCTGGTGATTCTTGTTGCGACGGACCAGATCCTTTGCTTCCAGCAGCAATAAATCCGCTTCAAAAACGTATTTGGGAGTATCCGTATCCGTGTTTTTCAAGAACGAACAGAGTTCATCCACGGTGATACCCGGATGCTGAGGTCGCTCGCTGGGGAGTTTTTTCCAGAAGGGGAGGGACTGAAAATGTTCAAGGGCGGCTTCGTGTTGTGGCAGCTTGGGCGCCACCAATTTTTCCAGGACTTCCAGTATTTTCAGTCGCCGGGGAGTCTTCGGGCTGGTTGCTTGTTCATATGTATCCGCACCTATATTCAGGTTGCTTTTTGTGGTTTCTTTTGCGCCAAATTGGACCTGGTTTGTGGTAGGAGAGGCGATGGGATTGGCAGGCGCTATGCTGGCAAAGCGAGTTGCTGGAAGCTGTGAGGTCTGCATGATGTCATCCTTTTGTGTAACGGGCGAAATCAACCAAGTCCATTAAAACGGAACATGCGCATCAATTGACACCGGCAACGAACAAGCCTCTTTGAAGCAATTTTTTGGGCGTAGTACAATGCCGGTACGAGTACGGGATGAGCAAGGACTTTTTCAATGGACATCACCAGACGGCAATCACGAAAAATCCGGGTCGGGAATGTGGAAATTGGCGGCAACGCGCCCATCTCAGTGCAATCGATGCTGACCAATGATACCCGTGATATTGAGGATAGCGTTTACCAGATCAAGCGCCTGGCTGATGCTGGCTGCGAGATCATCCGCCTGGCGGTGCCCGATAAGGAAGCGGCAGAGGCCCTGAAAACCATTGTGAAGCGCTCCCCCATCCCGGTGGTGGCCGATATTCACTTTGATTACCGCCTGGCCCTGATGGCCGCTGATAACGGGGTCCATTGCGTGCGCATTAACCCTGGCAACCAGCCGAAAAAGGAGTTTATCCGGGCCGTGGTCCAAAAGTGCAGGGAACGGGAGATTCCCATCCGTATTGGGGTCAATAGCGGCTCTGTTGAAAAGCCCATCAAAGAGCAGTATCCCCATGATCTGGTGACCCAATTGGTGGAAAGCGCCCTCCTCAATGCCCGGATTCTGGAAGAAGAGGACTTTTTCAACTTCAAGATTTCCGTCAAGGCCAGTGATCCGATGAAAATGGTGGAAGCCTACCGCCGTTTAGCCAAGCTGGTGGATTATCCCCTCCATTTGGGGGTCACTGAGGCCGGGACGCTGAAACGGGGGCTGATTAAAACCTCGGTTGCTTTTGGGATGCTGCTCAGTGAAGGGATTGGCGACACCATTCGGGTGTCGCTCACGGCCGATTCCATTGAGGAGGTCTTTGCCGGACAGCAGATCCTACAAAGCCTGGGCTTGAAAAAAGCCGGGGCGAATCTGGTGAGCTGCCCCAGCTGCGGGCGCTGTGAAGTGGATCTCCATGGCTTGGCCAATCAAGTGGAAGGGCTGATTTCCACCCTGGATAAACCGCTGGATGTGGCCGTGATGGGCTGCTTTGTCAATGGTCCAGGGGAAGCGGGCCATGCCGATATTGGCATTGCCGGAGGCCGGGAAGGGCAATACTATATCTTCCGGGGCGAAGAGCGGATCATGCAGGTGAAAGAATCAGACGCCCTCGATGTCTTTAAAGAAGAACTCCAGAAAGTCTACAATGAGTACGACCCGGCCCAAAAAGCCCAAGAGAAAGTGACAAAATCCCCCAACTGGCAAACGGCCGCCAAAGACGCTGAAGTCCAGCGGGTTGAAGAAGAACTGGGCCTGAAAACCGTTTAGGAAAACTTGAAAGCTACTGAGGTAGTGAGGCTTCCAGTGAGGCAACCTCTTCAGACTCTTCAGAAGTCGCTAATGCTTCCTGTATAGCGCCTTGTTCTTGCTCCAGCTCTTTCATGTAGCGGGTAATTTGCTTTTTGGTGCGGACCACTTGCCGCTTGGGGACGGGCCAGAGCTTGCCAGTCGAATCCTTGATAAACCAGTTGGGGGTGGGGTCAGCCAACAGCGTGGGGGTTACATCGAGGCTGAGTTCGATAATTTCCCGGCCATGGAGCGTCTTGGGGAGCTTGTCCCGAACGGTTTTGAGCGGGATAAACTTGGGGCCAAAGACTTTTCTGGAAAGATACCCCAGTTCTCGCAGGACAATGGGCTCTTTGCCGGTGTTGGAAACCAAAATCTGGATGCCGAGATTCTCAGACTCGTTGATTTCCGGGGAAACCTCAATGCTCAAGCGGCCCTGACGCTGTTTGTCCTTGTAAATATCCCAGGCGATATCGAGCATTTTGTAGCTGAAGGTGAGGAATAAGCCGATGGAGGTGAGCAGAATGCTGAAGGTGCCGATGGGTTCGGTATTGAGCATATGCTCAATGTATTCCACGGCAAACATGGGATCCACTTCGTAATCCAGAAAGTAGTATTTGGTGACCACCTTGGCCAGAACCGGCATGCTTGCGCTCCGTTTGCTTCATCCAATCTAATACCACAAAAACAGGTGAAACCAGGGGATTGCTCGTTTTTAGAACGCGTTGACCGGGAGGCTGGGTCGATGGAAGAAGTTGTTTAAATCTTCGGTTTTAATGGTATGGGCAATCGGGCGACCATGAGGGCAGGTCCAGGGGAGGGTACAGGCTAGCCACTGCCGAATCACTTCGGTCATTTCGGCATGATCCAGGTGGTCCCCGGCCCGAACGGCGCTGTGACAAGAGAGCGTGGCAATCAGATGATCCAGATCCAGCTTCATTTCCCCGGTTTCTTCCAGTTGGGTTAAAAGCGATTCAAACAGGTGCTTGGGCTCCCGGCCCTGGTAAATAATCGGCACCCCGCTCAAAGCCACGCTGCCGGGAGCTAGCTCGTAATAAAAGCCCAGCTTGGCGAAATCCCCTTGATGACTGGCCAGTAAATCCTGCTGGGTGGGGGTGATCGAAAGCGGCACGCTGGTGACCAGCTTTTGAACAGTGGGTTCTTCAGCGAGCATGTTGCGAGACAGGGACTCAAAGAAGGTCCGCTCACTGGCAATGTGCTGATCCACCACCATCAGGCCTTGGGCGGTCTCCAGCAAAATATAGGTGTTAAAGAGTTGCCCGATGACTTTGAATTTTTCCGGCTGGGACTTGTCCGTTTGGCTGGATTCCGGCTGATCGACAGGTTTATAAAAGGGTTTATAAAAATTCAGCGCCTGCTGGGATTCCAGTTCATGACGGGGTTCTGGCCGAGACAGCATCCGTTGGGGATTTGGGTGTGGGTTTGAAACAATAGGAATCGGTGAGCGGGGCGGGGTGCCACCGCCTTTGGGGGTGAACATTCCGCCCTGTAAAGGCAGGGCGGTGGTCTGGGTGGGATGGTGTTCTTCCCCAATACCGGATGGCGTGTGGTAAGCCGAAAACCCATGCTGGGTCAGGGCGTCTTTAATGCCGTTTCGGACAAAGCTGAAAACCGTGTTGGTGCTGACATAGCGCACTTCTTTTTTGGTGGGATGTACATTCACATCCACCTCATCAGGGGGTAGTGTCAGATACACGACTGAAACGGGATAGCGCCCGTGTGGCACCAGCGATTCAAAGGCGCTTTCAATGGCTTTTGCCAGTACTTGGCAGCGAACGGATCGGCCATTGACAAAGGTAATCACCCACCGCTTGGAGCCCTTGGTAATCCCAGGGGAGGAAGTAAAGCCTCGAACGGCAAAGCCCGCGTCCTCATCGGATTTCTGAAAGGGCAGGAGATCCAGGCTTTCTCGCTGGTGCTGAAAGACTTCCTCGATGGTAAGCTTGAGATCCCCGCTCCCGCTGGTTTTTAAAGCGGGCTTCTCGTTTAAAGTCAGGGAAAATTGCACATGGGGATGGGACAAGGCCAGGTTCTGGACCATCTCTTCAATGTGGCCCAGCTCGGTCTGGGGGCGTTTTAAAAACTTCAGCCGGGCGGGGGTGTTATAAAACAGGTCCGCCACTTCCATAATCGTCCCTGGGGCACAGCCCGTATCTGTAATGGTGGGGTTTCCCTCTTCATCGAGGGTGACTTTGGAGCCGCTGGCAGCCTCCGGGGTCCGGGTCAGGCAGGTGAGGCGGGAAATGGCCGAGATGCTGGCCAGCGCTTCACCCCGAAAGCCCAGGGTTTCAATGCGGGATAGATCGCTGTCTTCGGTGATCTTGCTGGTGGCATGGTTAAAGAAGGCCAGTTGGGCGTCTTCCGGGGCCATGCCATGGCCGTTGTCAGCCACCCGAATCATTCGACCCCCGGCGCTAGCGGAAACATCAATGCGAGTGGCCCCGGCGTCCAGGGCGTTTTCTACTAATTCTTTGACCACAGAAGCAGGCCGTTCCACCACTTCGCCCGCGGCGATGCGGTTGACGATATGGAGCGGGAGGATTTGAACCCGGCGGGAGGTTTGCGTTGCGGTTTCCATAGTTCAATTATACCGACGACATCCTCCGCCCCCGGTTCCGTTTGGAGAAACTGTTACATTCAAAATTTTGGACAATACTTTTTGGTAGAAATGTTTTGTGGCAGAGGGTCGATGTCTGAGAGCGGCTCATATGTATACGGGGAAGAGTATGTCGTCAAGTAATGTTTACAGCATAGAAGGTGAGTCTGCAATTACAGAAATAACTGCAGAACAAAAAATTTCCGAACTCTCAACACTGGAAGATCGTGCTTGGAAAATCTATGAATCAACCCTGGGTTTTTATAAGTTTGTATGGGATTTGGTTATTAAGGTAACAGTGTTTTTTTATACTGGTTCAGGGCTGCTATTCTCGTTCTACGTTGCTCATGAAGGAAACTATAAAATTCTGCTTTGGCTCCCAATTATCTTGGGTGTGTCCTTGCGGGGTATCAGGGGCAGCGCCCCTGGTGGAGGTCTGGAACCTGCATTCAGGTTCCAGCGGGGAGTTTGAGGGGCTAGCCCCTCATAAAAACTTTTTTAATTCCTGATATAGTTCTATCTCCCGCTCGGAGGGGCTTTCTGGGATAATCCCTTTCACTCGAACCAGCAAATCCCCTTTTTCCCCGGTTTTGCTAGGCAAGCCCTGCCCTTTCAGGCGCAGGGTCCGCCCCGGTTGGGTGCCGGGGGGGATGGTCAGGGTGACGTTCCCGGAGAGCGTTGGAACCTGAATCTCTGTCCCTAATACCAATTCTGGGACTGGGACAGACGTTTCATGAATCAAATGCAGTCCATCCACCTGAAACTTGGGGTGGCTGCTGTAATGAACCACCAGCAGGACATCGCCCCGGCGACCGGTGCGGCCGGTCTGACCTTCTCCGGCCAGGCGGATTTTCGCGCCGGGTTTTAGTCCCTTGGGGATATTGACGGTCATGCGCTTGCCGCTATGGTTCAGGTAAACAGATTTTTGCCCGCCACTGGCCACTTCTTCCAGCGTCAGGTACACGGGTTGCTCAATATCCAACTGCTCTCTTACTTGCTCTTGTGGGCCAGGGCGATGTTGGTGGGTCCGGTACCGATGAGTATGAGAGCCGAATTCCTCTTCCAGATCTGGTCCAAACCCTTGGGTAAATCGAAAACCTTGGCTTCCTCGGGGTTGAGCGCCCGCCATTTGTCCAAAGAGCATTTCAAAAAAGTCGGAGAACCCGCCCATGCCACCTAGCCCGCCAAGATCGCCAAAATCAACGGTGGTATAGCCTTCAAAACCGGGGGGCGGAGTAAAGCCCTGGCCGTTTTTCCAGTTGGCTCCCAGGTTATCATACCGCTTGCGCTTTTCCGGGTCTTTGAGAACCTCATAGGCCTCGTTAATCTCTTTAAACTTATCCCCGGCAGTGGGGTTCACATCGGGATGGTATTCTCTGGCCAGCTTTCGGTAAGCCGCCTTGATTTCCTTGTCGGTCGCGCCCCGCTTTAACCCTAAAATTTCGTAATAATCTTTATACTGGACAGCCATGCCTGTTTCTTTCTCCTGTAAACCGCGTTTTGCGAACTCAAAGATACGTTGAGCCCTACAAAACCCTTTCTTAATTATAATGGGCGTAAAGAAGCCCAAGGGAAACTTTTAAGGATGTATTAATGTTTCTGGCTCTGGAAGCGGTGACACCTTTTTTTCAAAGCGCGGACGGGGCCGTGGAAGCCGGTTTTGCGGAACTGGGGCCATGGCCGGTTTACTATGCCTACTTGGGGAACCGTCCACTCAGGGCGTCTGACCTGCAGGGGTTGGTGGATTTTATGACCCACCTCCTGGAAACGCCGCCGGATCACCCCCTGCTTCTTTTATCCAATTGCCCAGGGATAGAAGCGGATCTGGAGGCGGAACAACAGGGGATGGTGTTTCAAGCCGGAGAATACCGCCGATTGCAACAGGACTGGAAAGCGCAAGGGGGTCAGCTGATATCGGTGATTCATGAGCGTGCTGTGGGGGGAACGTATCTGCTTCATGGGTTAGCGGCAGAGGTTCGGGTGGCTGTGGCGGATACTCAGCTGTATGGGGCGTTACCACCAGAACAATATCAGGTTGTCACAGGGAAAAAATACATGGAAGCGTCAGATTCTCTGCGTCAGGCTGTTAACTTGGGGATGGTCAGAGAGGTTGTGGAACTTTCTCAGCTAAAAAGCTTCTTGATGAATACGCTCAAATCGTGGTGTTACAGATGAGCCAGGGTTAGCAACGAATGCTTGTCATCTACGGTGTTTCTCATAGAATAGGTGGGTAGTACAAGCTAGAGTATGGCGAGGTTTCCTCAGTATGTTCAAACGAATCAGCAGTTTCCAGGTATTGATTCTGGTGGTTTTCTTTGCGTTTGTTGCTTTTGTGACCCCACCGCTAAACATCCAGGCTTCTGCGTTTGACTTTTCTAAAATGAACCCCATTAATCTTCTGATGACAGAAGAGGAGGCGGCTGTTAAGAAAGCGAAGGAGGCTGAAAAAGCTGCTGAAGAAGCTGAATTACGTGCCAAAGAAGCTGTACGGGAAGCGGAGCGGGCAAGGAAACTGGCGGAAATCGAAGCGCAAAAAGCGGCGATTCTGGCGGAACAAAAGGCCAAGCAGGAAGAAACTACGGATACAGAGAATAACGACAAACCTGTGGTGAACTTTGAAGTGGCTGAGAAGGAAGCGGCTGGAAAAGGGCAGGTTGCCCAACAATCGGTCGCCGCGACCCAGGAGAATCTCACCCAGGAGAATTTCGAAGCCAAACAGGAAAAGTCTGTCTGGAACCCGATGCGCTGGTTTGATTCAGATAAAGATAAGTCAGATAAAAAGGATGAGAAGAAAGCAGTAAAAGAGGCGCCGGTTGCTAAAAAGGAAGCAAAGCCGGAAGTAAAACCCAATGAACTGCCTCGCCTACCCATCGAAACCATCGCCAAGGAAAACGCCGCGGTGCTGGAAACCGAAAAGGGCAAGATTGCCATTGAGCTTTACCCGGATGCGGCCCCATTGACGGTGGCCAATTTTATCAAGTTAGTCAATGCCGGGTTTTATAATCAATCCAACATGAAGTTTCATCGAGTGGTACCGGGTTTTGTGGTGCAAACCGGAGATCCAACCGGCACGGGGGCAGGTGGATCCAAGGATCGGGTTCCGCTGGAAGTGAAAAACAAACTCTCTCATGACACCAAAGGCGTGGTGGCCATGGCGCGAAGCTATGATCCAGACAGCGCTACCAGCCAGTTCTACATTACCTTGGCCCCGCAAACCCAGCTGGATGGTAAGTACGCCATTTTTGGCCGGGTAATTGGCGGTTCGGATGTGCTGGATAAAATTGAGAAAGACACCAAGCTGTATGGCGTCAAACTGGTGGAAATGTCCAAAATAGCTCGGGATCCGGTGCAAAAAGAAACCAGCTTGCTGAAAAAGTGGCTCCCGTAGGATATCTCAGTGAGGAATATTTAAAAAAGCAGCCCCGTCCGATGTTTTTGACGCGACTGTTTTTATGTGCGGGTTCCTTTAAAAAAGTCTTTCAGCAGCTGACTGCATGGGGCTTCCAGAATCCCGCCGGTGGCTTGGGTCGTTTCCAGGAGTTGATACCGGGAGCCACAAGCGCCCATAACTGGGTCATACGCGCCAAACACCACATGCGGGATTCGGGCCTGCTGGATGGCTGAAGCACACATGGGACAAGGTTCCAGGGTAACGTATAAAATCGTGTTAGAAAGCCGCCAGTTGTTGAGCTTTTGGGCGGCTTCCTGAATGACCAGCATTTCGGCATGGCCTACCGGATTTTGATCGAATTCCCGCCGGTTGCAGGCGGTGGCTAATATTTTACCCTGGTGAACCAGAACAGCCCCGACAGGGACGTCTTGGGGTAGGGCGTGTTTGGCCGCTTGCAAGGCTAGCTGCATGTAATGACGATGATCGGATTGGGCAGAGACGGGCATGAAGGACTCCACTGTTTGGAGGAAATTCCGCGACATGCAATGGACGACGTTGCGAAACTCTCTAAAATAATTACTATACCAAACAGGATTCCCTTGGGGGTGTCCATCCAGTCAAATGAGAGAAAAGAGTGGAGTAGCGGGATGAAACGGCCAAGCAATTTTATTAACAACTACCGTGCCGACAGCAAGAGAGGGTACCACCCTACCCAGAATCAGGAACGGGGGTTTTGGTATAACCTCAGGGAATGGCTTTATAATCTGTGCTTTGAAGAAGTGGAAGATACCAGCGAGCGGCCCATTGGCATTACCCAGTTATCCCGAACCTTCCAACCGGCCCCGGTTCACACGAGTTCACCCGGTACATTTTTTTCGGGGCAGCGTATGGTTCAGGATTACCGGCTGAAGCAGCTGATGGAGTCCCAGCAGGGACGTTCCAGCGTTTTCTACTAGCGCATACAAGGTTTTATTGTCATTGGAGAGAGTCTGCTGAATGCAGGCTCTTTTTTTAGCGTTATGTTTATGGCTAGATAGGGGACAAGGGCAATTCTAGTCATGAAAGGATAGTAGCAGTGCAAGTCAATCGTTTTCACACCAGTCAACTATCGGCCATGTTTTCGGCAACGTTTCGGGGAAACGACCCCAAAAAGCCGGAAGAAATGGATTGGATCAAGATTTATAGCCGGGAACGGGATGATGAAGTGGCATTAGAGCGCTACCATCGGCAAAAAGAAGAAAATGCCGCACTGCAACCGCAAGGGGTAAATGCGGCTCATCCAAAGGCGGAACCGACGCAACAGAATATGTCGCAACAGTCTGCGACGACCACCAAGTCAAACATGCCTACGGATCCCAAAGAGCTGCAGCAGTGGCTGTGGGAGCAGTACAATATTTTTAACCGGGATCGCTAGGCTAACCGGCGAGTTCATCCAGGTCATAATAAAGGTATTTCCGCCACTGGTCCATATCTTCAAAGCCAGCCTGGTGTTGCTTGGACAGCTCAAAATGGATAAAATCCGTGGGCCGGGTCGGTTGCTTCATCAACCGCATGTCCGCTTCTTTGGGGGTGCGGTTGCCCTTGGTTACGTTGCACCGGAGGCAGGCTACCACCACGTTATCCCAGGTGTCTTTTCCGCCACGGGAGCGGGGTAGGACGTGATCAATGGTCAGTTCTGAACGCTTGCCACAGTATTGGCACATATAGTTATCCCGGTGCATGAGGTTGCGCCGGGACAGAGAAATTTCTTTGTGGGGAATTTTCACGTAATACAGCAGGCGGATGACCAGTGGCATCCGTATTTCCGGGTGAACCTGTTTCCCGTTGCTCTCTACGGCTACGGCTTTTCCCTTGACCAGCAAAATGATCGCCCGCCGCCAGCTACAGATATGGAGTGGCTCATACGAGGAATTCAGTAATAAAACCTTAGTGGCGCGTTGGCTACCTCTCTGGGTACTATTGGAGGGTGATGATGTATCGTGCACGCGGAAAGACCCCTTGTACAGACTAATCATTATATAAACAATATTAGCGTTAATTTGTAAAAATGTCTATATCATGGGCTTTTTCTTCCTTCAAAAAGTGAAGAAAAATAACCAATTGGCTTTTTTGCTACGTGCATCGTGATATAGCAGCCTCTGTGATGAACTCCTGGAGAATTGATCCTGTTGGTACTGATTGCACCCATCATGCGGAGCAATCGAAGGAACAGCCCGGTTTTGTATGACCTATGATGATTTATAATGAATCCGTATCAAACGGATGGGATTGATAAAAAGTTGATGAGCCGTTTCTCCGCATCATCCCCCAAGCCACTGAGTGTTTTTTCAGCCGAGATAGACATGCTGCTGGCTTTGAATATCCTAGCCTTTTTGGCCATCGCCACGGTTTCTCTGTTGGCCTGGGGTGGGTTTGGAGAGATGGTGTTTCATCAAGTCGGTCAGGATTCCATTTTTTGCCTGTTCAAGCATTGGCTTCACTGGCCGTGTCCTTTCTGCGGATTGACCCGGAGCTTTGTGTTGATTGCCCAGGGAGATCTACTGGGCTCATTTCACTATCATTTGCTGGGGGTTCCTATTTACCTATTGGCGGTAGGTTTTATTTTTCTGAGTGTCACCCGGCCGCTTTGGGCCTTGGGGGTGGTGCGCCTAACCACCAGTCGGTGGGGCCTGTATTCCATTTTAGGGTTGATCCTCTTGGCTTGGGGGATCAAACTCTCAGGAAGTCCGGCCTACTGGTAGGTCGTTGCTTGACGGGTTGGGGTGTTTGACATAAAGTACATAAAATCAGGCACGATCCTGTTTCCCCTGGAAGAACCTGCCGCTGGCAGATCTTGCCGCCGGACTGCTTTCCAGGTAACCTTTCTTCTTATTAAAAGATGAGTCCAGATTTAAAAACGCTGTAGGTAAAATAGCTGTAGGAAAGACCCATTATGGCCACCGATCTCGTGAAAGAAATTGAACAAGAGTACCTGAAGCAGGAGGTTCCCCAATTGAACCCCGGCGATACCGTCAAAGTCATGGTACGCATTCGGGAAGGGAACAAAGAGCGTCTTCAAGGGTATGAAGGCATTGTCATTAAGCTGGCTGGTGCGGGCGTTAGCAAAACCGTGACCGTACGCCGTGTATTCCAAGGGGTAGGCGTGGAGCGTTCCTTCTTGCTGCATTCCCCTAAAGTGGAAAGCATCAAGGTGCTGCGTCGTGGCTTGGTCCGTCGAGCAAAGCTGTATTACCTCCGCGAGCGTCGTGGAAAAGCGGCTCGAATCAAGGAAAAAATCGGACAAAAATCCTAGTTTTAATGACCAGATTTCAAAAAGAACGAAGAGCGCCCCTCTTCGTTCTTTCGGTATAAGGGACGCAGGTGATGCCAACCATTCAGTGGTACCCCGGACATATTGCCAAGCATGAACGAGAGCTGAAAAACGTTCTCAAGCTCGTTGATGTGGTGGTGGAAGTGTTGGATGCCCGGATGCCACTAGCGACCATCAACCCGCGTTTAGAGCAGACCATTCGAAACAAGCCGGTCTTGGTGGTGCTGAATAAGTCGGATTTGGCTGATCCGACGCAGACCAAGGGTTGGCTAAACCACTTCCGGCAAGGCGACGGAGCGGCCATGGCTTATGAAACCAAAACCGGCGGGCAGAAAAAGGCGCTGATTCAGGCCATTCAGCAACTGGCGGAAAAGAAAATGCGGCAGCTCGAGGCCAAGGGCATGAAGCGTCGCCCGGTCCGGGTGCTCATTGTCGGGATGCCCAACGTGGGGAAATCCAGCCTGATTAATAGTATTGTCTCCCGGCGCAAAACCCAGACGGGACATAAGGCCGGGGTGACCCGCCAGAACCAATGGGTGCGGATTCATCCCACCATTGAGCTCCTGGATACCCCAGGGATTATCCCCCCGTCGCTGGAATCGGAAGAGGCGGGCGCTCTGCTGGCCACGGTGGATTCGGTGGGGCAGGCGGCCTATGAGCCAGAGGAGGTGGCCCGGTTCTTGCTGACTCAGATTGAGGACCACTATCCGGGACTTTTGCAAACACACTATGACATCCCGGAGGATTGGCCGCTCTCGCTGGAGTCGATTGCCGAAAGCAAGCATTATAAATTGGAAGGCGGCGCACCGGACCCCCTGCGGGCCGCTCAGTCACTGCTCAGTCATTTTCGTCAAGGTCGCTTAGGGAGGCTCAGCTTGCAGCATGTCTGCTAAACGGGTCAGTCACTTAACCGCCCTATTGCGCTTTGACCGGGAGATGCTTAAAGGCTGCCCGGAAGGGGCTTGTCTGGTGGGGGTAGATGAAGTAGGGCGAGGTAGTTTGATTGGTCCGGTGGTGGCGGCGGCGGTCTGCCTGCCTGAAAAGTTGACGGCTCCTCAGAGAAAGGCGCTGCAATTTCTCAACGACTCCAAAAAACTGACGCCTCAGCTCCGGGCAACCCTGGCCGCCGTGATTCATGAGACCTGCCAGGTGGGGATTGGGGTGGCTGAAAAAGCGGAAGTAGACCAGCTCAACGTACACCATGCCTCCTTGCTAGCCGCGTACCGGGCGTATCAAGCGGTATTTTCCTCCTCGGGTGATGAAAGGGCTTATTTGTTGCTGGATGGTCGGGCCTTATTGCCGGATTTCCCCAAGCCACGCCAGCAGGCGGTGGTGAAGGGAGACGGAAAATCGGCGGCCATTGCGGCGGCCTCGGTGGTGGCCAAACATTACCGGGATCAATGGGTGATTCGTCTGGCTCAAGAATATCCCGGTTACCAATGGGAGCAAAACATGGGCTATGGAACCCCGGCCCATCTGGAGGCCATTGAACGCTTGGGGTTGACGCCCCATCACCGGGTTCGGTTCCGTTTGGTGCAGGAACAGCTTTCCTTACAGCTCTAGCATGTTAGGGATCTGAACGGGTAGAGAGTATATTTATTGGATTTCATTTAGATATCTAATGTAACAATGGGTGAAGAAGAGGGCAAGAACAGGCAATCGGGGTTTTCTGGTTGTTTTTATTAAGAAAGGAGAGAAAGAGGATGTCTTTATTTGCATCGGCAAGTAAAGTTCCTGAGGAGGTCTTGATGAGTAGTATTGGGAATGTTCCGCAGCAAGGAAATGTGGTGTCCTTACCCGTTGTGGTTCCTGCCTCATCTTTTGTAACGGTTGCCCAGCCCGGACTGATTGGAGTACCTACGCAACAACCCACGAGTTTTACGGCTGGCATCCCCCAACAGCCAGGGGTGGCTCCAGTTCAGCAGGTGCCAGTACAGCAAAACAACCTGATTAACACGTTGGTGCAAACCATTCAGGCTCTGGTTGCTTTGGTCACCCAGCAGCAACAAGGTACGGGTGGAACTCAGCAGGCCCAGCAGGTGGCTCAACAGCCAACCCCGCAGCCAGCTCAGCAAACCAGCTATCAGAACCATCAACATGGGCATGCATCTAAAAATAATGGTTCTGCAAACCAAAATGCCGGCCAAAACAATAATATGATGCAGGCAATGCTTCAGATGATCATGGGTATCTTCCAAATGATGATGGCGATGCTCCAATCATCGAATCAGCAAAAGCGATAAATGGGATTTGAGGAGAAAACACCTTTCACACAAATTTTAAATATGGCCTTGAAAGGTGTTTTTTCTCTCACCGATTGGCAGTTTCCCCAGTTTATCCATAGAATGTAACAAATATTCTAATAATATCGCAATTTTATATACCCAACGGTTTTTATTTATGTAAGAGAGTACTTTCCGAGAGAGCAGGAGTTTTACATGGTCATTGGTGCTCCAGTCTTTACAACCCAGCAGCCAATGGGCTTTTTTGCCCCAATACAGCAACCCCAGCTGGGTGGATTTCAACAAGCAGCTGTTAGTGGCTTCCAAGCCCCGTCTTTCGGCTTGATGCCATCGCAAGGTTTATTGCAACAGCCTTTTGGGATGACGGCCCCGACCTCGCCGTTTGTGCAACAGCAGAATTTAAGCTTTAGCCCGTTTATGTCCCTGGTGCCTAACGAACTGGCGCGCTTCTATACGTCGCCATTTGCGCAACCTTTGCCAGAAGGCTCAACGCCTTTTGCATCACCTCTAGGGGCGCCCAGCGACTTCTGGAGCCCGACTGTGTTTGCGGGCCCCGCTCAATTGCAACTACATCCAGCGTTTGCATACCTGGGTGGAGGGGCGATTCCACAGCAATTCCCGAATTTTAAAGTTCAGCCACCAATCCCATCGGCGGGTAGCCCGATTCCACAGTTTGGTACACCGGGCAGCTTTGGTGCTTTCCAGCAACCCGCTATTATGGAAGGGATGCTTGGCTTCCAGAGTATGCCGCAAGGCATGGCTTTTGGACAACCACAAGCGTTCGCCCAACCCATGGCTTTTGGACAACCACAAGCGTTCGCCCAACCCATGGCTTTTGGACAACCA
>CAYLWC010000013.1:0-34680 GCA_964387265.1 uncultured Vampirovibrionales bacterium | reverse complement strand
CCATGGCTTTTGGACAACCACAGGCATTCGCCCAACCCATGGCTTTTGGACAACCACAGGCGTTCGCCCAACCCATGGCTTTTGGACAACCACAGGCATTCGCCCAACCCATGGCTTTTGGACAACCGCAAGCGTTTGTCCAGTCGCAAATGGGTGGTTTCCAGCCGATGACAGGTATTACCGGTACAGTGTCGCCCATTCAACAGCAACCAATAGCGCAAGGATTCCCTGTGGCAGCACCTCAGCAAGGGGTGGCGGATCCGGCAGGAACCTCCAACTTGCTGAATACGATGGGTTCTGTGATTCAGACATTGACCCTCATCTTAAACACGCTGATCAACCGTCAGCAAGGAGCTCAACAGCAGCCGGTACAGCAACAGCCGGTCCAACAGGCTCCGGTTCAGCCCGCGCCTGCACAACAGCCCGCGCAAGCGGCGGATGCTCAAAAGCAATTCATGCCCATCATGCTTACGATGATGACGCTGATGCTTCAAATGATACTTCAGGCGGGAAATCAGCCTCAGACCGCCCGCCAGTAAAACTGGACACCGTGATGTTTACAGACAAGCCACCTTTCACTTGGGTGGCTTGTTTTAGTAGGTACGTTCCGGGCTCGCCGGGGCCGGTTGTGGCGGTAAGGTGGTTAAATTGGTTGGGGGGAGTCTCCGGGGCTGTGCAGGCAATGGTGTAGGAGATTCCCGGTGCCGCCGTTGGTCGGTCTTGGGGTCGATAGCGGCCGCAGGGTTATTGGAACTGGGAGGCAGGCTGCCTTGCGGAGGAACCGGCTGGGTTCCGGGCTGCTGTGGAGTCGCTTCAGGGGGCGCCGGGTAGCGAGAGCTATTTGGGTCCTCATTGAGGGGATCAACCGGGAAGACCGGGTCATAGCTTTCGGGGCTGTACATGCCGGACCCTTCCGGCAGGGGCTCAGAGCCTTCCGTGTCTAACTGGGCCTCTCCAGGATCCTTCAGCGCATAGGGATTATCCAGATCATCCGTACTGAGGTTCTCTATATTGTACTTATAAAAGTCTGCCTCGCTAAGGGGGCGGCTGTATGGCAAATCCAATTGTTGGGGAGGCCGTCCGCTGAGGTAAGCTCCCATATACGCTTGCCAGATTCGGGCTGGTAACCCCCCACCGGTCATGCCGGGCATGGGGGTATTGTCGTCATTCCCCACCCAGACACCGGTCACCACTTCCGGGGTGAAACCCACAAACCAGGCATCCCGGTAATCGTCACTGGTTCCTGTTTTACCGGCTGCCGGACGGCCAATGTTTGCGCCCGTGCCGGTCCCTCGCTCAATGACACCCATCAGAATCTTAACCATCGTATCCACCGTGGTCCGGTTCAGAACATCGGTTTTGACCGGGTGATGCTGGTAGACAATCCGCCCGTCGGTATCCAGAATTTTCTCCACGGCATACGGCTCGGCTCTAACCCCTTGGTTGGCCAATACGCCAATGGCAGAAGTGATTTCTAGAAGATTTACCCCAGAACCACCGAGTGTCAGGGCTAGGTAAGGGTTCAGATGGGATTTAATCCCCATTCGATAGGCTGTATTGGCGACATTTTCCGGTCCCAGCTCGTTGAGGACTTTAACGGCAATAATGTTGTTGGAAGTAATCAAGGCGCGGGCAATGGTCATGTACCCATGGTGACTTTTATCATAGTTCTGCGGAACCCAATCGCCGACCTGCATGGGTTCATCCAGATAAACCCGAGTGGGTTCATAGCCCTTATCAAACGCGGTGGTATAGGTAAATACCTTAAAGAGGGAGCCTGGAGAGCGGGTAGCTTGTACAACCCGGTCAAACTGGCTTTGTTCGTAGTTTTTCCCGCCTACGTATGCTAAAATTCCTCCGGTTTGCGGATTGATGGAAAGCAAGGCTGCCTGCTGCTTGATGCCAGTGCGGCCAAAGGCAGCAGATTGGTTTCGCACAGAGCGGTCCGCTAAGCGTTGGGCATGGAGATCCAGGGTGGTGTATATCTTCAGACCGCTTTGCCAGAAGGTTTGTTCATCCAGGTCAAAGTAGGCTTGAACCTTTTCCATCACGTAGCGGTTAAAAAATGGAGCCGCGTTGGCCGAGGCCACGCCACGCCCGTTGGGGTTTAACCGAAAGCCCTGCTGCTGGTAGCGGCTCAACTCATCAGGCGTTAATTTGCCCACTTCCTTCATGTTGGCTAAGACCTCGCTTCGACGGGCCTTTGCCTTATCCGGGTTTTGGAAAGGGCTGAACAGTGAAGGCGCCTGAGGGAGTCCGGCCAGTGTCGCCGCTTCATCCACGCTCAGCTGGGATGGTTTTTTGTTAAAGTAGATTTCACTGGCCGCATGGATGCCGTAAGCCCCTTCACCAAAGTAGATGTTGTTAATATAGAGCTCCAGAATTTCGTCCTTGCTCAGCTCCTGCTCCAGTTTGAGGGAGAGGACCGCTTCCCGGACCTTCCGGCGCATGGAACGTTCATTGGAGAGAAAGACATTTCTCGCCAGCTGCTGGGTGAGCGTACTGCCTCCTTCACTGATTTGTCGATTCTTGACATTCTGAAGGGCGGCCCGCCCGATGGCTACTGGATCAATACCCAGGTGGCTGTAAAACCGTCGGTCTTCGGTGGCAATCAGGGCATCAATAAAATAAGGTGAGACTTCGCTCAAAGCCACTTTCTGATGGCGAAACTTGGTGTAAGACAGAATCGGAGAACCATCGGAGGCGAATACCTGGGTCCACTTGGCCGGATTGACTCCTTCCCGCACAACTTTCTCAATCGATGGCAAATCCTGGATATTGACGTAAACAAACCCCCCGGCTGCGACCAGGCAGAGAAACAGGACCGTAAGTATAAGGCGGAACATACCAGAGTGACCTTCAGGTTTTGTGGTGGAGGAATACAGTCATTGTACTGGAAACAGGGGCACTGGAAACAAGACGGGACAAGATAAGATCATTGAGCGGGTGAGACTTCGCACTGCCCTGGTGGGAGGGTCTTGGTAGAAAATAGGTCTTGGTAAAGGGATCAGTTCCACTTGATGGGGCCAAAAAACCACCGGGACCAGGAATAACTGAACCATAAGGCAAAAAAGCCCAAAAGGACACTCCCGACCAGATTCACAAAGGCTTTGAGTACTTCCCCTTTCTGGAACATCAGGAAAGACTCCAGCTCATAGGAGGAAAACGTGGTGAGGGCCCCTAAAAATCCAAAAACCAAAAGCAAGCGCATGGGTTGTGGAAGCAATCCCCAGCCTTCGAAACGACTTTCAGCCAATCCCAGGATCACGCCCAGGAGCAGGCATCCAATCAAGTTGGCGGTGACGGTTCCGTAGGGAAAGTGGGTGCCCATCCAATACTGCAGGCCGATGGTAATGTAATATCGACAAATCGTCCCAAGGCTACCGCCAATCACTAAATACAGAAGCTTGCTCATCACCGTGCATTATACCGGAAACGGCGAGACACCCCCAACTACCATTTCTTGCCGCGACGGCGCATCTCATTGATTTTGGCCAGAAAGCGGGGTTTGATCTGGTTGGCGTAGGAGGTCAACTTTTCCTCAAACACCTTGCTTTCCACTTCCATGTCAGTTTGCCGGCTGAGTTCAAAGGCACGGGTCACCAGCATTTTTATAAGTTCCATGGGAAGAAAGCGAGAAGGGAAGCAGTTTTGACAGACTTTGTTTACGACATTCGAGAGTTTGGGGTTGTTGGGAATAAACTTTCGAACCAGGCTGGTCGCGTCTGGCGGCATCTTCGGCTCCTCCTCATTCCATCCGGGTGGCTTTACCCGGATGAGATTCAAGGGACTGTGTTTTGATTCTAGCAATATTTCTCGGTGCGGGTGTCCTTCATCCATTGGAAATGTCGTTCCTGGAAAAGACGTTACAATAGTAAAGAGGCATTGAGAGCAGTCACAGTCTGATTCAAGGCGGAGCTTTGATGACAAGCGCAAAACCCAAGGTGATCGTGGTCATGCCGGCCTACAACGCCGAGCAGACCCTGGAGCGGACTTATCATGACATTCCGGCAGGGTATGTGGATGAGGTCATTGTGGTGGATGACTGTAGCCAGGACAATACCGTGGCTGTGGCCGAGCGGTTAGGGCTTCGGGTGGTGCGGCATGAGAAAAACAAAGGCTATGGGGGAAACCAGAAAACCTGTTATACGCTGGCCCTGGAGGCCGGGGCGGATATTGTCATTATGCTTCACCCGGATCACCAGTATGATCCCAAGTTGATTCCGGCTCTTTTAAAGCCCATGTTGGAAGGGGACAGCGAAGTGGTGTTTGGCTCCCGTATGCTGGGCGGCAAATTCTGGGAAGGCGGCATGCCCGCCTGGAAGTTCTACGGCAACATCATCCTGACGGCCATGGGCAATATGGTCCTGAAAATCTTCTTGACCGAGTTTCATTCGGGCTTTCGGGCCTACTCACGCCACTTTCTGGAAACGGTGAATTACCAGACCAACTCCGATGACTTTGTTTTTGATACCCAGATGATTGTGCAGGCGGTTCATCATGGTTTTCGGATTTGGGAAATCCCCATCTCTACCCGATATTTTGATCAGGCCTCCCAGATTGGCTTTGGGGCCAGCTGTATTTATGGTATCCAGATTCTGGAGACCCTGTTCAGCTATCAGCTTCACCAATGGGGCCTGTGGACACCGCCCTTTTTAAGAAAGGTCTGGAAGAATCCTGTTGAGGGGAACTCTTGATGCTATTGATGCGCTCGGGGTGGAAAGCGTGGCTGCTCTGGGCGGGGCTGTCTCTTCTTGTGATTGGTGGGGCGCTTCGGGTGGACTTATACGCCGATGAAGCATATATTTCCGAAATGACTGCCCGGGTCTTGCGGGGCGAGCTGCCCAATGTGGATTTCTCTGCCAACTACTTTGGTTTGCTCTACTTTTATAACGCCCTCTGGTTTAAGGCGTTGGGAAAAAGCCTGCTGACATTGCATATCAGCATGTGGGTTACAACCAGTGTTGTCTTTGCGCCGTTGGTGTATAGCTTGTCGCGCCAGCTGATGAGCCGTTTCTGGGCCATGGCGACAACGTTACTGGTGCTCTCCCTGACGGTGTTTATTCATATGGGGGTATCCGGTAACTGGTACGCGTTGTATCTGGTGTTGGCGGCCTTTGCGCTTTGGTTGTATCGGGAACGATGGGAGAGTAAACCCGGTTATGGCTATTTTGGGATCGGAATACTTCTGGGCCTGGCCTTCCTGATGAAGCATTCCTTGGCAGCTTATGGGGGAATGGCCCTGTTTTACTGCACGTTGCTGACTGGGGCGCTGGAAGGGCAAGATCAGCAGACAAACGATCCGAGCGGCTACCGCTGGAGGGTTTGGCTTGGGAAGGGGCTGATGGCCGTTGGCTTGTTGGGCACCCCGCTCCTGATTGCGTCGGTTCAATGGGCACACCTTAGTATCCCCAGTTTTGTGGTCTATGTGCTGCCCGCCATCGGGCTCTCTGGGTATATAGCGAAAATCCTCTATCAGCAGGGGGCAAAATTCTCAATTGACCGATGGTTTCTCAATTGGTTGGCGGTGATCGGCGGATTTTCGCTTGTTTTTGGGCTGTTTCTGATTCCTTTTGCCTTAAGAGAGGGTGGAATCCCAATTCTGTTTCAGAAAGTGCTGGTCGAGTATCCCCAAATTTACCTGCGTCATGCGTACTTAAGCTATCTGGATAACATAAACTGGTTGGCTGCTCAGGTTGTGCTGTGGTTTGTAGCGGTCCTATGGCTGGCGTCCCAGGGAAAAGCGGTCGCCGGTTGGCTTGTGTTTCTAGTGGGCCTGGTGGTGGTGACGCAGTTACCCTGGGATCCGTCTTTGGCAGGTTGGGTGAACGCTAATATTTACTCCATGCTCCAAATGCCCGTGTGGATTTTGCTTATTGGCGGGTTGATGATCTGGAAAAAGCAAGAACAGATGAATACGCTGACGGCCAAGGAATTAACGCCCCTATTTTTCTGGATTCTGGGGTTTTTCCTGTTTCAAAATACATACCCGCTGGGAGTGCCGTTTTATTTTGCCTACAGCGTCACGCCATTGCTGATTTTGACTGGGTACGGGCTTTCCCGGTGGTTTCATGGGCGGCCCTGGGGCGCACGCACGCTGGCCCTGTTGCTGGTGGGCTATTGGGTGAGTTTTGGCGGGTTGGTTCTTTACCGCGTGTTGGATTTTTATACCGCCATAAACAATCCGCTGATACGCCTGCAAGAACCTTCGGTGCTATTGCCAGGGCCTCGGGGGGGCATTTACATGACCCCCGGATACGGGGAGCGGATCCTTCAGGTGGTGAAGTTTATCCAGACTCACAGCACCCGCCCGGATGATATTTTCATCTTTAGCGATGAGCCGGTGTTGTACTTTCTGACCGATCACATCAACCCGACTCGATATAGTTATGCCATTGATAGCACGTTATCCGATGGGGCCGAGATTATCGCCGCCCTGGAAAAGCACCAAATCCAGTATGTGTTTATTGGCGCCAAGCAGAACGGCTTTCCCCAGCCCTTACTGCAACAATATTTGCAGGCCAATTTCTACCCGGTTGAAATGCCTCATCCAGAGGTGATGGTGTTAAAGCGTCTCTAGAGGCTTATCGTACGTCGAAGTAGCGGGCTTCCGGGTGGTGGACCACCAGGGCGGAGGTGGATTGTTCCGGCTCCAGCATGAACTCTTCTGACAGTGAGATGCCGATGCGCTCCGGCTTGAGCAAGGCAAAGATATGGGCTTGATCTTCCAGGTTTGGGCAGGCAGGATAGCCAGGGCTATAGCGAGATCCCTGATACCCTTGGGCAAAGAGTTTTTTGACATTATCGGCGTCTTTTCCGGCGATGCCCCAGTCTTCCCGAAGACGTTTATGCCAGTATTCCGCCAAGGCCTCAGCCATCTCCACGCTAAAGCCATGGAAATAGAGATAATCACTGTAATTGTCTGATTTGAACAAGAACTGGGCGTATTCACTGGCCTCTCGGCCTACGGTGACGATCTGGAGCCCCAACACATCCATTCGGCCGGAATTCACACTGGCAAAGTAGTCAGCGAGGCACAACCGCTTCTGCCCGCCTCGAGGGAACTCAAACTGCTCCACCAACACCGCGTCCCCGGTTTTTTCATATATTTCCGGATCATAGACCCGTAAGCGGTTTCCTTCCGATTGACAGGGGAAGAACCCGTAAATGACCTTGGGTTGGAGCCGTTTTTCGGTGATGGCGCTTTTCTTCAAAGCCTCTAAGGTTGGGTGGATTTTCTCTTGCAGGAACGCCTCATGTTCCTGAGTGGAACGGGTCCCTCGCTTAACCTGCCATTGTCCGGCAATCAACGCTTGAATATTGAGATACGGGTACACTTCTTCCAGAGGAATATCTGTGATGACTTTGGTTCCCCAAAACGGAGGCTGGGGAATCGGGACGTTTTCTGCAATATGTTCAGATCGCCGGGTGTCCTCGGGGGAGCTGGGCGGTAATCCACCAGAGCCCGAGCGGATTTCCCCAACGGCCTGATACACTTCATCACCCCCTGGCGTGACCGGGACTTTTTCTGGCTCCAATATCGAGACGGTCAGGCTGCCGTTGCCACTCATGATGCTTTCCATCGCGTGGAGGCCGGAAAAGGCGTCTTTGGCATAAAATACTTTGCCGGGATAGTTGTTTTGACAATCTTCCTGCACAAAACGAGGGGTTAAGGCAGCACCACCCAAAATCACCGGGATTTTCAACCCTTGCTCCCGCATGATTTCAAGATTTTCCTTCATAATAGCGGTGGATTTCACCAGCAGACCGCTCATCCCAAGGGCATCGGCCTGATGTTCCTTGGCGGAACTCAACATGGCTTCCAGAGACTGCTTGATCCCCAAGTTGATGACTTTATAGCCGTTGTTGGTCAGAATAATATCCACCAGGTTCTTACCGATGTCATGGACATCGCCTTTGACCGTGGCCAACACCACGACGCCCTTGGCCTGATTGCCGCCGACTTTTTCCATGTGAGGCTCTAGGTGGGCCACGGCAGTCTTCATGACTTCCGCAGATTGCAAGACAAAGGGCAGTTGCATTTCTCCCCGGCCAAACAGCTCGCCGACCGTTTTCATGCCATCCAGCAAAATGGTGTTGATAATTTCCAGGGCGGGATATTGGGTAAGAGCCAAGTCTAAATCCGCTTCCAGACCTTTTTTCTCACCATTAATAATACGATATTTCAGCCGTTCTTCCACTTGTTCAGGGAGCTCGATTTCTTTCTTCGCCGCAGAAGAAGCTTGATTCTTGTCGTAAAAGGCCAATAGAGCCATCAGCGGGTCATAACCCTCTTTGCGCTCATCAAAAATTAACTGACGGCACAGCTCTCGTTCCTCCTCGCTGATCTGGTGCAGGGGGAGAATGTGGGCACTGTTGATAATGGCCATGTTCAACCCCGCCTCAATGGCGTAATGGAGAAAGACGCTGTTGAGGACATGGCGGGCCGCTGGGTTTAAGCCAAAGCTGATGTTGCTGATCCCCAACACAAAGCTGACTCCGGGCAGTTCGGCTTTGATCTGCCGGATGGCGTCGATGGTTTCGACTCCGGCCCGGCGAAACTCTTCATCGCCGCTGCCCAGTGTGAAGGTCAGGGGGTCAAAGATCAAATCTTCCGCTTGCATGCCGAATTTATTGACTGCCAAATCATAAATCCGCTTGGCAACGGCCACCTTGCGCTCCGCTGTTTTGGCCATGCCCTCTTCATCAATGGTGAGGGCCACGACAGCGGCGCCAAACTCCCGGCACAGGGGCAGGACTTGTTCCAGCCGTTCTTCTCCGTCTTCCAGGTTAATGGAGTTGACGATGGCTTTCCCGGCAATTAGCTGCAGGGCTTCTTTAATCACGGGGACCTCGGTGGAATCCACCATCAGCGGGACATCCAGCTGGCTGTTAAAGCGCTTCACTGTTTCCCGCATGTCTTTTACTTCATCCCGGCCCACGTAGGCGGTGCAGACATCCAGCAGATGAGCGCCGCTTCGAATCTGTTGCTTCCCGATATCCACCAGGCTGTCGTAATCATCCTGGGCCAGGAGATCTCGGAATTTCTTGCTGCCATTGGAATTGGTCCGCTCGCCAATTAAAACCGGAGGAATATCCAGCTGGAACGACACGCTGGAATACAAACTGCTGGCGGCGTTCTCATAAGTAATCTCCCGCTTGCCGGGGTTCAGGTGGCTGACCACCTCATGGAGTTTGCGAATATGTTCTGGCGTGGTCCCGCAGCAACCACCAATGATACTGACTCCCAGGTCTTTGACAAAATGGGCCAGATGTTGAGCTAGATCGTCTGGTGTTAAGTGATAATGGGCCTTTCCGCCAATGTTCTCCGGGATCCCGGCATTGGGCAAACAGGAGACAAAAAACGGACTGTGCTTGGATAAATGGTGAATATGGCTGGCCATCTCCTGGGGGCCGGTGGCGCAATTCATCCCCAACACATCAATGTCATAGGGCTGCAGCGCCGTGACGACAGAGGCAATATCCATCCCCACCAGCATGGTCCCGGTGGCTTCAATGGTCACCTGGGCCATAATGGGGATATAGCGATCGGCGCTTTTGCGGATGATTGTGGCTGCCGCAATGGCGGCTTTGGTCTGCAGAAGATCCTGACAGGTTTCAATAAGCAGGATATCGGCCCCGCCATCGACCAGGCCCTGCATCTGTGCCAGGTACGCCTGTTTAAGATCGTTATAAGCAATGTGTCCCAATGTAGGTAGCTTGGTGGTGGGACCAACAGAGCCAGCTACAAAACGGAGTCGGTCTTTGGAGTAATCCTGGGCCACTTGCTTGGCCAGTCGGGCGGCTTGTAAATTGAGTTCATAGGCCTGATCTTGCAGATCATATTCGGCCAGCACAATGGGTGTGGAGCCAAAGCTGTCAGTCTCCACCACATCGGCCCCGGCCTCAAAATAAGCCGCATGGATCGCCTGGATTACATCGGGCCGGGTCTTGACCAGGTACTCATTGCACCCGTCATAGCCATGAAAATCATCCTCGGTGAGGTTGTATCCCTGAATGCATGTGCCCATGGCCCCGTCAAACAACAGGATTTTCTCTTGGCATTGCTTGAAAAAAGATGAGTTTAAAGGTGGTTTCATGGCACTCTCTCTAGGGAGTTAATATCCAGCCATCCGATAACAGGTATTCAGCATTATGATACAGCCCGTACAGGCGGTCAAATTTTCTCAGTTCCAGGCGTGATTTTCAATAGGACAGGTGGAGAGGGTTCGAGTGAAACGTAACTTTTTGATAGAATAAGCACGATGCCGGCAAGAAAGGAACTCAACTGTGACAAGACGCTCCAAACTGGTGTGGATGTTTGCTCCTTTGGCCATTGCCTTTATCGGGATTGCGGTGGCGACAGTGGATTTGAAGAACCCGGCCATTTTTCAGGATCATTGTGAAGTGGTGGCGACCGGACAAGCGGCCCAGAATCTCAAAACAGAATCCAACACTCTTTATGCCAGCAGCGATCAGATGAAAAACAATGTGGGCTTATCTTGTCGACAGCTGGGGGTCGTGGTTATCAATGATTTTATTGTCTTTAAGCTGAATATCCAGCAGGGGGATCCGGTGACCGTGACCCAGAAAAAGTATCAGATTTTGCCGAATCGCTGGCAGGTGAATATCCGGCAACTGGGCGACTAGGTTCTAACCAGCAGGCTTAATCTTGATAACCAGATGACTGTTGATCACTTCTTCAGAAGGGCTTGCCGTCTTGGAGGTTAGGGTTCCGCTGATGGCTTCCAGCCATTGGTAGCGCGCCAGGCGTTCTTTGGTTTTCGAGATTTCGCTTAAGTCCGCGTACAGAAGACAAGCTGCAGTCTTTGGAAGCCCGTCCAACATATCCCGGTACAGCTTTTTGGAAGCCAGATTTTCGGTATCCCGTTCCTGAACCTTGACCAGGTTGGAGAACTCTTCAATCGGGGCGATGCCAATCATTGAGCCGAGTGTTCCAAGGCTGATGGTGGTTTCCTGTTCCCCTCGCTGTGTTTTTAGAGTTGTTACGGTCGTTTTCCCAAGTCGTTCCTCTTTTTGTTCAACCGGGAGCCCACTTTTCGTTAAAATGGCCAGTAGCTGGTCCAAGGTATCCTGTTTGGCGTCTGATTTTTTCAGCAAGATAACCGGTGAACTGGCCTCACTTCGGCTGGCCAGGATGGTTTGTCCGTTTAGCAAACCGACGACGTCTTTTCGTAACTCGAGGTTAAACATGCGTAAGAAGCCATCGGCCCCCTGGAACATGGATTTTTCTTCTGGGGTCGCCAGGGTGATCCGGTAGAGGTCAAACAACTCATCCAGCCCGGCAAACCCAAGCAAGAACGTGGTATCGGCGGGCAAGAGGCTACCGGACTGAAACTGGGAGGTGGTATGGAGGAGTTCCTTCAACTCGGTTTTGAGTTCTGGTTTGCCAATGTTTTCTATCAGCAAAGGCGTGTAGGCTTGCACGTGAAGCAGTGTTCCCTTTTTCACGCGTAATGCCCCAACGGTCACAGGCAGTACGTCAGACAAGCGGTTCAATCTCCGGGTGACAGATCCACCCAGGGCGCTCTCCCCGACTTGCCTGTCAATTTCCTCCTGAACACGGTGATGGTACCCGGTGGCATAGGCCGATGCATTGATAACAAAAGTTCCATCTCGCCGTCTCGGCAGCAAGGAGAGGTATTTGCGGTTGACCGGGTGATCATAGACCGTCGATTCCTTCCCTTGCTTCTGCTGGATAATGGTTTCCATAGCCCTGGAGGAATTGGTGAGGAGGAAGTTCTGGTTCATGACGGAAAAGGACGATTCGGTTTGAGGGTCGATATAATAGCTAATACCCTGAAATTCCGCCTGTTGGAAGTTCTCAGCGTTCCCGCCAAACTGCTGGATAATTTCCTTGATGGTTTGCTGATCATTCTGCAGAGGGAAAACCACCAATACGTTATTGTTGAGGGTGGGAACCGGCGTTTGGGCTTTACCTGGCGCAGCTTCCTTGGGCGGGGAATCAGGCCAGACTCCCATGCTAAATCGGGGCTCAAAGGTGGTATTAAACTTGGTAATCAGGTTTTTTCGAAACGCCTTGTCTTTATGCTCAGGATGATTGGCTGAATTGACCAGCACTAGAAACCGTTGGAGCAGCTTTTCACCAGGCTCAAACTCCAGAAAAACCGTGGTCGCTTCAGGGTAATAAGTATACAGCGTTGATTGACGCCCACGATTCAGGAATAAATAGGTGCCCAGCAAAACCAGTAAGATGATAATGGTGGCAAGTAAAGCTTTTCGGTTGAGTTTTCCCAGGGGTAATCCTTGCGCCATTTTAAGACCATGCGCCATTTTCAAGACCGTTTCATGTACAGGTAATCACGCACATATTCAGGTGAAAGCGTGTGCAGTTTATCCCAAAAGATTGTTAATAGCTCTTCCTCTGGCATTTCCCGGACGATATCAACCACCAGCGTTTTAACATCCAGAGTTCGCATTAACTCCTCACCGCCCAAAAGGGCGTCCAGTTCATCTTTTGTCATACCTGTGCTATACCTGTCTTACTAAATGTGCTTTATCCAAACTCACTCTATTATATGCAGCTCATCGGGAAAGGGAAACCGGCAGTTTGGCCGCAAGGGCCTGTTTATCCGGTTCTGTTAGGCTTAAACCCATGAGGGCAAAATCGTATTTGACCGGATCCTCCGGGCAGAGCTGACGCAGAGTATCGGTAATCTCTACGGCAGTTTCCCAAGTGTTGCTTTGGCGGGGGGAGAATTGAAAAACTTGATTCATCTGCATCACATGGGTATCCAGGGGGATTAACAAGTCCCTGGGCTTCAGTCCCTGCCGCCAAAGCCCCAAGTCGATAGGGTGGGTTTCCGAGTCTGTTTCTTGTCGGACCATCCAGCGCAGGTACATCTGGAGCCGCTTGCACCCCCCGCCCCGACCGGGATGAGGCAGTAAAAACTTCAACCCATAACTATCCAGGGGGTTGGGGCCGAGCAGATTATCCACAAAATGGGTCATTTTTGGCTTCAAAGGACCCGGGTTTTCCAAAAACAGGTTTTCCAGGGTACCATACTCCTGATACGCCCACTGGAGGCGACTGAGAAGAAAGACCACATCCCTCCCCTTGTTAAACCGATATACAAAGCTTTTATAGTGCTTGCCCTCGGCTTTTACCTGAAAGTTCTGGATAAACCCCATCGGGTCCCCGTCCATGGGTGCAAGAATTTTTTCAACGGTCTCAATGATTTTATCCCGTCGTCCATAGCTAAAGAGGGCGGCCATCAATCCAACGGCCTCACACGCCCTGGGATCGTGCTTGTAGCGGTGGGGCAAGGAAATTGGATCGGCCTGTAAAAACGCCGGGGTTTTGTGCTGGATCAACAGGGGATCCAGATATTGCTTTAAGGCCTTCAGCCGTGCCTGCCCTTTTTTGGGGCGGGATAAGACAGTATTCAAGCGTCCAGTCCCTTGGTCAGATCGTTTGATTTTCTTACACCAGAGCCGGTTGTTCTTCCAGCAGGTTCCGCCCTCGTTGTCCTTGATCCGCTAAACCCAGCCAGGTCAGGGTGGTTTTTCCAATGTCGGCAAAAGATTCCCGGATCCCTAAGTCTCGTCCTGGCTGGTTCTTGTTGTACAGCAGGATGGGCACGTATTCTCGGGTATGATCACTCCCAGGGGCCGTGGGGTCACAGCCATGATCGGCTGAAATCATCAGCAAATCATCTTCCGTCAGCTGCTCCAGCATCCGGCCTAATCCTGCGTCAATCTCTTCCAGCGCCCGAGCATACCCTTCCACATCCCGGCGGTGGCCATAGACACTGTCGGTATCTACCAGATTGACAAAGATAAATTGCTTGTCGGTGTTAGGGTATGCACTCAGTGGCTTGTTTTCCAGGCTCAGGGTGTTGAGATCCAGTGCGCCGGTAATGATATCTTCAACGGCTTTGAGGCCATCGGTGTTGTTGCCGGTGTGAATCGAGTGGGTCAGGCCCTTGAAGTTAAAAATATCCTCGATTTTACCGACACCAACAACCACGCCGCCTTGATCCCGCACCCGGTCTAACGTAGTAGTCTCCGGGGGTGTCACAGCATAATCCCGACGATCCCCGCCGACCCGCTTAAAGCTGCCGGATTGGCCGTTAAAGGGCCGGGCGATGACCCGAGAGACTTGGTGCTTGCCCCGCAGAATCTCACGGGCTTTCTCACACCACATATAAAGGGTTTCCAGGTTGACTTTGCTCTCAGGTCCGGTGTGGGCGGCAATCTGAAAGACGCTATCAGCGCTGGTGTATACAATGGGGTAGCCGGTGTCCAGATGCTCCTGGCCCAGCTCTTCAATAATGGTGGTGCCAGAGGCGGGCTTGTTTCCTAAAATACCCTTGCAGCCAGTTTCAGCAATAAAGCGATCAATCACTTCCGGCGGGAACCCGTCGGGATAGGTGGGGAAGGCTTCTTCAAGGTAGATGCCTGCCATTTCCCAGTGGCCGGTGGTGGTGTCCTTGCCGTTGGAGAATTCAGACATCTTGCCGTAAGAGGCTAATGGGCGATCCATAGCCTTGAGCTGCCGCAGGGGAATGATATTCCCCAGGCCCATACGCTCTAAATTGGGGAGCCTGAGTTGTTTGGCTTCCCGATCAATGCCGCCAAGGGTATTAAAGCTAAGCTCATCCCCAAAACGGGTGGCATCCGGCAGAGCCCCGACGCCGAAGGCGTCAATGACAACCACAAAAACACGTTTTGCTCCCATGTTGTATTGTCTCCTGAGATTTCCTTTGAGTGTTCCTGTCTCTCACTGTAAAATAAACGCTAACGAGAGTAAACAGGTGAATGGTCAAATATCCGACTTATATTATCGGCTGTTTGCAGGAAAACTGGAGGTTTTAATCCAATGCACTATCAAAAGTCCCCATTATTCCCGTTAAAGTTGGCTACCGTGGGTCTGATTTTCAGTCTGGCCGCTCTTCCAGCCGTTGCCTTGGAAAAAATCGAAAGTACCCAATCCATTAACCGGGCCATTCTCCATGGCGCCCGTCATCAGGACGCCGGTTTGTTTGCCCTGCTGGGTCCCAACTGGCTGGAAGGGTCCAATGGGGCATTATTGAATATTTACTCGCCATTTATGATGATTGCGTCTCGGGCCACTCGGAAAGATTTGCCCGCAGAGCCGACCTCGGAAGATTACAAGAAAGCCCGAAAAAGCATGGGGCGCCTTCTAAGCCAGCTGACCGATCCAAAGGAGAAGCAGGAAGTGAAGTTTTCGGTCTCATTTTACGGAAAGACCCCGGATTTTGCCAGCAAGTACCGGGCCCGTATTCATGGGTTCGGTCGCGGACAGGAAGTGGATTTGGAACCGGTCCGCCAATTCCGGGATAAAACTGCGGATCTGGTCTCCAACTCGCGTGATGAAGCGTACTCAGCCATTAACAGCTATTATTTCCGCTTTGATGAACTGGAACCCCTGGATGAGTATGAGTTCATCCTGGAGAACCCGGCTGGAGACCGTATCGTCTTTCGGGTGAATAACCGGCAGATTTACTGATTACGGAGTGTAAGGGAACCACTTATCCGCCCAGATCTCCAGGGCGTTTAACGTGGCGGCCAGATCCTGCCCCTTATCGGTGAGTTCATACTCTACCCGTGGCGGGATGGTGGGGTATTGCTGGCGACTAATCAATCCGTATTTTTCCAGGTGCTTGAGCCGCGCAGACAGCGTTCGGGGAGAAATCCCGTTAATCTGCTCCTCAATCTCCACAAAGCGTTGGCAATCTTTTTGGTAAAGCAGGTAGATAATCTGAAAGGAATACTTATCTCCTATCAGCTCCATCGCCCGCTCAATGGGGGAAACAACCTGGTAAAGCTCCGGGTTGATCAGGCGGTTCAGGTTCTCCGTAACCTCGCTCAAAGACTCAAAAGTTTTTGGCACTGGATACTTGTCCTTTTGTAATCTACTTTACTTGTTATAGTATAGACTCACTCCAAAGGGAGATCAATCCTGTAAATTAGCCCTGTCAATTGGACCTATCCATTGGGGGTGATCTGTCGAGAAAGACCCCCGGTTTTTACCAACCCTCATGTTGGGAGTGGGTTTTAAAACGGGGAGGGCGCCGGTAATCCGTCCGAGTTGAGAAGGAGACATTTGAGGTTGGGAGCGCCTGAACGGGCAATGTTCTGCCTGGTGGAGAGATTGAATAAATACTCTTTCTATATACAATCCAAGTGTAAACAAATGTAATATTCTGAAGCTTTTCAAGGGGAATGACGCATTTTTGCATTTCTGATTGTTTTTTTATACATGTAGGTGATAAAGCCTATGCCATGTATTGAAAACGCAGATAAATAAGCGGATAGCAAAAGAGATAAAAGGTTACTTCCAATGGACACGACGAAAACCATCCTGAAACTAGCGATGATCGTCCTCACAGTCGGACTGAGCTGTGTCGTGTTGACCATGGATGCCAACATGGCGGCGGGGGAGGCGCCTGATATCCAGGTAGAAGTAGCTGGCGCGTTAGGCTAGGGAAAATCAAATATTTAATGTTGTTGTCCCTGTGCAGGCATTTGCTGCTGGAAGATACTGAAGTTATTCCGTTGCAGTGGTGGGGTCAGGAATAAAGACTGGTCCCAAACACCTTTGGGTTTTGGGGTTTCTGGTGTGTCATGACCGGAGACGCTGGCAATACCAGGGTGTTCGTTTTTACCGGTGAGCTTCTTGGTCAGGGCGTATTGCATCTTGGGAATAAGATATCCCAGACCAATCATGGTGCCTACCAGGGCAGTCCCCCGCATCAGGTAGTGTAAATTCCGGTTCAGCGCGTGGGTGTTGTCCAATAATGTAAGCAGTTTTTTAAGTGAGACTTTTTCCCGAAGGCCTTGTTGCGCGTCAACTTCCAGGTGCCCAAGCAGCTTTTCAGACTGCCTTTTAAAGAGCGCCCGCATCTCGCTGGCCTTGGCTTCATTGGCGTACTTTCGGGAGTCTTCGGTGAGGTAGTCCGTAATGCCCAAGGCTTCCTTCAGGGCCTTTTCATCATTGACCAGGCCGCCTTGCAAGAGTTCAGCCAGCTTTTGATCCAGGGCCGCTTTCCCTTCTTCGGCCAGATGCAAGGAGAACAGCCGACCTTTGTCGCCGCTGAGGTATTTTTGAATCTCTCCGGCGTAGTGTTCCAGCACCGGAAGGGCCGCTTGATTGGGTTGTTGCCTGAGCGCGCTGATTAACCCCTGGTTCAGGGCCTCAATGGTTTTTTCAGGACGTCCGGCGGCTTTCTGAAAGTTAGCTTTCAGTGCCTCTAATAGCTCTTGGGGCAAGTTGGCTTTTTCCAGCCATTGATACGGCGAGAGGATGGCTTCCAATTGGCTGGCCTGATTCTTTATTTTTTGAAGCGGGTGGGTCAGGAACTGCAAATGTTTCTGGGGCGTGTGTTGGAGTAACTCCAGAAGTTGGCTGATATTTTGAGCGTTGACCCCACCTTCTCGCTTGAGGAAGGCGGTCAGTTCCGGGGTCAGCTTGTTTTTCCGCTGAAGCGTTTTCAGGGCGTCAGTGAGCTCATGGGTCTCTTGCCCCAGCTTCCCTTGCAGCGAAACGCCGTGGTTGACGGCGCGGTCAATCCAGTCGGCGACCAGCTCAGTCTGTTCTTGCAAGGGCTTGTAGGCCGGGTTCAGAAACTCGCCTGTCAGGAGGCTGCTCCGTCGGAACATGGTGTTGACCTGATCCAGCGCGTCCCGCTGGGCCATCTGGTGGCTCCGTTGCAACAACTCCTGGACTTCATCGCCAGAGAGTTTTGGAACGGCTTGTCCGATTTTGTGTGCGTTTTGCGCCTGCTCCACCACGGGATTGGTGGCACTGGAGAGCGAAATGTCAATCCCGGCGGTGTGCTTGAATGCATTTTTGATAGAAGTCACCAGGTTGCCCTTATCGCGGGCAGACAGGTCTTTAAAATTGCCAAGTCCTTGCTGAACCTGTTGAATCAGCTGTTGAATCTGATCTGCCGTGATCTTGTCTCCCGGCTGTCGTTTCAGGTAGGCGGCCATTGCCTCTTGAATACCAGGTTTGTTGAAGAAAATCCGGCTTTCCTTACCGAAGAGGTCGGCAAACTGGCTTTTGGAAGCGGCCCGAAGGTTGTATCTTAAATAGCCTTCCGGGGCATTTAAGGCCGGGTGGGTTGAACCCAGTAAGGCTTTTCGAATCTCTGCAATGGATTTCCCTTCCGCCTTCATAGCCTGAGACAACTGGCCCGCCTCGTTGGGAATGCCCAGTTTTTCACAAAGAAGTTGGTTAAACCGCTCGGAGACTTTGGGCTCTAACAGCGTGTTGGTCTTAAAGAGCGGATCAATGACTTTGCTCATCAGCTTCATCATGTGGGGCGCAAACAGAATATAGAAGTAGAGAGAGACCCCATCCCGGAAAAGAATTTCCAGGGATTCAAAAATGCTTCGCTGTCCGGCCACATACATCCGACCGCCCGTAATACCACCATCCACGGCCAGAATGCTGCCATAAGCGGTGTCTTCAACCAGATCCCCAAGGGCTTGCATCATATTGCCCATGCCGCCAAATTGCACGGGTTTGGTCGAAGTATTATTGCATGAAGAACGGGATGCGGGCTGCCCTCCGGCAAATTGGGGATAATTCGGCGCGAAAGCAGTTTGAGGTTGCCAGGCGTTTGGATTGACACCCTGGGAGGGTGCCATCGGGTTCCAGTTAGGCACTGAAGCCGGATAGGGGTTAGAAAAGTGGTTGGCAGCCTGGGAAGCGGCCATGGCGGGCTGCTTGGCCTGCGGCTTTTTCTCAGGGTTTTTATAGTACTTGTTGATAATCCACTCGGTCTTTTTCTGGTTGAGCCAGGGGATGAGCAAGGCCACAATCCCGATGGTGGAACCGACGCTAAAAAGCCACTTGGCCCCTTTGACTGCCAGGAGTTTGGAGCGATCGGCGGCGTTCCGGGTGAACATCTCTTGAGGGTTTAAGCCCACATGGTTGGGCTTTTTTAGAAAATCTTTGAGCCAGGCCACTTTCGGGTTCAGGTGCTGGAGGCCGGGGAAGAATTTTTTCCAGGCCTTATCGAAGACTTTCCCCAAGGTTTTGACGCCCCAAAGCCAGATGACGGCTACGACGGATTCTTCAAGAATCCGCTCCTGAAATTCCAGAAACCCGCCCCGTTGGGCAGCCGCACCAGAGCGTCCGGCAATAACCGCCGTTTCCGGGATAACCATGGCCGCGGGCCCTTCCTTGGCCGTTTTGACAAAGGCCGTCTGAAGCCACTTGGGCGGTGTCTTGCTGGCAACAATACTGGAAATATTGCCAATCAGGGACATAGACGCTTTAACCTTGTTTGTGTGCTAAATCAAATACAATAAAGCTCATCAAGTCCGATTTGTGCCAGCAAGTTGAAGAAAGATTACGAAGGGGTATGCCCATTGAGAAAGGTGGGCAGTCTAGTTCCCCGGAAAGGGAAGCGCCACGATGATGTTACCCTGAAGCTGGGCTCCCTCACGCTGTGCCAGGGCTTTGGTGCCCGGCCAGTAAATAATCCCGTTTTCATAGTACTGATCCCGGTGATCCGGTAGCGGCATGTTGACCCGTCCGGCGTAAATATCATGCAGGGTTTCCAAATACTGTTCAGGGTTCCCGATATCGCTCCAGTAGCCCTGGATGAAATGGGCGTAAAACGGGCCGGGTAGTGAACCCGCCTTGGATTGTTTCAGAACCTCGGGAAAAATATGTTTGGCAAAGTCAAATTCCACGCTTTCAGGCACGGGTTCCCCGGTGGTTCGGGCTGTATTTTGGGCGGCGGTGAGCCGTTGCCGGTAAATGTCGCTGATTAACCTAAACGCTTCGGGAGAGAGAAGATAAAAGCCGGTGTTAGCCAACTGGGATTTGGCTTCCTCCGGGCGAGGCTTTTCCTGAAATTCGAGAATCTGCCCGGAGATCCCGTCAGGATCCGATTGATCGGTAATAATAATGCCAAATTTATGTACATCTCGCGCAGGTACGGGTTGGCAACCAATGGTGATAAAGGCCTTTCGCCGCATGTGCGCTTCTACAAACTCTGAAAAATCCGCGTCTGTGACCGCATCTCCCTGAATAATTAACAGGGGCTTATCTTGATCCAACGTGTCGGATTGACGTTCCAGAATTTTTCGGAGCGCCCCGGCGGTCCCAGATGGGGCTTCTTCGTCAATGTAGGTGACCTGATAGCTGGGCTGGTGGGTTTTCAGGCTGTGCTTGAGTGAGTCTGGCATAAAATACGTGTTGATCAAAAAGTGCCGAAACCCATCTTGCTGGAGTTCATCGGCAATACAGCGGATGACGGAGCGATCGCCAAGCAAGGGCACCGCTGGTTTGGAGTAGCCGGTGTTTTGCCCAGAAATGGGCTCAAAGCGGGTGGCCATCCCGGCTCCCAAAATCATGGCCTGATGGGTAACGCGTTGGGCGGCTTGTCGCTGGGTGGAACGAGGTTGTCTCTGAGGGTTCCCCCGGATGGGCTGTCCGCTCAGCTCCATAGAGATTTCTTCTGAATGAATTGAGGAGCCGGGTAGGGCAAAATATTTCAGACCAGCGGGGGAAGTAAGAATAGCCGTAAACCCGCCTTTCCCTTTATACAGCGTCAGTCGATAATGGCTGGTTTCCGGGAGGCGGATCCAGCCTATTTTATGACCGCTTTGGGTGTCGAAAATCTCAAACTGATCGGGGGAGACAATCTGAAGCCGCAGACAACCCGACTCATCTGTTTCGCATATTTCCACCGAGGTGAGTGTCGACATGGTATCCCCCTGATTCTACGCGGGCCGGTGGGCCGCTATCCGGAAACGGGACTTGCCTGGTGTCTATGGCAGGCTCATCCAATGAGTGCGTATCGGAATTTGTTCCTATTGGTTATACAGGAAACACGGCGGAATTTCTATCCTTGAAATACAATAACCGGCCCTCCTCAGGAAAGGAAGGCCGGTTATCCCAATTGCGCCTGAAGCTCACTTGGGAATGGGAGGGGGCACAGGTTTGACGATTTGTCCATCTACCCCAGTTGTATCTATCAAGGGCTCTTTATCGCTATCCAATTGGTAATCCTCAGGCTGGATTGGCCGGTACAGCCACGGGAATTGCTGCTTCATTTGCCAATCCTGCATGTCATGTTTCAGGACCGCGCCAGGGTCCAGGTTGGGAGGAACGGTTACATCCTGGGGTTGAGCCAGGGCGCTTCCCCCGGTTATCAGGCACAAGGCCAGTATCCAGACTCTCATACGCCATACCTCCTGCATTGAAGCCCGCTTGGGTTATTGTGGTATCAGAACTGTCCTCTATTATGAGAATAGGACGTTCAGAATTAGATTCTGTTTTTATAAAAATTCAGCGGATGGCCTATTGATGGGGTCATGGTGTAAAATTTTGTAACGATTGGTAGGTAAAAGCACAATTTGTGAGGGATTTAATACTTATATATTATATAAATACTTTAATCAAGTCGATCACCAGCGTCGCAGTATTGCTTTAATATTGCGAAGGGTTAGAAAAAAGAGATAATTAAGGGTAAGACGAAAGAAGAGAGAGGGCGTTGCCATGGCAGCTACGACGATGACTTATGCATGGACTTCCCAGCAGCGGGCCGAGCAGATCAAGAAACTGGAGCGGCAAATGCGGGAGCTGAAAAACAAGATGGACTTTATGGAAATTCTATCCAATTTTTGGCCTTTATCGAACCTGGAGAGCCGGATGGAGCGGCTGGTACGCCAGATGAACATGTTAAACGCCCAGGTTGAGCGGCTGAGCAAGCCTTTTCAGGTTTCCGGCTTTGCCCGATAATTTCAGCCATACCGATTGGCCAGCAACACCTTTCCGTGGGAAGCGTGTTGTTTTGGCTGTTTTGGCAGGCGGGTTCATGGCGGATAGTATTTTTTTTGCTTTGGGGATATGATAAAAACGTGAGCTGAATGAAGCATCGACATCGACGAAACCTATCTATCGGGATGTAGCGCAGCTTGGTAGCGCATCTGCTTTGGGAGCAGAGGGTCGCAGGTTCGAATCCTGTCATCCCGATTTTTTCATGTGTTATTTATCGTATGTGTGCAAGACATGGTGTTAGTGCTAGAAGCAGATCGCTATGATGATTATTTGAAGTATATCCATGACATTTTGGTTGAGACACAGCTATATGTGATGGAGTTAACAGAGCTATTTTATAAAAATAAAAATCGAATCGAGATTATTAACGCTTCCGCCCCTATTGTTTTCACTTTATGCGAAATTGCATTTGTAGAAGCTGTAATTATGAGGATTTCTAAGCTTACGGATCGGGCAAGTACTATAAATTCAAGTAACTTAACCATTAAAACCTTGTTTGAACATTTTGTTCCTGAGGTTTTGTATTAATGGGTTCCAGTTATTACCGATACCAAAAAGGCACTCTGGCTCAATTTTTGCCGCGCCTACCGGCGTTTGGGCTACGGGTGGAGCGGGCTGGCTTTTTTGAATTTTTCCTGTCCTAGAAATCCCTGTTTCTCAGGCTATTCTTGAAATTTGGGGGCTAGCGGTGGGGTGTCACATGCGCTACACTGACAATAACGTTATCTAACAAATTGCGAATCTTTGAAGGTATGTCTACCCAACAGCAAATCCGCGAATTTAAGGCCGATTTCTTCAAAGCCCTGGCCCATCCAGTCCGTATCCATATCTTGGATACCCTACGGGACGGGGAACATAGCGTCAATGAGCTGAAAGACCTCCTGGGGATTGAGGCGCCCAACGTCTCCCAGCAATTGGCGGTCCTGCGCAACAAAAACCTGGTTAATACCCGAAAAGAAGGCACCACGGTGTATTATTCCATCCGGGATCCGATGATTTTTGACTTGCTCGATGTCTCAAAAACCATCTTCAACAACCACCTTATTGATGTCCAAACCGTCTTGGAGGAGCTGCAAGCGTAAGCGAACAAAAAAATTTGGTCTATATCTGCAAACATTACAATATTTGCAATTAATGAAGAATGGAGCCAAACGATGGTGACACAGCCGGGTGATCCGATCCCTTCACCCGTATCTCCCGCCCTGAAACTTGATCCCCGGTTTGAAAGTTATGCGACCCCCAAAAAACACCTTACCCTCCTCCGCGATTGCCTGGCGGGCCTGATTGTGGCGATGGTCGCCATCCCGCTGGGGATTGGCTTTGCCATCGCCTCCGGCCTCAAACCGGAGCAAGGCATTGTGGCTGGTGGGCTTGCTGGTATTCTGGGTGCCTTGTTTGGAGGCTCCAAGTACCAGATCTATGGCCCTACTGCCGCGTTTATTCCCCTGCTCTCCAATATGATGGCCCAATATAACTTGCCTTTTCTGGTTCTGGCGTCCATGCTGGCCGGGCTGGTGATTCTCTTGATGGGCTTTTTTAGGCTGGGTGCCTATTTTGCCAAGGTGCCCTTTTCTGTGACCGTGGGCTTTACCATTGGGATTGCCCTCAGCATTGCCCTGGGCCAGCTGCCTGATGCCCTGGGCAGTACCGTGCCCCTGCCCCATCATGTGTTGGGAAAGCTATTTGCGGTTGGGGGATTGCTAACCCATCCCAACTGGGGGGCGGTGTGGATTGCCGTCCTCACCTTTATTCTTATTCGGCTCTGCTACAAAACCTCGGTTTTTATTCCCGGCCCGCTGCTTGCCATGGCGCTGGCCGTGTTGATTCAACACCAATGGACACTTCCAGTGCCGCTTTTAGGCGATAAATTCGCCGCGCTCAGCGGATCGTTTTTTCAAGTCACTTGGCCGTCTTTGGGAGACTACCCCTGGTGGACCCTGGTGATGCCGGTAATTTCCATTGTCTTTATCGCGTCTCTAGAAAGCATGCTCTCTGCCCAAATGGCGGATCGAATGGCGGGAAACCCGACGCCTTTTGAGCCGAATCAGGAGCTGGCGGGGCAAGGGATGATTAATACCGTTGTGCCCTTGTTCAATGGGTTCCCCTGTACAGGGGCCTTTGCCCGAACCGCCACCAGCATCAAGGCCGGGGCGACCTCCCCGGTAGCCTCTCTGGTGACCGGTGTCTCCATTCTGGTTCTGATGGTGTATTTCGCCGCTTATATGGAGATCATCCCCATGGCCTGTATTAGCGGCCTGCTGATTTATGTCGCAAGCAACATGATAAAAGTAACGGAGATTCGATTTGTGATGAAACATGGACAGTTCCATATTTTCCTGATGGGGTATACAGCCGTGATCACGTTTCTGGCAGACTTAATGATTGCCGTTGCCAGCGCGACCCTTATTTATTACCTGAGCACCCACTGGAAAACCCCGTTAAAGGTCAAAGCCGGGATTTTTACTCTGGCCTTGCTTTGCTGGATGCAGCCGGTTCTGGCGGAACCTCTATCCCCCCAGCAGGCGTTGGAAATGCTGGTGGAAGGGAACCAGCGCTTTTACCAAAGCCACACGATCCACCCCCATCAGACCCATGAGCAATTGCTGGTCGTGAGCCAGGAACAGCACCCCTTTGTGGTGGTACTCACCTGCGCTGATTCAAGAGTACCGCCGGAAATTATTTTTGATCAGGGCCTGGGGGATATTTTTGATGTGCGGGTGGCTGGCAATGTCCTGGATCCGGTGGTGTTAGGCAGCCTGGAATATGCCGTGGAGCATCTGCAGGTACCTCTGGTTCTCGTGATGGGTCATGAACGCTGTGGGGCCATTCTGGCCGCGTTGGCCCATGAGCATCCTCACAACCACATCAACAGTATCTTGTGCAAGCTGGCCCCAACGGTTAAAGGCAGCGGGGATTCCACCGAGGCGGCCGTGAAAAACAACGTCAACCACGTACTGGCTCAGCTTAACCGATCCGAATTTTTTCAAAAATACCTGGCTTCTGGCAAGATTCAACTGGTGGGCGGGTATTATCACATGGAAACCGGGCAAGTGGAACTGCTTCCCGTCCCTTCTCTCTAGTGAGTTCTAATCCCCGGCTAAACAAGTGCCTCCCCCTGGCTTGAAAAACCCTTTATACTGGGGGTAAGTTAAACACGAGGTAAAAGATGGATATTCGTCGGTTTTTTACGGTGCCAGAGCATGCGACGCTGGCCAGTACAGCCCTGTTGTTGCTACGGGTGGTGGTTGGGTTGGCGTTTATGTTTCATGGCTGGGGAAAGATCCAGAATCCCCTTGGCTGGATGGGGCCGGATGCGCCCATACCGGGAATTTTTCAAACGCTTGCGGCCCTATCTGAATTTGGCGGAGGCTTTGCCTGGATTTTGGGCTTATTCACCCCGCTGGCCGCTCTGGGGATTGGCTGCACTATGGCTGTGGCCTTTACGACCCATGCTTTTATGCGGGGGGATCCGTTTGTGTCCATGACCGGTGGGCCCTCCTATGAGCTGGCTTCGGTGTTTTTCTGTGTCGCATTTGTGTTGTTTGCCCTGGGGCCAGGTCGCTTCTCGCTGGACGCTAAGTTGTTTGGCAAGCGGAAGTAGACGTTTCAAACCAATCTTTTACCTCTGCCCCCCTAGGGTGTTTCCATCTGTGAAAACGGCTTGGGTGATCACTTTGGGCGCGGTAGAATGATACTTGGTCTGAACGGGTGAACCCTCGGGTAGCAAGGTGGATCAAAGGAGGAAAGATGAAGGTATTATTGCCAGTGGATGGCTCTAAAGCAGCAAACGTGACCTTGGAGTGGGTCATGGGGTTTATGGATACCCGAAACGCTGAGGTGTATTTGCTGCATGTGGTGGATGCCCGTTCTGCACAGGCCATGGCACAGTTGGATAAGGGAGAGACCCAAAAAATCCTGGATGCGGCCAGGGACGTGTTGGCTCAAAAAGGCTTTAGCGTGGAGGAGGTCTCCTATAAGGTTGGGCTACCCGCGGAAGAAATCATACGCTATGCCGATGAACGGGATATTGCTATGATTATTATAGGCGCCCAGGGCAAGAACAGCCTTGAAAAGCTGCTAATGGGCAGTGTTACTGCTGAAGTGTTTAAGCATGCCAAACAGCAGGTGCTGGTGCTGAATAACACCCCCCGGCCATCATTGACGATGAACATTGAAGGCTCGTTTCCTTCTTCCGGTTCACATAGAAATATTTAACCCGCCTACACAGGTATTGGGCTGGCCTGAACAATTTCACTGACGAGGTCCACTTCATCTTCATCGGCCAGTAGCAAGAACGTATCGCCGCTTTCAACCGTGGTCTTGCCCTTGGGAATCAGAAACTCATCGCCCCGGTTGATCAAAACCACCAGAGCTCCCGGAGGAAAACCAAGCTCCAGAAGTTGCTTGCCGACAATGGGAGAGCTGGCCGGGATCTGAATTTCCACCATGTCGTTTTTGCTTTTTCCGGTGGGCATATACTCAATGGGGTATTGCTTGGCTTTGCTGAACGGGGCATCCACCCCCAGCCATTTGGCGACAATAGGGATGGTGGTGCCTTGAATCAGGACGGAGGTTAGAACCACGAAGAAGACGATATTAAAGAAACTCTCAGCTACCGGAACACCAGCCAGGAGCGGGAAAGTTGCCAGGATAATCGGTACGGCCCCTCTCAGACCTACCCAGGAAATCAGGGTTTTTTCTTTCAGGCTGAAGTTGAAAAAGTGCAGGGTAGAAAATACGCTGATTGGGCGGGCTACAAAGATCAGGAATGCGGCCACCAGCAGACCGGCTGGAATGATGGCAACGATTTGGCTAGGGAAGACCAAAAGCCCGAGTACAATAAACATGGTAATCTGCATCAGCCAGGCCATGCCGCTGTGGAAACGGATCAGTCTGCGTTTATGGAGAAAATTGCTATTGCCCATGACCAACGCGGCCACATATACGGTTAAAAAGCCGTTGCCCCCGAGCGCGGCAGATAGGCCAAAGGCCAATAAAACCAGGGCGGAGGTTAGGACAGGGTATAAACCCTCATACTCCAGATTAATTTTATTAATGATCCATACAATGGCCTTGCCGATCCCATAGCCTGCCAGGGCGCCAACCACCATGTTCTGGATAAACATGGGAATCAAGGCCCACATGCTGACGTTTTCCGTGGTGAGAAGATGGATGAACCCAATGGTCAAAAAAACCGCCATCGGGTCATTACTACCGGATTCTAATTCTAATAAGGGCTTTAGGTTCCCCTTAAGGCTTACATTTCTGGAACGTAAAATAGAAAACACGGCAGCTGCATCAGTTGAAGATACAATAGAACCCAGTAAAGCCCCATCTAGAAAAGAATATCCCAATGCAATGGAGGCAAATCCACCTAATAGGGCAGCGGTCATAAATACCCCAAATGTGGCCAAGGCAATCCCTGGGGCCACAATAGGCTTAACCTCCTTCCACTGGGTGCTGAGACCCCCATCAAACAGGATAATAACCAGGGCAATGACCCCCAAAAACTGAGCAATCCAGGGATTATTAAAGTGGATCCCCCCAAAGGACTCTGAACCGGCTAGCATACCGATGGCCAAAAAAGCAATTAGGGTGGGAATCCCCATTTTGCTAGAAGCGCCGCTGGCGAGTACGCCGACAAGTAGTAAAATCGCCGCGATTAGGATAATTTGCTCAATGGTCAGTGGCATCACTCTAGAATAGCATTTATTGTTGAGATAAAAATCAATTATATCCAGTAATGGAAAAGCTTGCTATGAGCTGCATTATGAGAAAACCCTTGGCAGGATTGGCTCATGTGTAATTGAGAGCCTGTATCTGTCTTTTAGGAGGCTGGATCAGGCAGGGTACCTTCTGTTATGAGCTGACATGGGGGCTCTTGTGAAAAGATCTTTTAAGACCTTGTCCCAGGGGGGGAGGCTCTACTTTTTTTATTTTCTTCTTTTGCTGTATAATCCCAATACAGATGCGGGCGTAACTCAGTTGGTAGAGTATCTGCCTTCCAAGCAGACTGTCGCGCGTTCGAGTCGCGTCGCCCGCTCCATTTTCTTTTTTTTATTTTAAGAGAGAGAAAGAAGGTGCGCCTTCCACTTTTTAACTGCGAGAGGGAGAGAGGGAAGGCCATCCTACTGTTTTGAAACAGCAGAGAAAACTCCCCGGGGAGGAGCTTCTCTACTGTTTCAAAATGCTGCGGGCTTAGACTGTGGTTGCCTGCTCGATTTTCCGGGTATGCTGCTTAAAGCCAACCAGCCCGCCAATGGCTCCTGCGATTAAGGAGAGCAGGGCCGCCGCAAAAGCCCACCAGGAAATTTGACTGGCAGTATTGACAGCTTGACGCTGCTGCTCTGGTGTAACCTCTCGCAGTGGCTGTTGACCGGGAGCAACCTGTTGGGCACGCTCCTGAAGTGTCGCAAGTCCGCCCTCTTGTGTGGCCCCCATGCTGGCCCCGGTTACTGCTGAGGAGGCCAGATTAAAGGCCCCGCCAATCAGGTTTCCAAGTCCTGCTCCGATTAGGAAGATAGTCAGGATCATCAGTATACCCCAGGTCAGGATACCGTGGAGAACACCATCAAACTGAAACGGGATATTGGCCAGTAAGGATGCCACCCAACCCCCGACAAAGGTAGCGATGATGGCCGATCCTACCATCCAGATGCCACTGCCTATGCCGATCCCTTCAAAACCCGGCGCTGCTGGATCAACGGCGGTAAGCCCAATAGCCAGCCCCAGCAGGCTGAGTAACGCATGTGTGACCAGGGCAACAACGACACCGGCAAAGATGGAGCTCCAGCGGACCTCGCTGCCAAAAAAGTTGGCAGCTTCAAATCCAGCGCCTCGATTGCCGTGAACAATTTGGGCCATAGCAACCTCCCCCTTTTATTTGTACGCTGCAGAAGACTATTATCCAAACCTCATAAATTAGTCACTGTGGCGTTTGTCGAGTTTAACTCGATCAAATTGTAAACTTCCTGAACTTATTGGGTATCCTGCAAGTGTCTATGAATGGATGGAAAGTGGGTAGATAAATGGTTTAGTTAAGTATCTCGCTGCATGGTTTTTGGGCTGTCTTGCAGGCTTGATTATCTGCTTGAGATAAACCGTCCACCATAGGCACCAGCGCAACGGGGTACTGTCTGGATGGGTGTTGGTTGGATGAAATCTCGATAGGGGGGAAGGTCACCGGGAAAACCACCGGCTTTCGGAAAGGAATGTTAAGATATATTAATGATATTCTTAATGTATCTTTAGAACTTATTCACAAAGTCGATAAAAGTAGTACAGCACAAGTGGGTCTGAAGGTGTGTATACATGGATAGTATAAGACAGGTATTTGGTAAAGGTGAAATTATTCTTGCTGAAGGAACACAAGGGGATCGGAGCTATTTGATTCTCAAAGGGGAAGTTCTGATTTGCAAGAAAAGTGAAGACGGGAAACAGGTTCCTATTGCCAAATTAGGGCCTGGTGATATTTTGGGGGAAATGTTTCTACTGGATTCTTCAGGGCGACGATCAGCAACGGCCGTTGTCTCTTCTGAAGGACTGGTGGTGGAAGTTCTCTTCCAAGATCAAATCGAGGAGCAGATTCAGCAGCTTTCTCCTCAAATGGGCATGTTACTGAAAGGCTTTAATCGCCGTCTGAGAAATACCACCCATATGTACGTTGAACAGGCCCCTCCCGGAAAAGGGAAGCAAGTGGTAGAGTTGCCCGATGGTACCATGAAGGTGATTGATAGCCGCCTGGTAGAGCGAAATCACCCCAATTCCCCGCCCATGTAAAATTTTTATAATTGCCCTGGAATCGATCTGTTATACCCGCGAAGGTGGGCATTGATTCCGCTCTTTTGTGGGAAAGGTTCAGAAGGCGTATTGTCTTTTCATTCCTCTTAAAAAGCACAGTAAATTCTTCAAGCGATTCTTTTCTGATTTTTAATTAAAAAAATGGCTGGTGATTGGGCGGAATCAGCTTTCCAGGTTATCGGCTTATTGGCGTGTGGAAAAAATAGATAACCGGCTAAAATGTAGAAGGGCTTTTTAGCCGTCTGGCCGAGTTTCGATGGTCGTGTCAGATGGTACGATTGAGGATTGGAATAGACCCCTGAGGGATGAGTCATAAACTGGGAGGGGATGATGATGGTCAAGACGTATGATCGAATTGTGGGGTTGTTTTTCCTGCTTGCCGGGATTTTGGGTTTTGTACCGGCTCTGTTGACCAATAACCTGCTTTTTAATGTGTTTATGGTGGATCCGGTGCATAATATCATTCATATTGTGAGCGGGCTAGTCTTGCTGATGGTGAGTTATGCCAGTATTCCGGCGGCTAGAAACACGACGTTGGCGTTTGCGGTTATTTACGGGATAATCACCATTCTGGGATTTATGCAGGGGCAAATGGTGCTGGGACTGTTTATGGTCAATACCGCCGATAACATCCTTCACCTGTTCGTTTCGCTGACGGCTCTGGCCGTGGCTTTGCCCAACCCGTACAGCCGTACGATCTAATTAATTTTACCTAATTCATTCTGTACCTATAAAAGACAGCTTTCAAAAATCACCTGACCTCGATAACGGGGCAGGTGATTTGGGGTGATCCGTTTTATTCAGCATTTTTATTAACGTTCTTAGCCGTCGTCTTTAGAAGGGGGGCCTTCTTTACAGGAGGTGGCTCCGGCACATAAGTCCTCATGGATGGCGGCGGTCTCTTCGGCCCCATTGCTTCCACTGGCCTCGTGGACGTATTCGGCGGTTTGACCACCTTGTTCTTCATTGGTATTGGCCTCAGTGTATTTTTCAGCAATCTTTTCAGTCACTTCAGCCTTTTTATCAATGACTTCCAGGAGTTCAGGCGGCAGTAGGGCTAAATATTTCTGGAGGACAGCATCCACCTCTTCTTTCTTTTTCTTGTAATTCTTTTTCTTTTCACCGACGTCTTCGGCTTTTTTATTGAGGGATTCGTCTTCCTTAGGGTTATACGTATTCTCTGTCGTACAGGAGGTTGATCCTTTGGCGCAGTGCTCTTCGTAATTTTCATCCAACTCTTGTTCTTCTTTGGCCAGCTGGACCCCTGCAGCGGCCAATTCAGCCAACAGCTGTTCAAGCTCAGGGGTTAGCTCCTCTTGTTCTTTGAGTTGGAGGGCAATTTGCATCATGGCGTTGGCGAAAATTTCACTGACATCACTACCATTAGCCCCAGCTGCATCTGCGGCAGTCCCACCTGCAAAACCCTTTGGAAAATTGGCGCAAATGCCGCTTTCAAAACAGACTTGTACTTCATTGGCACCCGGAGGGGGGACGATGCCTCCGATACCTTTACCATTGTGCCCATCAAAGGCGGTAGCGGCAGCGTTTGTGTTCTTAGTCATTTTGGAAAGAACTACCTGAACCGCTTGATCCAACGTGGTGCCCAATGATACAATCGCGGCGGTTGCGACAACCACAACCATGCAAGCGATCAGGATGTATTCCGATAAACTCTTTCCTTCCTTGACAACCATTAAAAGGGGCTCCGGAGTTTGCTTCATTAATTGAACCATCGGGCAAAGTACCCACAATCTTTAATAAATTAAACTAAAATAGATGCCAATCGGTGGAGCGCATAACGGCTTTTCTTCACAGAAAACAGTCTATCGTGAGCAGTCAGGCCAGGAGCCTCCATTTGCGCAGATGTTGTTAGATTCCCCTGTTGTTTGGGTCGATCCAGCCGTGCCGCCATTAATAACGAATTCCAGTTCTGCGACCCAGTTGGTTCCATCTTCGCGGGTACCTGTTTCATACGCGCTGGCGATGGTGAGAATGTTCTGGGCGGAATTATCAACCGCATGCATGATCTCAGCCGGAATAGCGTTGGGGTTGCTGGATGAATATTTTTGCAACTGTTGATACAGAGCCGCGAATTCATCAGCTTCTTGTTGGGTTTGGAAGTAACTACTAAACGTGGTACATTGCTCAACTTCGTTGTAGGTGGCTTGACCGCAGTTTAATTGTTGCTCTATACAATATTTTTTATAGTTTTGTTCGGTTATTTGCTCAGAACCGGCCAGATGATGCCCCTGATTGGCCAACTTGGTAATCAGATCAATATAAGCCGGATCGGCGTTGGGATCATTTTTGAGTGCATTGGCCATTTGTTTTAAGGTTTCAGCATATTGTGTGGTCATGTTATGACCGTTACTGCCAGCTGTCTCGATAATATAGTTGCCGTTCGCGTCCAGAGGTACACTGACACAGTTATTATCACTAAAGCACAGCTGGCCATTTTGCACGCCGGCAGGAAGACCTGCCATCTGCTCACCACCGCCCGCCGGAGAGTTGGCCGTTTCTGCGGCAACAACAGCCGCGTTGGCCGTGTTCTCCATTCGAGCATGCGCTTCCTGAACCAGGTCGTTAAAATTATTCCCCATCAATGTGAGGCCAGTAACCGTCACAATAGCGACCAGGGAGCCCATGACTCCATATTCAGCTAATGCGTTACCCTTATACCTCGTCACTGTTAGGGGTCTCCTTCTTTCAACTGAGGAACCTGATTCAGACTCATTCGATATTATTTCGGTAAAATTCGGAATGAACTTTAGGGTCAACTGGCCATTTTGTAACGAAGATGTAATAAATTGTTTTGGAAAATATCGGTAAAGGCAGACAGGGTACGGCTAAAACCCGTTTTCGATACATTGGCCCTGATCCCCTCCTGATTCGCAGACATTGTTGGAGGCGGTTTGGGTATTTCCTGAGCCGTCTTTTGGAATGTTTATGGCCACAGTCCCGGACGCGTTTTCTTGTACCTGGTATTGACTGGCAATGTTGTTAATCCGACCGGATTCCTGATCAATAATCTGAGTAATGCCGTCGGGCAAGGAACCGGGATGGCTGCTTAGGTATTCATCCAACTTTTGTTTTCGCACGTTAAAATCTTGGACGTGTTCATCAGCGCTCAACATGGAGGTATATGTTGCGCACGCTTCGGCTTCGCTGTGGCTCAGATTGTTGCAGTCATATTGAGAGCAATACAGATCATAATCTGTCTCGACCGTTTGTTGACCCGAGGCCAGGATATGTCCATAACGCGCCAGATCGGTAATTAAATTAACGACCTCGTGATCGATATCCTCGATATTTTTGAGATCCTGGGCAATTTGTTCCAGCGTGCTGGCATGGGTTTTGGTTTTTTGACTGCCTCTACCGCCTGCGGTTTCCGTATCCTGGCTATAGGTGGCAGGGGGGTTGATGCATTGACCGCTAGAAAAGCAGAGGGATTGGGATTCAGGAGAAGAGGAGGAAGAGGAATCTTTGGCTGGAGCTTGGGGGCCCGCAGCGTTTCCTGCCCCAGTATTATTTACAACTGAGACAGCCCCTGGATTTTGACTCATTTGGTTCAGGGCCTGGCCGAGAAATTCGTCAAAAGACGTACCAAGCACCAATACTCCGGCTACGCAAGCAATACCAACAAGCCCTGCTAACAACATGTATTCCTGGAGAGTGTTACCTTGATAAGCCTTCATACTCTTCTACTCCTAACTTGGGACAAGACCCGAAGGTTGGACATATCTATTCCTAATTTCGTCCATCCCGTCCATTTCTTGAACTACGGGTCTGTTAATTTACGTATCTTCGGATAAAAAGCCTTCCTTCAGACATTTTTCTTCATCACCACCGCTTTCACAGATCGTATTCGCGTTGGTTTGGGTGTCGCTGGCCCCCCCGGTCAGTGGAGGGCTCACGGAAGATCCTCCTGAGGCGGTGGTTTCCACACGGTACGCGTCGGCTACGGTGTTCATGGCGTGCATGGCTGAATCAACCTGGGTTTTTAAGGTGGGACTCAGCACGCTGGAGTTCTTACTCATAATTTGATTGAGTTCATTGTATATGCGGTTCAAGGCGCTGCGTTCATCCTGAACATTGTTATAGGCGCTGAAGGTGGAACATTCTGCCACGTTGGAGTGATCCAGGTTGGTACATTCCAGTTGGCCTTGAACACAGTATTTCTGGTGCTGGGATTCGGCTATATTCTCGCTTCCCGCCAATTGGTGTGCTTGGTTTGCTAATTTGGTCAACACTTTTTTAAGGTCGGGAGAAACGCTGGGGTCGTTTCTAGCTTGTTTTGCGGCTGCATTTAACACATTTGCCAGATATTCCGTTAAATCACTCCCGTTACTGCCTGTTGTATCCGGCAAAGTGCCATTCTCCCCGGCAGGAACGTTGACACAGATGCTCCCGCCTTCAAAGCAGAACTTTGTCTCTCCAGAGCCGAGTTGAATCTCTTGGGATGTTGTATTGTTGGCCAGTTGTTTTGCGGCCTGCTCTGAAACAACCTGGCTGGCCGCGTTTGCGGTATTGTTCATCTGGTTGTGGGCATCTTTTAAAAAACTGTTAAAATCCAGCCCCAACACCATCGTTCCGGCAATGCATGCCACACCCACCAAGGCACCCAACACTAAGTATTCCGCTAATGTATTTCCTTGAACGGAATGCATGTAATGAACCCCATAATCGGCTTTTTTCCTGATGACTTCATGTCTGTTTCGGAAGATTGCTTAGAATCTGAAGGGGGGATCAACAAATATTTCGGGTTTGTAAATTACGGGTCAAAGTTCACCTGCTGCAGAACGTACTGATAGGCACCTCCCCCATTTTGACAAACGGTATTGGCGCTTTGGATGGTTAGCGTTGCTGCGTTTTCAAACGAATCAAACTAAATGGGATAACACTTCCCACGGAGGCGTTAAAACATGCCTCGCTGCTTGAAAGTGAAAGCGATCCCGCATCCAAAAGTAGCTCAGGCGTCTGTCAGTGTAACGGGATGTAAATATTACAATTTTTGTTTTTATGGAGGCGATTGGCGGTCTCTTTTATAGAACAGTTTAATCATATATATATAG
>CAYLWC010000012.1:0-78564 GCA_964387265.1 uncultured Vampirovibrionales bacterium | reverse complement strand
GGCGTGGGTTGATTCAGGGGATCCTGTTCAATGGCATGTCGGTGAAAGGCTTTAATCAGCTTGGATTGGTATTTATAATCCGGGACAAATCGGGCCACCAGGCTCCAGAACCGCTGATTATGGCCTAATTCCGTAAAATGGGCCAACTCATGAATAATGAGATACCGCAGGGCCGGGGCTGGCACGTTGGTGAGGCAGTACTTGGAAACGGTCATCACCCCGGTGCGGACATTAACTTGCGCCAGGCGGCTGTACTTGGCGTTGCCGATACGGACTTTTTTTAGGGGGGCCTGAAAGGTGGCCTGATTCAACACATCCACATACTCGCTTAGGGCCTCATGGTTGGAAAGTGTAATAGTCGGGATGGTTTTGAGGGAATCCAGTAGCTTTTCTTGCTGCTTCCGCTTGTTTTTGACCCGCTGGATCAACCGGGTGGCAATATCCAGTTTGTCTTTTTTCGGCCAGTGACGGGGCAGGCGCACTTGGATTACATCGCCTCGAATAACGGCAGAAGCGGTTCGGATCCGGGTTTTTTCTTCCATTTCAATGCGAAACGAATCACTCATGGTGAAAATAGGTCGGTAGCAAGGTACTCTGAAAGTAAGCGCAATCGTCCTGAATCTGCTGAATCAGCTCTTCAGCCGAGGCAAACTTCTTTTCATCCCGTATCTTATCCACAAAGTGCATCGCCAGGGGCTCTTCGTAAAACTCACCGCCTTGGTATTCCAGTAAATGTACCTCCACCCGCTTTTGGGTCTGATCCCCAAACGTGGGGCTTAAACCGATATTGCAGAGTGCAGGGTATTCCTTTCCTTGAAGTTCCGCATAGCCGCCGTACGTGCCAACCCCGGGAATCAGGCGGGCGGGCTCTATGGATAAATTTGCCGTGGGGAAGCCCAGGGTTCGGCCCCGCTGGACCCCTTGAACCACTTGACCGGCCAGAGCGTAGGGACGGCCCAAGAGCACATTGGCTTGCTTGATATCCCCGTAGCTAAGAAGTTTCCGAATCAGCGTGCTGCTGATAATCTGGCCCTTCACTCGCACGGGTTCAATGATCTGGGTGACAAAGCCGTAACGCTGGCCTAGTTGCTTGAGCATATCCCCGTTGCCCTGGCGACCTTTTCCAAAACGGTGGTCATAGCCCACACTGACGCTCTGGACGTGCAGGTGCTGGACCAGAATCCGGGAGACAAACTCCTGGGCGGGTAAATTCATCAGCCATTCATCAAAATCCAGAATCAGGGCATGATCAAAGCCCAGGGCTTCAAAAATGGCCAAACGTTCATCCAGCGTAGACAGTAACTGCGTGGGGGTCTGAGAAACCAGCGATTGCGGGTGGTTGGCAAAACTGACCACCACGCTCTCCACCCCTCGAATCTTGGCTTCCCGCAGGGCGTTTTCCAGGACCATTCGGTGGCCCAGATGGACGCCGTCAAACATGCCAATGGCACACGCTGATGCGGACAAGGACACAGACGCTAGAGTTCGGTGGAGTTTCATGGGAAGGCACTCAGGTTAATCGCTCACAGTGTTATTGTAGCCAAAAGCCGCCGGGATTAAAATGGGCTCCCTGTAAAGGTTTATTTTAATAAAAACAAACAAGGCTGAAAAATTCCCCCAGCCGTGGGACGTGCTTTTTGGTGGAGGCTTCTAGAATCTAAGATACCGCCCCAGCCAGCATAGGACCTCCCCATGAAAAAACAGCCTCGTAAACCGGTTTCTCGCAAGAAACCCGCCGCCTTAACGGAAGGATTGCCCAAACCCCTGCCGTATAGTGACATTGATGTCAGCCAGTGGCGGGACTATGAGCATGTGGAAACGGGTTCCCTCTGGTTATTTAACGGACGGGATCGGCAAAATGGTCACCAGTTGGATTATCATGGCAACTGTGTGCCGCAAATCCTTACCCAGCTTTTAACCCGCTTTACCAAGCAGGGGGATGTGGTGCTGGATCTGTTTCTGGGGTCGGGCACATCTGCCATTGAGGCGGTGAATTTGGGACGTCGGGCCATTGGGGTGGAACTCAAGCCGGAGTTGGCTGAATACGTTCGGGAGAAGCTGGAAGCCCAAGGCAAGGCCCAAGATGTTGAAATTATTAATGGGGATAGCACCAACCAAATCTGGACGGGGAAAGCCATTCGCCGGGGGCTCAAGCAATTTAAGCAGGAGCAAGCCCAGTTTTTGTTTCTTCACCCCCCGTATGCCGATATCATCCGCTTTTCCGATTCCGATTCGGATCTCTCCAACGCCGAATCCACCGAGGTGTTTTTGGATCAGTTTGAGCAGGTTTGCCGCTTGGGCTATGAGATGCTGGAGCCGGGCCGCTTCGCTGCCGTGGTGATAGGTGATAAGTATGCCAACAAGGAGCTGATCCCGCTGGGGTTTTACTGCCTGGAGCGCATGAACCGGGTGGGCTTTAAAACCAAATCGGTGATTGTCAAAAACATCACCGGCAATGAAAAAGCCAAGGGCCGGATGAATAATCTCTGGCGCTACCGGGCGTTGGTGGGCGGTTTTTATATCTTCAAGCACGAGTATGTCTTGCTCTTTCAAAAACCTGCCAAATAAAGACGCCCTGTCTGAGAGTCAAAAACAGGGCGCTGGATAGTCAGGAGAGTGCTTGGAAGCAATGGGAAAGCGTGAGATTAGGATGTGACTTGGACTTTAATGGATTTTTTCTCAGGAGCCTGTACTTTGGGTAATGTCAGGGTGAGAACGCCCCATTGGTACTTGGCTTCTATTTGATCGCTTTGGATGGGGGCCTTCAGAGTAAAGGCCCGTCGGAAGTGGCCATAGGGAAGTTCATTTGCGTGTCGGGTTTCTTTTTCCCGCAGCTCCGGGATTGCCCAGTGGCCTTCGATGGTCAGAAGCTTTTCATCGGCCTGAACCTGAATTTCTTCGGGATTAATACCCGGTAACAGGGCCCGGAGGAGATAGGCGTTTTTCGATTCCACCAACTCAATGGGAAAGCCCCATTGGCGCGGCTGTTCCGGGAGGTCCTCGTCCAAAGCCCGGTTGAGCTGGTGGCGGATCTGCTCCAGATCATCGGCCAGGTGGGTCATAAATACCGTAGAGAAAGGTCGCATCATCATAATAGGCTTACACCTCCTTTTGAGCCCCTCAGTCAGGGTTTGTTGACTCGACACTTTCAAGATAACATTCAAAACCGATGAACCCGGAGATTCATCGGTTTGTTTTAAGACTGATTAAAAATTTCTTAAGTTATGGGGTTTCTGGGGCGGCGGTTGCTGCTTCTTCATCCAAATACGTGGTGTCGATGAAGGAAATCGGCTGGGTAACCTTGATGGCCCGGAAACCTTGCTTGTGTTTTTCGGCGTTCATGGTGCTGATGACAGCAATAGCGCAAATCGATACAAAGGTGATAATGACGGCACTGTAGGTAAAAATGGCAAAACGCTGGGAACGCTTATGCTGTTCCGGGGTCAATTTGGTATGCACTTGTCCCATGAGGTCGCTCTCCGTGTCTTGGTTCTTTATCTATCTTAATGAGCGGACGGGGAGGAATCAAGCCATAATTCTTTCCCAGGCTTCTTCAAGCCTACACTTCAAGCGGGCTGGCTTCCAGTAGAGACGGCCCGGCAAACAGCTCAGGAGCAACGGGGTGAACATGGGTCAGATAATCCAGCGCATGGCCCCCGGCGGGAAGGAAGGGAGCGTACTGATAAAATACCAGCCCGCTCAGAATTTTCGGATAAAAGTAGGTGGACTTTTGGGGCATCCGCTCCCCGCTTTGGCAGACCTCCAGAATCTGTTGAAGAGGGGGCGTGTTCATATAAAAGACCGCCACCGCCTCTTTGTTTTTCAGCAACGCCTGAACGGCCTGCTCATCTCGGTAAAACCCTAAGAGATGGGCTTGCTTTAAGGCCTCACCGCTTTGGCCAAAGAGGCCCTGAAATACCGTTTCTTCCAGTAAGGCCGTATCCAGCGTTCTCAGGGCCGGGATCCGGTGCGCCATCACGCCGGAGTCTTTCAGCTTGAGCTTCCAGGGAGAAGCCATGGCTGGGGTCTGGTAGTAGAAATCTCCACCGGAATCACTACCAGAATCAATGATGGCGTATTTTTCCAGCAAGGCGCTCTCAAAACGCTCCGTATTCCAGCCTTCGGGCCACTGATACAGTACCCGATCGGTGGGGTAGACCCGCAGGCCCGGATCATGGATATTACAGAGAAAGACCATAATATAGTCAGACAACAACGCCCCATCCGGGGGTTCTTCGCCGGTTTCGGCCTTGAGGCGTTCCCGCACTTCCTGCTGAAAGGCCAGGGCCGTTTCGTAGCGATGGTGGCCATCGGCGATCATAACCGGTAAATCGGCATAGAGCTTTTGTAGTTGATTCAAAATGGCGGCTTCGGTGACAGGGTGAAACTGGTGTTGGACCCCGTCAGCCTCGGTGACGGTGATCCAGCTGCTGGTATCGGCCTTTTCAAAAAGAACCGTCTCCATCTGGCGATTGGGGTCGGCATAGACCATAAAAATCTGACTCAAGTTGGCCAGGGTTCGGCGCATCAGCTCTAATCGATCCACTTTGGGGCCTTTGAGGGTAAACTCATGGGGCAATACAACCCCGGATTCAAAACGTTCCAGCTTCAAAAGCCCAATAATGCCTTTGCGCTCCACGCGTGTGTGGCCACCTTCCAGCCAGGTCTGGGAGTATGCGTACAGGGTCGGAACCGGATCCGGTTGCAATATGCCTTCGGCTTCCCAGGTTTTTAAGAAATCTGCTGCCCGGGTGTAGGAATTGTCTCCCCGGTGATCGGTGGGGGTTTTTTTGTTCAGGATCAGCCGAACGACATTGGCCGCATGGCGGTCATACAGGGCTTGTTGAAGTTTCCCGTCAATGACATCATAGGGCGGGGCTGTCACCAAACCAATATCCCCGACCCTTTGGGGGTGATAGCGAAGCCCTCGAAACGGAAAAATCTCTGCCATAGACGTATTGTATGTAAAACATACCCGAAAGGGGAGATCCTCTATTGTGAGGATCCGCTTTCACACGCGATTTCCTACAATTGGAGGAGCAAAGAGTCAGGTGTGTTTATGCAAATTCAGATTGTGGCAGTGGGAAAAATCAAGGGGGCTTCCCGGTACTTGCAAACCGGGATTGATGAATATATCAAACGTTTGAAGCCTTATGCCGATGTGGTGATTAAGGAAGTAGCGGAAGAAACGGCTGCGCCCACTCGAACCGAGCAACAGGTCTTGGCGGCCGAAGGTCAGCGCCTGTTGGCTCATCTGGCCAAAGGGGGGTATGGAATAGCCCTGAGCGAATGGGGTGAATCGTTGACCTCTGAAGCGTTTTCCAGGGAGTTTTTCAAACGGGCCATGGGAAATCAACCAAATGGAGGTACTCCTCCAGGGGGTGCAAACCCTATGATATTCATTATCGGAGGCGCCAATGGGCTGGCCCCGGAGCTACTCAAGCAGTGTCCGTGGCAAGTGTCGCTGTCGCCAATGACCTTCCCCCATCAAATGGTTCGGCTGGTTTTACTGGAACAACTCTACCGGGCATTCAAGATTTTCCGAAACGAGCCGTATCATAAGTAGACCCTTTTTCAGGATAGAGCATCTAACGTGGAGTTCGTAGTGGCGTGAGTGAACTAAAGAAAATCAAAAAGACCGTCATGGTAGACATCTGCCAGACCCAATCCATGAGTGGGTATGATCCGCTGGAGGTGGAAGAGGAAGCCATAGGTTCTCTCTATCAGGTGGATCAGGATACCTACATCCTGGCCTTTGATACGATGCTCAATGAGAAAAAGGTCACCACCACCGTCAAGATTACCAACAATTTGCTTTCTATCGTAAAAATTGGCGATGTCCACAGTCGGCAAACTTTTGCGGTCAATGAGTGGTATGCCAGTCAGTATTTCTATGGCGGCAGCTCGCTGGTGTGCCGGAACTTTACCAAGAAGCTGGATTATGCCCTGACCCCCGATGGCGGCATTATTGAAGTGCTATATGAACTGTGGAGTGGGGATACCCACCTGGGGTATTTTAACCTGGAGCTCTTTATTCGCTAAGGTTTCCTATTAATCTCTCTAGGCACCCCTTTCTGTTCGGGGTACAATAAGGCCTGCATCATGTAGGATTGTAGGAGCTTGGATATGAGCGTTTCTTCAAGGGGTAAAACCTTTCAGGAATTGGTCCAGGAGGCCAAAAGTCGCATTCGGGAAATCAGCCAGGATGAGTTGAAGCAATGGCTGGCTGAGAACAAAGAGATGATTTTGCTGGATGTACGGGAACGGGAGGACTTTCAGGCTGGTGCCATCCCTGGGGCGGTGAGCCTGCCGCGGGGTATTCTGGAAGTTGAAATTGATGAGGTGGTCCCGAATCAGGACCAGGTCGTTGTGATGTATTGTGGTGGAGGAAGCCGTTCCGCCTTGGCTGCCGATACCCTGCAAGTGATGGGTTATCAACATGTGTACTCCCTGCAAGGGGGATGGCGTCAATGGAATCAATAACCCTGACCAATTTATTAGACCCTCAGCTTCGAAAAACGTCGGAACTTTTTGATACCTGGGCTCAGGAAGGGCGTGGAGAATCCATGGCGGAGGGTCATTGGCCTCGAGTATCCCAGATTTTAGAAAAAATGCGCATCGGCTCTGGCATGCGATGCGTGGATATTGGCTGCGGAAATGGATATGCCGTTCGGGCCATGGCCAATCGGGTTGGGCCAGAAGGGCTTGTGGTTGGGGTGGATCTCTCTCCAGAGATGGTCCAACGGGCCAGAGTGTTGACGACCGAAGCCAATACCGAGTTTCATCAGGCGCCAGCCCATCAGCTTCCCTTGGAAGACCACCGGTTTGATCGGGTACTTTCAGTTGAGGTCTTGTATTATACGCCGGATCCCTTGGAAACCCTCCGAGAGTGGCGCCGGATTTTAAAGCCCGGTGGCTCTCTATGGATCATGGTGGATTTTTACCGGGAGCACACCCACTCGGAATGCTGGGGCGAACTGGTGGGGATTCCCATGCAGTATCTGTCTGAAGCCGACTATCAACGTCTTTTTGAAGAAGCTGGATTTCAGGGGGTTCGAACGGAGCGGATTCTGGATGCCCGCCCGGTGGATGAAAGCCAATTTAAACCCGGCTGGGGCTATGAGACGGTTGAGGATGTCCGGCGCTTCCGCACTGAGATCGGCTCCTTGCTGGTCACCGGGCATCAGCCGGGGTAAGCGCCATGGCGGATGTGCTTGTTTACAGCAAAAATACCTGTGTGACTTGTAAAAAAGCCAAAGCCTTCTTAGACGAGCACGGCATTACGTATCAGGAACAGGATATTATCAAAAACCCGCCCAGTCGGGAGGTGTTAGAGCAACTGATTGAGCCCCAGAATGTCAAAGCCAGCCTCAATAGCCGAAGCACGCTCTATAAAGAAAAAAATCTGGGGAAACAGGTGCCTGATAAAGCCGAAGCCATCCGGCTGATGTTGCAGGATCCCAACCTGATCAAGCGCCCGGTGCTTTTAAGGGGTCAAACCCGTTTACAAGGCTTTGACCCGGCACAATGGGATCAACTGCGCTAGTCGTCCGCTTCCACGTGAGCAAAGCATTCGGGCAGGAGTTTATGTAACTCTGCGATGGCCTGGTTTTTCAGCTGGCGAGCCCGTTCGCCGCTAAAGCCCATGATCCGGCCAATTTCCTTGAGGCTCAGTTCCTTGCCACCATCCAGCCCATAATGTAAGCGAATTACTTGCTGCAGGCGTGGGGAAAGGGCCTGGGTGGCATCTCGTAGGGTTTGGGCCATCTGATTTTTTTCCACCAGGACATTCGGGTGTCGCTTGGCGGTGTGGTGGAAGGTGTCCTTCAACTGTGTCTTATCACCAATGGGGGCTTCAAGGGACAGCGATGATTGATCAGATCGCAGAAGCAGGACAGTTTTTTCAACCGTGATCTCCAGCGCGTCGGCCAATTCTTCCGGTTGGGGCGGCCGCCCCAGGTGTTGGGTGAGTTCCCGGGAAGTTTTACGAAGCTTGTTGAGATCATCCACAATATTATCCGGTAATCTCACCACGCGGGTTTCAGCCGGTATATTTCCGGTGATGCCCCGACGAATCCACCATTGGGCATAATTATTAAACCGTCTTCCCGGTTGTGGGCGATATTTACCCTCTCCCACGTTGTTCACTGCCCGGATCAACCCTTCATTGCCCAGCTGAATCACATCCATGATGGGGAGGCCCCGGCTCCGGTAGCCTTGGGCAATCCGAGCCACCAGCAACAGATGACTGTTAATGAGTTTGGTTTTAGGCGCTTCGGCCCCCGCTCCAATTTGCCGAATTAGGGCCTGTTCCTCTTCGTAGGAAAGCAAGGGATATTGCCTGATTGTTCTCCAGTAATACCCATAGTCGTCATCCTCTGGTTTTGGTTTTCCGCCAAAGGCCAAAACGGGAGCGGGTCGGGAGGAAAGTTGGAGCATCAGGCGTGCACCTTTTTGTTTTGCAAAGCTATGTCATATTTTAATTCAAATATGACATTCAATGCAAATCCTAAACGCTGGCTTGGGAATGACCCAGGGCTTTGAGATAAGCCAGACTGCTGGTAATGAGGGCAAAGCCAATGGCCAGATTAACCAGACCCCGAACCAAAAGATCCACGCCTGGGAACATGTTCAGCACGGTGGCAATGCCGATCATCACCCCAATGATAATCCAACTACGCAGGCTGTAGACATGAATGGGCTTGTGCGGCTCGGTAAAGCCATTGAGACGTTCGATATTGCGCGCCGATGTTTTGCTCAGCACAAATTTCCCTTTTCCCGCCCCAATCAGCAAAGCCAGAAACCCCCAACCCAGAATCATGAACAGGCTGGCGTCTGCCTGGAGAACCCGGACCACGCCCAGGTAGGTCAACACCGTACCTCCCAGAACCCAGATCAGAAAAGCCAGGAGCTTGAGGGTCTGGCTGGAGAGTTTGATGGGCAGGACCAGGAGGATCAAAAAAACGATCAGGGCAGGTGAAATATACGGCATTGAAGGCTTCCTTTTTAATTTGATGGAATTTGCTGAATGGTTGAGGGTTTTTTGCAGGGGAATGATAGTGGCATCCTACCCCACCTGGTGGGGTGATGCAATCCTAACAGAAAGCGCCTGTGTGGTTGACAGGCGCTTTCTGTGTAAGGGGGTAGAATAAATTAGGAGATTTTGGACACCAGGCTTTGGCTGGGCTCTCCAATGGTTTCTAAAAGTTGCTCCACAGCCAGATTCATCTTGCACTCATATGGACGATCCGCAAAGAATTTCTGATAGTAACACCCATCACAGTTGGCTTTTCTCAGGTAACACTCCACTGCGGAGGAACTCCACCGCTTAAACGTACCCAAGACTAGATTATCTGACTCAAAAGGATCCAGTACACTCACGTTTGCTCTCCCTATCCTTTAAAACGTCACCCGTTATTCAGTTTTGCATCGGTATTATAACAATTGCTCAACACTATATTTACAAAATGTAATAATTTTTTCAAGCAAAAGATGAAAATTTGCGCAAGGAGGAGATTTGGGAATGCGTAAACTTTCGTTACATTTGTAAGAACCGGACTCAAATGAGAAGCCAAAGTGGAAAACAGTCGCTTGGATTCACCTGGAAATACGGTTTTGTGTTCCAGCACATTGAGGAGAAGGTTGTGTAAATAATCGGGGCAAAGGGCTATTCTTTTTGATTGTTTTTGTTACAATCTAAAAACTTTCATCCAAGCGATGCATTGAGCGTAGTGGGGGACTTGCGATACAGTGTCAGTGCACAAGCTAGCCAAATGGTCCTGGCGTGGCCCAAGAGACTTTCCGCCCATGGAAACGCTACCGCAAAATGTAGAAGATCTGGTGGCTCTCATTGAAGCTACTGAACAAGAACCCCTGGATAAGCGCCTTTGCGCGGTGACGGCGTTGGGGGATTTACTCCTGCATGAGCCAGACCCCAAGGGGATCCTGTGTTTGCTGGAACAGGTCAAAACCAATCACAGCGCTCGCCTGGTGATGCATTGTATCAGCGTGTTAAGTCGGGTGAAAGCCTATAGTGCGGTGGCGGTAATTTTGGATGTGGTGCAGGTGGCTCAGGAGATCCGGCTGTTTCAGGATCCTGCCTACGTGGCTACCGAAGACTGCTTGCGACTGCGCTGTGTGGCGGCCCAAGCCCTGGGACGGATGGGGGATAGCCAAGCCATTGATCCACTGATGCGCCTGCTAAATAACCGCACGGAGAATTATCGCTTGCGTTTGGCGGCAGCAGAGAGCCTGGGACGTCTGGGGGATCATCATGCTGTCAGTCCATTGCTGGATATTTTAGTCGATGATCGGGAAAAATCTTTATACCTGAAGGAATCAGCGGCCAAGGCTCTTGGCATGCTGGGGGACATTCGGGCGATTGAGCCGCTCATTGATTTACTGGAGTCCAAGCGAGGCATTCGCGACAAGTTTAACTTTCTCAAGGAGCAAATCATTGAGGCCCTGGCCCGAATTGGGCGACCCCATCAAAAAGCCACCGACAGCCTCCTCTATGCCTTGAAAGATGAGGCCCCTTCCATTCGCTTGGCGGCGGTGGAAGCCCTTGGGGTCATTGGTGAGCCTCACTGTATCGGGCATCTGAAAACCATGTTGGCTGATAAAGACGATGACGTGGCGCTGGCTGCCGTCTCGGCCATTTATACCCTGGGCGGAGAGCCTGCCGTCCGGGAGATGTTGGCATTGGAGACCTTACCGCAGTTTGTCCGGGATGAACTGGAATCCTATGTCCCGTAAAGCCCCAACAGCGGTGGTGCTGCTCTCTGGCGGGTTGGATTCGGTGGTGGCCTTGGCCGAAACGCTAGAAACGCAGCAAGTGGTTATCACCTTGACGTTTTGGTACGGGCAACGGGCCTGGGAACAGGAATTTCAGGCGTCCAAAGCCATTGCGGATCATTATCATCTCCACCATCAAGTCATTGAATTGCCATGGCTGGCCCAGTTGCTGCCGCAGGAGATGGCCATGTCTCAGCGTACGGACCAAACGACCCCGTTAACCGACATCCACCGGGTGTGGGTTCCCAACCGAAACGGGGTGTTTCTCAATATCGCTGCCGCTTATGCGGAATACCATCAAGCGGATTCCGTGGTTTTTGGGGCCAATGCCGATGAGGCAACGAATTTTCCAGACAACACCCAGCTGTATCGGGATCGGCTCACCGAGGCCCTGGCGTACTCCACGTTAAACCGGGTTCAGGTGCAAACACCGATGGGCCAACTGAGCAAGGCGCAAATCATTGACCGAGGGCTGGAACTGGGGGTGCCCTTATCCAAGATCTGGAGCTGCTATGAAGGACAGGCCCGGCATTGCGGGGAATGTCCTTCATGTCAGCTTTTAAAACAAGCCCTGCATCAGGCTACCCACCCTCAAAAAGAGCGCTTGGAAATCGCTTTTACGGTTTAGCGAGTGTTGCCCGCTCAGACAATGCGTTGTAGACCAGCTCGCCATTGATCCAGGTGGCCTGAACAGCCATGGTCTCTTGATCCCAAAGTACCAGATCAGCCAGCTGCCCCGCCTCCAAGCGGCCTAACTGGTTGCTGCGGCCAAGGAATTCCGAAGGGTACGTGGTGACCAAAGGAATGGCTTCAGGAAAAGAAAGTAACTTCCAACGCACCAAATTACGCAAGCACTCATCCAGCAATAGCCCGCTTCCAGCGAGGCTGCCTTCGGTATTGAAGGCCTGGCCTTGTGTTAATGTCACCTGCGTACCGGCAAACTGCATCTGGCTGCCTTCAGGCAAGCCCGCGAGCGGAAGACTATCACTGACGAGCAACAACCGATTGGCGGGCTTGCAACGCAGCAAGGTACGCAACGCTTCCGGGTGTACATGAACACCATCCCCGATAAACTGGGTGTAGACCAAATCGTTGTTCAGGCTGGCTGCGATAATGCCGGGTTCCCGGTGATGCAACGGGCGCATGGCGTTAAACAGATGAGTTACGCTTCGAATGCCATGGCTGATAGCTAGGGTCATCTCCTGCAAAGTGGCGGCCGTATGCCCCGCCGAGACGCGAATGCCTTTTTCCAGCAGGTAATGGGTCAGCTGGAATTGAGGATCTTTTTCTGGGGCCAGGGTGACCATTTTGACGTTGGGGGAGGTGAGTAGTACCAGATCATCTAAGACCGCTGGTCGGATGGCATGAATCGGGTGGGTCCCCCGATATTGGGGGTTGAGGAAGGGGCCTTCCAGGTGAATGCCTAAAATGCGGCTGTGCTTGGGGTTTTGATAATGAATGGCTTCTTCCAGCGTGCTCAGGGTGGTGATCATATCTTCCAGCGGCGCGGTCAGGGCGGTCAGTAACAGGCTGGTAATCCCGTATTTCGGGAGCTGTCCCAGCATCTGCTGAATCTCGGAAATACTGGCTTGATTGAGATCACAACCCAGGGCCCCGTTAAAATGCAGTTCGGTCAATCCTGGGGTCAAAAAGCATCCCTTGCCAGATACCACCTCCACGTCTTCTCGGTTCAAGAGCAAGGCGCCAGGGGCACTGGTCTGAATGGAGTGAATCCGGTTCCCCTCAATCAGGAGCGTGCCTTGTTGAACTTGGCCCTGTGGAAGAACCAGGGTGGCATCGGTAATCATCTTGATCGGTGCAGGGTGCATAGGGGTTATTCTAGCAGTTTCCCATAAGTAAAGCCAGTAGAGCCTCCTCGGTCCACTTGGTTGGGGTCCCGACTCTCTCATGAATTCGAGTCAGGTGGTACAATGGGTAAAAGTCTGACATGGCTGAGAAATGCAGGAAAAACCGAATGTCCCTTAAAAAGATGTCGGAAGAAGTGTCAAAAGAATTTAAAAGCAAGCTGCTGGAAGCCCTGAAATCTTCCGTGAATGGAAACAATACGGGACCGACTTCGGATGAGACCATGGTCAATGCCTGGAGTCAGGCCTTGGCCAACTCCCTGGAGGAAGCTTCCCTGGCATATCCTGCTGATACTACCGATGTCGAAGGGCCTCAGGCGGATTTAGAGCCTCGAGATGGGATTGATAAAGTTCTGCCTTTGGGTGAAGGAGGAGATCGCTTGGAGGATGGGGCCTCGGTGTATAGTTTGTTGCTGGAAACAGGGGATGAAGACGTTGAGGCATTGGACCCGGCCCTGCAAGAATCAGCAGCGCGGCTGAAAGATCAATTGCAAGAGGTGATCACCCATCTGGAGGATTCCTCCTTGCCCGCTCCATCTCCCCAGGTTCCGGCTCAAACCCCGGCCAGTTCTGTTTCCACTCCTCAAGAAAATAGGGTAAAATTGGCTGCACCTGATACAAAATCGAGTTTTAATGATACACTATCCTTGGGAAATCAAGAGGCGCCACTGGCGGAGCAAGTTTATGTCCACCCACCGGCCCATCGGATCTCCAAGCAAGCAGCCTTGTCCCAAGGGTTGACAAGCGCTAAGGCTCCCGGTTCTAATACTATGTCGTTAAAAGAAAAACGTGTTTCTGGAGGAAATATGGCTGACCTGTCTGGTTACAAAGATTTATCGAAAGCCCCTTTATCATTTGGCGATGATCTCCCTGAGGCTGCATCCAGCTATGCCCCTGAGGCAGAAGGTCTTATGGATCGGCAATCCAGCTTTGCCTCGGTTCCAGGGCCTAACATGGCGGATCTGGCTCAGGATATCGATACCGAATTTAGCGGAAACGTGAAAACCTTGATTCGCCTGGTGAATGAGTTGCCCGAAGGGGTGACCAAGCAAACGGGCGCCCAAATCATCCGCTTGACCATGGAAGCCATGGGTATCTCCATGGAAGATGTGCTGTCAGAAGCGCAATCGGCACAATCAGAAATGTTGGATGCCGTGCGGGCCAATATTAAAAAGATTGAAGAGTACAAAACCGTGATTCGGAAGCTGGAAACGGATATCAAGTACTATCAGGGCAAGGCCAACGAGTTGTCCGAGATTATCGATCTCTTCATTCTCTCCAACACGTCTGGCGGTAACATGCCGAACGTGGACGAGTACACGCACTAACCAGATATTTCTCCATGAATCACCTTTTTCAACTGTCGGGTGGACCCTTCAGGGCCTGCCGAGCGATGCCCGTATTGGCCTGGTTCCTATGCGGGCTCCTGCTATTGCTAATGGGATTGACGGGCTGCAGTCTGTTTAAAAGCTCAAACCCGTTGTCGCCTCAATCACCTGTGGCTTCGTTGTCTCCAGCTCAGCCGGAGAACATCTACCGAGAAGCCTGGCATATGATTTTGGAAGAGTATGTGGATGATTCCTTCAACCATCAGGATTGGTATCGCTGGAAGGATCGCTATAAAGGTCAACTCAAAGATCCTGAAGACGCCTATGTGGCGATTCAGACCATGTTAGCCAGTTTGAATGATGAGTATACCCGCTTTCTCCCACCCCGAGACATGCGTGAGCAGACCCTGAGCATTGACTCCCGGTTGTATGGGATCGGTATTCAAATTGGGGTTCGGGATAACAAGCTTCAGGTGGTTTCCGTGCTGGAGGACACACCGGCAGAGGCCGCTGGTTTGAAGGCCAAAGATCAGATTATTCGAATTGACGGCCAGGAAACGGCTGGCATGACGGTGGAGCAGGCCGCGGATCGCATCCGGGGGAAAGAGGGCACTGCGGTGAAATTGACCATTCGCCGGGGAGAAAAAACGGTTGTGGAAGAGATCGTTCGGGCGGAGATCCGGCTCAAGTCCGTCTTTACTGAAGAGTTAGAGGATGATCGCATTGGCTACGTCCGGCTCAACAGCTTTATCAGTGAGACGGCCACAGCAGAGATGCATGAAATTTTGCAGAAGATGAAAGATAAAAAGGCCATTATTCTCGATCTGCGCGGTAATTATGGCGGGTTACTGGATAACGCGGTGGCCATTGCCGATATGTTTCTGGAAAAAGGCGATATTGTCTCCATTGTGAACCGAAAGCAGGAGCGACGAACATACCGGGCCTATCCTGGGCAGAATGCGAATCAGCCGATGGTGATTTTGATTGATGGCGGAAGCGCCAGCGCCAGCGAGATTCTCAGTGGCGCCCTCAAGGATCACCGTCGGGCCACCCTCATCGGGACCCAGTCGTACGGTAAGGGTCTGGTCCAGAAAATTAATCCCCTGCCGGATGGCTCTGGTCTGAACATTACCATTTCCAAGTACTTTACCCCCAAGGGAACGGATATCGATCACAAGGGCATTGCCCCGGACATTGTGGTGGAATATACCGAAAAGGATTTCCTAGATCAAACGGATCCCCAGCTGCAGCGGGCCATTCAGTATTTGGAGAAGAAGCATCGGCTGGCAGCTCAGTAGGAGGATAATACTCAATGAGCGTTCAGCAATCCCTGACGGCGAATGAGGCGCAGTCCCTTTTAGCTCAGGCCCGCCAGGCGGCCCGGCACGCCTATGCTCCCTACAGTCAGTTTCCGGTGGGTGCGGCGTTGTTGCTATCCGATGGGACGGTCGTCACTGGCGTGAACGTGGAGAATATCAGCTATGGCCTTACTCTATGTGCCGAACGGGTGGCCATGACCCAGGCTGTGGCGCAGGGGCACCGACAATTTCAGGCCCTGGCGGTTTGGGCGGAAAAAATGCCCCAGGGAGCGGTCATGCCCTGTGGGGCCTGTCGTCAGGTGCTGGCGGAATTTTTGTCGAAAGACGCCCTGGTGATTACCGCTCATCCGGTTACGGGGGATGTGGAGCTTACCCCGTTGGGGGCGTTACTTCCACGGGCGTTTGATTCATTAAATAACAACACACCTGGTGATTCGGAAGCACGTGGCTAACTGGCGGGAAGGCGGTGGTACAGATGTCCATCCGTTCTCGACAGCGTGGTTCAAAGGCGCAACCGATCGGAATTTCAGTGAGTGTGGGGGGATGCCCTTCAATGGGCTCCAATCTCTCGTGGGTCCGGGTGGGCAGAGAATGGAGAAGTCCTTGGGTGTAGGGATGACGGGGGTGTTGAAAAATCTCCCGAACCGGAGCCTGTTCCACAATGCGTCCGGCATACATCACCGCCACCCGATCACACATTTCAGCCACCACTCCCAGATCATGGGTAATGAGCAAGATGGCGGTGCCGTGTTCTTTTTGAATGTTGCGTAACAGATCCAGAATCTGGGCCTGTACTGTTACATCCAGCGCAGTGGTCGGCTCATCGGCAATGAGCAGAGCGGGACGACAACTTAGCGCCATGGCAATCATGACCCGTTGCCGCATCCCACCTGAAAATTCATGGGGATAATTATCCAGGCGCTCCCTGGCATTGGGGATGCGCACTTCTTCCAAAAGCTCGGCGGCCCGTTTGCGGGCATCCTGCTTGCTTAATCCCTGGTGCAGCTGAAGCACTTCAATGATCTGATCGCCCACCGTGTACACCGGGTTGAGCGAGGTCAGGGGATCTTGAGGGATCAGGGCGATTTGGGCGCCCCGGATTTTCTGCATGTCTGATAAGGGCAGATCCAGCAAAGACTGACCCTGAAACAGAATTTGTCCGCTTTCAATTTCCCCAGGTGGGGGAATCAGCCGTAAAACGGCCATGCTGGTCATGCTTTTTCCACAGCCCGATTCTCCAACCAGCCCCAATACTTCTCCAGAGCCCAAGGTCAGGGACAGGTGGTTGACGGCGCAGGCGGGGCCGTCCTCGGTTGGGAAGCAAACCGAGAGATCCTGAATCTGTAACAACGGTGTTTGGGTCATATGCCTGAGATTTTATTTTCTTGCTGCTTATACCAGTTTACCAACGGAGTCGCATCAGGGATACTCCAAATTGAAGCCCCCTAGGAAGGGGCTCTTTTTCTATGACGGTCGCACGGAGGATTTGTTACTTGGTAATTGCGTGGGGCAATCGTACAATAAGAAACCATCCGGTGTGTTACGTGTCCCAGACGGATAGGGAGCAAAAAACGATGCTCACGGCCAGTCAAACCCAGATGCTTCAGGCCTTGCGGCAGGGGCGTTTTTTTAAGCTGATTGGCGGGGGGAGTTTGACCGAGACGGCTGCCCTTGAGGCATTGGCGCGCGTGTATGGGCAAGCGGGGGTGAATTGTCTGGATGTGGCCCCGGATCCCCAGGTGCTGGCCGCGGTGCGGAAGGGGTTATCATACTTGCCCAAAGAACGTTCCTGGCCTGTGGTGATGGTGAGCCTGCCTTTGGATCCCGATCCCCATTTTCGCAAAATTGAGCTTCAGGTCGCTGACTGTGTGCTGTGTGATGCCTGTATGCCGGTTTGTCCCACGGAGGCCATTGAGCTAGGGGCAGGGGGGTTAGAGATTGCCCAGCCCCTGTGTTATGGCTGTGGTCGCTGTGTAGACATCTGCCCGACACAGGCCCTACAGTTACATCCATTTTTGGTAGAGGCTCAAATTCAAACGGTACTGCAAGATCCTGGGGTAGAGGCCGTGGAGCTGCACACCCGCTACGGGGATCCCTATATGCTGGAGCGCTTTTTAGATCAACACCAACGTGCCTTGCAAGGAAAGTTACTGGCATTGTGTTTCCGCCCGGATGAGGTGCCAGTGGACCAGTGGGAAGCCTGTGTGCAGCAGCTGATTCACTTTAGCTCATACCCCATTATTGCCCAGATCGACGGTAAGCCCATGTCTGGATCTAAAGCGCCTGAATCATCAGTACCTGCCCTGGAGGCGGCTCGTTTGAGCTGTGACAGGCTCCGGCCCTGGCTGGAAGCGGGGCAGGTGTTTTTAACCATTTCCGGGGGAATCAATCACCAAACGGCGCAGTATCTTCAGCAATCCGCCTATCACATGATTCAGGGGGTGGGTATGGGGACGTATGCCCGGCAAAAAGTGTGGCCATTTCTGTTTGGTCCTGCTCAGGAAGGGGAAGCCTTGGCGGCGGCAGCTACTTTGGTACGGGAGTTTAAAGTCCGGGCAAAATCCGCTATAATAAGTACTGAAGCCTAACCACGGGGAGCCGGTTGGGACGGTTTCCCCGGCAACGGAAGGAGATGACATCACCCAGTGTCAGCGCATCCACAGCAACCGTATCATTTTGATTCCCATGAAGGGTTAGAGGGATTTTCCATCGAAGCCGATTTACAACTCCTGATAGATGTTCTGCCAGAACGGGTCAAGTGGGCCATTCAAAAGCATGACTTGGATGACCTGATAGAAGTTGTCTTAGATCTGGGTCGCCCGCCGGAAGCCCGGTTTTCTGAGGGCCACATGGTGGAGCTGAGTGAACAGCAAGTGACCTTGGATGAAATCAACTATGTGGTCAAGCAGGTGGGGTATTTTTCCGCCGACAACCGGGCCGGGATTCCACGAACTCTGCACCGGATCAGCGCCATTCGAAACCGTCAAGGGGTTATTGTGGGGCTGACCTGTCGCGTGGGAAAACTGGTGACCGGTACCATTGAAAGTATTCGAGATATCGTGGAATCAGGCCGGAGCATTCTGCTCTTGGGGCGTCCTGGGGTGGGAAAGACCACCAAGCTGCGGGAAGTGGCCAAGCTGATGGCCGATGAGCTGAAGAAACGGGTGGTTATTGTGGATACCGCCAATGAAATTGCCGGAGACGGGGATATCCCTCACCCGGCTGTGGGTCGAGCTCGGCGCATGCAGGTCAGCTCCCCGGATCGTCAAAAGGAAGTGATGCTGGAAGCGGTGCAGAATCATACCCCGGAAGTGATCGTGGTGGATGAAATCGGGGCTGAGGAAGAGGCCTTGGCGGCTCGGACCATTGCGGAACGGGGCGTGGTGTTGGTGGCGACCGCCCATGGGAATACGTTGGAAAATGTGGTGAAAAACCCGCTGCTTTCCGATCTGATTGGTGGGGTTGAGACGGTGACCTTGGGAGATGAAGAGGCCAAGCGCCGAATGACCCAGAAAACGGTGTTGGAACGGGCCAAAAAACCGACCTTTGATGTGTGTATCGAGATCCGGGACCGGCAGACCCTGGCTGTGTACCCCGATGTGGCTGAAGCGGTGGATCACCTGCTGCGGGGATGGACGCTGTTTCCGGAAATTCGCAAAATCGATACCGAAACCGGGAAGACCCGGGTGCTGAAAAGCGATTTCAAAGCCTTAGAGGCCCCGCTGGAAGAGGCGGTCCCGACTTTAAGCATGGTGCCCCACAACCGGGATGAGGCCCCGGTGCCGACGGATCAGGCCGAGGTCCGTCTGTTCTTGTATGCCATCAGCAAAGCCTTCGTGGATCGGATTCTGGAGCGGTTGAATTTGCATCATATTAAGGTGACCCGCAACATCTACGATGCCAACGCCGTGATCGCCCTGAAAGGCAATGCCCGGCCTGGTTCCAAGATCCTAAAGCTGGCTCAGGATTATGAAGTGCCGGTGTATTACGCCAAAACCAATACCATGCCCCAGATTCAGCGGGCGCTTCGGGAAGCCCTAGACGCGGAAGCCGGGACGTTTGCCGGGCAATTGGCCAGCGCCACATACGAAGATGAAACTGAATTGGCGCTTAAAGAGGCTGAAGAAGCGGTTCAAACGGTCTTATCCGAGGCCCATGCGTTGGAACTGGCCCCACGGCGCTCCTATATTCGTCGCTTGCAGCATGAGTTGGTGGAGCGTCATCACCTGATGAGTGAGAGTGTGGGGGATGAACCCAACCGGCGCTTGCGCATTCTGCCCGCCAAGAAAGCCAAGGCCCCGGAACGACAGGAACAAATGGTCGAGGAGCAGGTGGACTAAACATTGACGGGGTTGTTTGTCACGTTTGAAGGGATTGACGGGTCGGGGAAATCCACCCAGATTGAGCGGTGCGCCGAAGCCCTGCGTCAGCAAGGGCTCAAAGTCGTGGTAACTCGAAACCCCGGTGGAACCGTTTTTGGGCAGGAATTGCGCCAGATCTTGCTACATTCTTCCCATGCCGTCTCCCCGCTTAGTGAGCTGTTGCTCTTTATGGCCGATCGGGCCCAACATATGGAAGAGGTGGTGTTGCCCGCTTTGGAGGCGGGAAAGGTGGTGTTGTGCGATCGCCATGGCGATTCCACCGTAGCGTATCAGGGGTACGGGCGGGGATTATCTGTTGAGATGATTGAGGAGCTAAACCGGCTGGCCACCCAGGGGCATTTGCCGCATTTAACCATTTTGCTGGATGCCAGCCCCGAACGGCTGGCTGCTAGAGTGACCCAACGAGGCGCGGTGGATCGCATGGAAGGGGAAGCCAAGGCGTTTCACGATCGGGTTCGAGACGGGTATCTGCAATTGGCCAAACGGCACCCGGAGCGAATTCAGGTGTTGAATGCGGACACTCCGGTTGATGCCTTGCACCAGCAGGTGATGGCCTTGGTTCAAAGTCGGTTACCGGTTCGATCCTAGGGTTCTGAAGGCTCCTGGACTTTTTCCAGCTCGAAGGGGACCGGTGAGGTAATCAGAATAGAAACAATCCGGGGACCTTCCACTTCTTGGACCGTCAGAGTCAACTCCTCAAAGGTCACCGCATCGCCTTGATCCGGCTCACGGCCCAACTGGCCAAAGACAAAGCCACCAATGGTTTTAAATTCATCGGATGGGACATTCAAGGTCAGTTCTTCGTTTAAATCCTCAATGTTGTACTTGCCGCTGATCAGCACCTGGTTAGGGGTCAGCACCTCCAGCAGGGAATCCTCCTCATCATGCTCATCCCAGATCTCCCCGACAATCTCTTCCATCAGGTCCTCAATGGTAACCAGACCGGCAAAACCCCCATGTTCATCGGCCACCACGGCCATCTGGATTTTATTGCGCTTAAAATCTTCCAATAAGTCGGTGACGGGCTTGTTTTCCGGGTAAATGTCAATTTCCCGAATCAGCTCTGAAAGCGGGATGGTCATCTCCTGTTTCCGAATCCGCTCAAAGACATCCCGGGCATGGACAATGCCCACAATATCATCCATGTCCTCGCCGTAAACTGGCAGACGGGAATGACCGGTTTCCAGAATCAAATCCGCAACCTCTTCCAGCGGGGTACTGAGGGCCACAGCATCCACGTCGGTCCGAGGGACCATCACATCCTGGACGGTGGATTCGGTGAAATCGTAGACATTGCGCAAAAGAATTTCTTCCCGGGCGTTGAGCACCTCTTCCACCCGGCCTTGCTCAATGAGGGCGATGAATTTTTTGCCCCACTCCACGTCGGACTCATCGGCCAGGACCTCAATAAATACTTGGCTGACGTTACTGATCCGGTCCTGGATTTTATCCTTAATGCGCTCTGTCAAATCATCCACGTCTTTCACCATGGTGTCCGGCTCGACTTCCACCTGCATGTGGATGGTCAAGCCTGCTGGTCCCCGGTCGACGGTTTTCAGGTCATGAATCTCTGAAACCCCATGCAGATTCAGAACCAGATCCGAAATTCGCTGCTCGGTTTTCGGTGAGGCGGCGGTTCCGGTTAAAATGCCCCGGTTATGAATGAAGAGATAAATGGACATCCCCATGAGCATCAAACCGATGATGATAGAAGCAAGGGCATCGGGCCAGTGGGCAAATTGGGGCGACAGCCAACCGAGTTCTACGGAATAATGGGAAAGGGAGATGGCAATGAGCGCCAGAATTGCCCCCAGCAAGGCGATGGTTTCTTCATAAAAGACAAAACGGGTAGTAGGGGCCACCACATGCTTAATATGCCGGTAGGCCTCAATAAATCCAGGCAGGCCGCGGGCCTTGAGGCCCACTTCTTCCTGGATGGCCCAAACTGCATTGCGCACCGCCAGGACTTCTAGAATGATGCTGATGAGCAAGACCACAACAGAAATAGCGAAGGGATCAACCCATTCAAAACCAGGGAGAAGGTGATAGGCCTCATGGGGATCCAGCAGGCGACTCCAGCCTTCCCAAACGGCAAGCAGAGAAAAAATCAGCAAAAACGCACAGGCGGGAATGGCCCAAACGCTGGCTTCCAGTCCATATCCAAACGGGTGGCTTTCATCGGGAGACCGGCTGCTGAGGCGTAAGCCGATCAGCAGGGCAATGCTGTTGATGCCGTCGCCGAGCGAGTGCAATGCCTCACTGAGCATGGATGGGCTGCGGGAAATAAACCAAGCCAGAAACTTGATGGCGGCGATGCAGAAATTAATCGCCAGGGCCACGATAATGGATTGCTGGGCATGATAGTAGATAAACCCTCGAGATCCAATGACTTCGGGGGTCCGCAATGCGCCGGTTGCGCTACTACTTCCAGGAGGTTCGTTTGATTCCATGTACGTTGCGATAGTTATGACATCCAATCACTGAACCGACATTATGAATATCGAACACTGATTTTAAATCTTTAATGGGATCACCTATCTTGCTCCCATTATACCAAAATAAGGCATTTCCTGAAAATGCCCCCCTTAATTGCCAGAAAAGAGTTTATTCAAAGGGTGATTAGTCATTTAATGGGGAATTTTCTTCGATCAAAGGGGTTTCTAGGTCTGATAAAAAGGTTTCATTTCCGGTGATGGGAGCAATGGGTTCTGCTTGGGGAGTGCTTTGCTTTTTCTCGGCTTTTTTCCGGGAACGCTTGTGAGGGTTTCCTTTGGGCTTAGACAAAATATCCCCGATCTGATACCCGAAAAAACTCGCCAAAGCGGCCCCTGGGATCGCTAAGGAGATGATTTCCAGAGGCGCCATGCCGTTAAAGACCCCGGTATAGATGGTCAGGATGACGGCGCTGCAGGCGCACAGACCGGTAATTTTGGTAGTCAGTTTCATGCGGGGGCCTCAACTCAATTTTGGGCTGTATCCAGTCGGACAGAACCCACGGCAGTGGCTTTCACGGTAGGTCCAATTTCATTATAGGAAAGAACGGCAATTTGCGGGAGCATTCTTTCAAGTAGTCTCCGAAGAGGAAGTCGTAGTCGGGCGTTACACAAAATTACCGGCTGGATTCCTTGTTCGGAAATGATTTTTTCAATTTCTCGGTTCAATCCATTGAGCAGGCCTTGGGTTAGAACTGGACCCAGGGCCAGAACTTGCCCATCTGGTGTGAGTCCTTGGGCTATTTGTTCCTCCAGAGCCGGGTCTAGCGTCAACGCGGGGAGTTCTCCCGTATCCGGGTTCTGGTATTGCTTGCAGATGCTGCGGGACAGGGCCATCCGACACTGCTCGGTCAGGTAATCGGGCTCCTTGCTGACGCGGTAATGATAGCTCATGGCTTCCAGTATGGTCACCATGTCTCGAATGGATACGTTTTCCCGGAGTAGATTTTGCAGAATCAGGTGGATTTCGGCTTCGGTGAGGGCATCAGGAACCAGATCGCTAACCAGAGCCTCATTGTCCTTTTTCACATTGTTCAGCAGGTTTTGAACATCAGCGCGGCTTAAAATTTCGGCGGAATATCGTTTGATGACCTCCGTCAGGTGGGTGGAAATAACCGCTGATGCACTGACCACCGTATACCCGGCAACTTCAGCCCGCTCTTTTTGATCCTCGGCAATCCACAAGGCTGGCAAGCCAAAGGCCGGCTCTCGGGTTTCGATACCTTCGATCTCCTCGGTAATGTCAGGATCCGTACTCATGGCCAGCCACAGGTCCGACATGACTTCCCCGGAATCAATGGTCACGCCCCGAAGCTTGATGTTGTACTTATTGGGGGATAACTGCAAATTGTCCCGGACGCGAACCGAGGGCAACACAAACCCCAATTCCAGTGCAACCTGGCGGCGAATTTGAGAAATCCGTTCCAGCAAGTCGCCTCCGGCATCCGGCTCAATGAGCGGCACCAGTCGGTAGCCAATCTCCAACTCCAGGGTTTCTACATGCAGCAGATCCAATACATTCTCCGTGGTGGTTTTCTTTTTCTGCTGGGTTTTGGCCTGTTGCTTGGCTTCTTCTGCGGCGGCTTCGGCTTCTTTCTTGTTCTTAACCAGCAGGAAACTGCTGCCGATGGCGATGATCCCAATCAGCATAAAGGGCAGGTTGGGCAACCCAGGGACCAATCCCATCAGAAACAGCAGGATGCCGACAATAGACAGCACCTTGGGGTTGGTAAACATCTGATCGCCAATGTCATCGCCCAGAGAAGTGTCGTTGCTGGAGACCCGGGTCACCAGAATACCGGTGGCAGAGGAGATGATCAGGGCTGGGAGCTGGGAAACCAACCCGTCCCCAACTGTCAGGACCGTGAAGGTTGTTGCGGACTCTTCCAGGGGCATTCCCAACTGAACCACCCCGATAATCAGACCGCCGATAATATTAATAATGGTAATGATAATCCCGGCAATGGCGTCGCCTTTAACAAACTTGCTGGCACCATCCATGGTCCCGTAAAAATCGGCTTCTTTTTGAATTTGGGTCCGTCGGCGCTTGGCTTCTTTTTCATCAATCATGCCGGCGTTCAACTCGGCATCAATGCTGAGCTGTTTTCCCGGCATGGCGTCCAACGTAAACCGGGCCGCCACTTCTGAAACCCGGCCTGCCCCATTGGTAATGACGATAAAGTTAATGATCATCAGGATGATAAAAATGAGCAAACCCACCACGTAATTGCCGCCAATGACAAAGCTCCCAAAGGCGTGAATGACCTGCCCGGCGTCTCCGTAAAGCAGAATCAGGCGGGTGGAGCTGACGTTCAGCCCCAGACGAAACAGGGTGGAAATCAGCAAAATGGTGGGAAAGGTAGAGTACTGCAGGGGTTCCTGGGTATACAGGGTCACCAGCAAAATGGTGATAGCCAGCGCCAGGTTAATGGTCAACAGAATATCCAGGATCATCGAAGGCAAGGGAATGACCATCATGGTGACCACCAGCACCATGCCGACGGCCAGCAGCACATCATTGTGCCGGAGCAGGTTCTTCCAGTTGATGGGCGCCAGTTTATCCTGAACCGTACTCATGAGGGACGTCTCCCTTTCAGTTTATGCAGCTTTCGGCCCTTGTTCTTGGAAAAGACAAAGGCCATGACCTCAGCCACCGCCACAAACAGTTCCGGGGGAATCATATGCTCCACTTCCACCATCGCGTACAGCGATCGAGCCAGGGGTTTGTTTTCCACCAACGGAATGTTATGCTCCTTGGCCACTTCCCGAATCTTGAAAGCAAAGTGGTCTTGACCCTTGGCGATGACGCGGGGGGCCGGGGCTTCATCGGGATCATAGCGAATGGCAATGGAAAAGTGGGTCGGGTTGGTAATCACCACATCGGCGGTGGGAACCATGGCCAGCTGTTTGTTTTTGGAAATCTGGATCCCCACTTGCCGGATTCGGCTTTTGATCATGGGATCCCCTTCCTGGTTTTTCCGCTCGTCTTTAATATCCTGCTTGGTCATGCGCAGTTGTTTTTCCAGCTCATACGACTGATACCACCAGTCCACCATGCCCAGTATCAGAAACAGAATCGTTGCCCAAAGGGCAATCTGTCCCATGACTTGAAAAATGGTGCTCCAGGCCAGGGATACTTCTACCGACCCCAGCATCATCAATTCCCCTATGTGTCCCTTGATAATCAACACCCCGGAGACGCCGATAACAGTCATTTTAATCAGGGATTTGACCACTTCCACAATGGATCTCAGGGACCAGAGGCGTTGAAAACCTTTGAGTGGGTTGATCTTTTCCAATTTGGGCATTAGGGGTTTGACGGTAAACAGCGGCTTGATTTGAACCAGGTTGCTTAAAACCCCCATACACAGCATCATCAGTAGAAAAGGGAACAACAACCAGACAATGGACTCAATGGTTTGCTGTAACGTCTGGCTGAAGCTGGCCAGGGTCATGGGGCGAGCGGAGAGATGGGACAAGCTGTACTGCATCATGGAATAAACCATGGTGAAGGTATAGGGGCCGATAAAGGCAATCCCCAAGGTGGCAGTCCCTAGAGAGATGGCGCTGTTCATATCCTGGCTTTTGGCGACCTGGCCTTGCTCCCGTGCTTGCTGGATCTTTCGGGGCGTTGGCTTTTCAGTTTTATTGTCTGAGGCCATGAACGTCTCCTAAGTCGCGTACAAGCGCGTCAGTTGCTGAACCAGATCGGCGTAACGATTGCCCAGTAGCTCGGCCAGATAGGGCATGCAGACCAGTATGGTGAGGAGCCCCACCGCTACTTTTAAGGGCAAGCCGACCATAAAAATATTCATCTGCGGCATGACTTTGGCCATAAAGCCCAAGGCCACTTCTGTGAGCAGCATAATCCCCATGACGGGCACACCGACCATCAGGGCCAGAATAAACATCTCAGAACTCAGGCGGACAAAGCGCTCGGTCATCAATCCGCCATGGCTCAGGAAGTTGCCCAGGGGGACCCATTCAAAGCTGTGATGGACCCCTAAGATTAAGGCATGGTGGATGTTCAGGGTCAGGAAAATCAAAATCGCAAAATACAAAAACAACTGTCCGATGGTGGGGGTTTGAGTCCCGGTAATGGGGTCCAGGGCGCTGGAGATGGAGAGGCCCATTTGGACGCTGATAAATTCACCCGCCATCTGCAGACTGATAAACACCAAATTGGCGGCAAAGCCCAGCAACAGCCCCAGGACGATCTCCTGAAAGCCAAGCACGGTAAACTGGATGAGATCGGTGGGGACAACCAGGTTATTGCTGTGGAGAGGAAAGAGGATGAGGGAAAGGGCCAGCGCCATTCCAATTTTACTTTGGGCAGGGATTGACGGGTTGTTGAGCAGGGGCGCACTGACGATCATCCCGCTGATACGAAACAGAATCAGCAGAAAGGCAATCACGGTCTGAACGGTCAGTAGGCTTAAATCCAATACACCAGACTCCTTTATTTGGGCTTCTTGGCAATGACGGCAAGCTCTCGAAATAGCCCGCCGGAATAGTCCACAATGGTACCGATAAACCACGGGCTCAGCATGGCGAGTACCAGAAAGGCCGCAAAAATTTTGGGGACAAACGTCAGCGTGGCTTCCTGAATCTGGGTGACGGCCTGGAAGATGGAAATGCCCAGACCGACGACCATGCTGACCAATAAAATCGGGGCCGATAGCAGAATCATCATCCAAATGGCCTTTTGCAGGATTTCAGTTAACGATGCCACGTCCATGGGGGATTACACTCCTTTATAAGAACCCGGAAACCAGGGATTGGGTAATCAGGTACCAGCCGTCCACCAGGACAAACAGCACGATCTTGAAGGGTAGCGAGATGGTGGTCGGGGGCAAAAAGAGCATCCCCATAGACACCAGGATGCTGGAAACCACCACGTCAATGATGATAAAAGGCAGAAAGATAATAAAACCCAGCTGGAACGCGGTTTTCAGCTCGCTGATTACAAAGGCTGGCAGCAATACATAGGTGGGGATATCGGCGGCTACTTTGGGTTTTTTCAGTTTGGCCAACCCCATAAAGAGCTGAAGGTCTTTTTGAGCGGTTTGTCGGAACATAAAGGTTCGTAATGGCTGAAGCCCCTTGTCTAATGCCACCTCCTGTTTCATTTCCCCTTTGAGATAGGGCTGCAGAGCCTCATTATTCATCTGGGTAAACGTCGGGGACATGACAAAAAAGCTCAAAATGAGCGAGAGTCCGATAATCACCTGGCTAGGTGGTAAAGTTGGGGTACCGATGGCTTGACGAACCAAAGACAGCACAATGACAATGCGGGTAAAAGAAGTGGCCATCACCAAAATAGCCGGAGCCAGGGTTAGCACCGTGAGTAGAATCAGGATCTGGAGGCCTTTACTGACGTCCTCCGGGGAGTTGGCCTCGCCAATGCGAATATCCATGGTGGGAAGCCCTACTTGTGCTGACGCATGGGGCATGAGCAAAACCAGCCCAATCAGGCAGAGCAGAGCGCTGGCTTTCCACCATACCGGTATCCTCACTTGAAATTCCACAACAGAACCTTTCCGACACTTTTTCCGAATGTTTCGGGGTCTTTTTTCACACCTCTCATCCACATTATGGATTTTTTCCCGCCAGCGATCATCATCCAAAGGATGTAGGTGGAGGGGTGCATTCAACAGGGTAGGCCTTTGTGTGGGGAAACGGAAAATCAGCTTTTTTTCCGAGCCGCGTTTTTTTGCAGTCGAGCCAATTCTTCATACAGTTCTTTTTCTTTGGCCGTCAGGCTTTCGGGGGCCATGATTTTCAGGGTTACAAAGTGATCGCCCTTGAGCTGGCCGTTTTGTACGCCCTGCTCCTTGAGCCGGAGAACTTTGCCGGTGGAACTGAGTGGGGGGATGGTGACTTTATAAGATCCAGCCAGGGTGGGGACGTTAATCTCTCCACCCAATACGGCTTCTAGCACCGAAATAACAGCTTCTCCGTAAACATCCAGCCCTTCAATCCGTAAGGACGGGTCCATGGCAATCTGGATCTGGAGAAACAGATCCCCGTTCTCTCCGTTGTTTTGTCCCCGGCCTCCTTCTCCGGCCACCCGGACCTTGGAGCCCTGTTTAACGCCTGCGGGGATGCGGACATCAATTTTTTTCAGCCGAATCATGATCTTTTCGCCATGGCAGGTGCCACATTGGCTGCCGTTGATTTTCCCAGTGCCATTACAGCGTTTGCAGACCTCGTTGTGCTGCACATTGACGGTCTTGACCACGCCTTGCTGCGCTTCCATAGGAGTGATGCTGGCTTCCACCGTTACATCCTGACCTCGGGTGGCTTTATTATCTTTCCGGTTGTTTTTAAACACCCCGTCTTGCTCTTTCTTGTGGGAGTGTTTTGTTTTGTTGTCCTGGGGTGGGACGCCCCCCAAGCCTTTTTTGAGGAAGCTTTCAAATAACTCGTTAATGGAAGCGGCGGTTTTGTCTCGGAGATCGGAAGAGGACGGGGGCGGGGAGGCTTTTTTACCGGAGGCCCCAGCGGTGGTTTTGGCTTCAGCAGGCTTGGTGACTTTTTTCTGGACAATTTTGAGTGACTGGTCGTAAAGGACCTTCTTATCCGGATCACCGAGGACGTCATACGCTTCATTGAGCAGCTTGAATTTTTCCCCAGCCGCATCGCTGGGGTTCACATCAGGGTGGTACTGGCGGGCCAGCTTACGATAAGCGGCCTTAATGGCCTCGCCATCGGCAAATTCGCCCAGCTCCAGAATGTGATAATAGTTTTTAAATTTGGTCATGCCAAACCAGCACCTTCACGACCCGCTGTTTTCATTGTAGTCGATTTTTTAGGAAGGCGTTATCCTTTGCTTTGGCTAGCTTTCCAATGGACGGATGCGGAGTAGCAGCAACGCGAGGCTAAGGGTGATAACCAGCGGGAACCAGGCGACAATGGCCGGGTGGACCAGCCCAAGGCTACCCAGGTTGGCGGCAAACGGCACGAGGATGCTGTAAAAGAAAATGGTCATGGCGCCAAAAGTCAGGCTGAAACTGCGACTGGTACGGACCCGCTCCATCCCCAGCAAGGCGCCCAGCAAGGCAAAGGCCACCGCGGCCAAGGGCCCCGCCCATTTTTGATGAAAACGAACTCGGAAAAACGGGATGTCTTGTCGCTGCCCCCCCTCATCAAGCAGGTTAATATAACGCCTTAGGGTTTTACCATCCATATCCATCGGGTTGACCCGGCTGTAGTCCAGCAATTTGGCAGCATATTTATCGGTACGGATCTGCTGCTCCTCAAAAGGCCGAATCTCCCGGTAGACCCCTTCTTCGCTAAGGACATACTCAATCCCGTTCATCAGCTGCCATTGCTTGGTTTTGTGATTCCATCCCCCGGAGGCGGCTCGAAGAATCCGGGAAATCCGAACGCCCCCTTCTCCGTTATCGTCATAATAGAGAATGATAAAATCCCGCAAGGCGTTTTGCTGGAGTTGGCCGATCATGAAAAATTTATCGAGCCGCCCTTCATGATTTTTTTCCACAAACACAAAGTTGCGGTCAGGATGGTCTTTCAGTTCCAGGGCGCGGTATTGACTTTCCAGCAAGGGGCTGGTCTTAGGGGTAATCCATTCTTGTGCGGCCAGGTGGATCAAGCCAAAAAGCAGCCCGACCAGCAGTACGGACTGTAGCATGCGCATGGGGGAGATCCCGCTGGCTTGCATGGCCACCAGCTCATAACTCTGGCTAAGTCGTTGAAACAGAAAAATACTGCCCATTAAGACCGCAATGGGGACGGATTGCTGAAGGACCGGCGGGATATGATAGGCAAAAATCAAGGCCGCTTGAGGCACTGTGATTTTCCCGGCAAACACGTACTGAATGAGTTTAAACAACGTATCCGGCGCAAGCCAGATGACACTGAACAACACCACGCCAAAGAGAATCGTTAAACTCAGTTCAACAAACAGGTAGCAGTCCAGGGTGGTGATGAAACGAGAGCGTTGCACAAGGAGCGTCCTGTCTTATAAAGCGAAGTCTTCGCCCAGGTAATACTTTCGAACCATGTCATTGACCGCCACTTCCACGTTGGTACCGGAGAAAATCAGCTTGCCGTCATGGATAATGTTGGCCCGGTCCACGATGGACAAGGTGGCTTTCGGGTTGTGGTCGGTCAATAGGATGCCCAGCCCCTTGGTTTTGAGCAGGGCGATCAGTTTTTGAATGTCCTGAATGGCAATGGGGTCAATCCCGGTGAACGGTTCATCCAGCAATAAATACCGGGGATTGGAGGCAATGGCGCGGGCAATTTCCACCCGGCGACGCTCCCCACCGGAAAGCTGAATGGCTGGGGTTTTCCGGAGTTTTTCGACGCCAAACTCTTGCAATAAAGCATCGATACGGGCTTTTCGTTCTTTCCCGGAAATGGGTTGAAACTCCAGCACCAGTTGCAGGTTCTCTTCCACTGTCAGCTTGCGAAATACGGACGTTTCCTGGGGCAGGTAGCCAATCCCGGCCCGGGCGCGCTGATGAATCGGTAGACCCAAGACATTATTGTCATCCAGTAATACGCGGCCCTGATCAGGCTGAATAATCCCCACCACTGAGTAGAAGGTGGTGGTTTTCCCGGCACCATTGGGGCCCAGGAGTCCCACAATTTCCCCTTCCTTGACGTCGAAGGAAACATCATTGACCACGGGACGGCCCGCATAGCTTTTAAACAGGTGTTGAACAGTCAGGGTCATTTAGCAAAAACGCTTCTAAAATTCTTCATTAAAGGTATCTTCCGGGAGCTGGGGAGCGCTACTGCCTGCCGATGTGGGTTGAGCGGCGGGGGTAGCCGTAGCAGGCTGCTTTTTGGCCTGAAACTGGATTTTGACATTGCCTTTGGCGTCAAAATTCTTGGGGTTGGTGGTAATGACAATGGTATCCGCTGTAATCACCCGTTCTTTGTCTTTAATCGTGGGGCGGCCTGTGAGTAGAATCCGGTCCAGATCGTTCCCTTTGAGCTTAAATGTGGCCTTGGGACCGGTGGCTACGTAATCGCCAAAAATCAGTTTGACATGACCACTGGCCAGCATTTGATCGGAGGCCTTGTCATATTGCTGGTAATCGGAGTAAATATAAATCTTGTCGTTGTTATTTTTTTGGGTGACGACCGTTTTGACATTGTTTTCCGCAATTAGGTTGCCGGAATCCACCAGGACGGTAATTTTTTCGCCTGTGACCTGGCTGTCTTCCTTATCAACTTTGGCACCCCCTGAAAAAATGACTCGTTCCGCCTTGCCGCCTGCCATCCGCACCATGGCCCGGGCGCTGGAGGCGGCGGTCCCCTGGTACAGGACATTGACCTTACCATCAGCGGTCATGATGTTTCGGGCTGAATCAAACCGTTGTACATCGGCCCGGATGGTAAAAGGATCGCTGGCCACCGTGGTAATCTGCGACTGGACATTTCCTTCAGCCCCAAATGAGTTGTCTTTAAGATAAATTGAGATGGTGTCGGCCACGATTTTGTCTTCCCCTTTATCCGGTGCGATCCTCTTAAAGGAAGGCCGGTTGGTGAATTTGGCGATTGAAGGCTGGCCGGTGGCATCCACATCCATCGTGGCTTCGCTGCCCGAGATGGTCATGTTCTGATAGGCCACGTGAACATTGCCCTTGAGTTGGTATTGCTTGGTTTCCATGTTGTAAATCTGATGATCCGCCTGAATACGGACAGTCTCGCTTTGGGTGGAGGTGGCAAAAGAACCTTGGGCCAAGGGTGATAGAAGCGCAAGAGAAAGCATCAACACGCTTAGGCCCTTGCCCAAAAACCGGGGGGAATCAAAAAAATGGTGGTTCATCTGGTGGAAAACCCTGCTCTTCCTTTTTTCTATGATATACCATAAACACGTTTCCCCGAAAAAGAAAACGTTGATTTTGGAGACGTGCCAGGTCAACCAAAAGTTTCGACTTCGGCTCTGAGGACGGACCGGCTGGGGGATCGATCCTCTTTTCCGGGCTGACCTTGTGATACAATGGCTTCCATGTTTCATAGTTTATACACCCGTTCCCAAGCCACGGCTGCCCAGGAGAACCCCCTGGCGACTGCCCGCCCTTGGCCTGCCGTGTATCAACAAGGAATAGTGTCCATCCAGCCGCATGAATGGATCCTAACGATAAGTGGCTTGGTGGAAAATCCAGGCCAGTTTACGGATGCCGAGTTGAAAAGCTGGCCTCAGGTTACCCAAAACCGGCGACTGGTGGATGTGGGGGGCTGGACGTATCGCTCCGAGTGGCAAGGGGTTTTATTGGAAGAGTTGATCCGGCGGGTCAACCCGTTGCCGGAAGCCCAATTTATTCATCAGGTAAACCTGGCCGGGGAGCAGGAGTGTTTGCCGCTGGCCGATGCCCTATCAGGCAAAGCATTGCTTTGCCATAGTGAAGCGGGCCAGCCTTTACCACCAGTGTATGGGGGACCATGGCACTTACTGGTGTTTGATCGTTATAGCTATAAGGGGTTAACGCAAATATCCGGGCTGGTGTTTTCGGCAGAACCGCTTGCTGGGACACCACAGCAACGGGGGTATGCCGCAGAAGGGTATATTGAGCCGGGATCTTACTATGCCATGGATTTACAAAATGCCCGTCCGGTGAGTGGGTCCGAAGAAATCCAGCAGTACTAGACTGGGGAGCGAAGCGGGTATAAACTTTTTTTACAATTCCACGTCGTGATGGAAATCAATACCATGGCTGCTGGTTTATACAAGGAGAAAGCAGTATGATGATGTTACCACCAAACCCGATCCTCAAAAAACGGCCTGATAGGAGTCACCATGCGATTGATACATAGTGCGAAAGTTGGGATTATCCTGCTTTTAGCTCCCATGCTGGCCTTGGCGCCAACGGCTGTGTTTGCTTGGGGGAAAGAGAAGAAAAAAGAAGCAACGCAAGAAGAATTGAAATTACCCCAGCGGAACTTTTTACCGCCTCTGGCTGTGATCAATGGCCCCCTGACCCCGGAACACTTTCAGCCATCTGAGGATAACGCGGTGGAGCCGGTGGCTTTGACTGCAGTGACCACCCCGGCCTTCAAGGTCACCCCGAAAATTCAAAAATTGGAGACAGAGTTGGGGGTACAGTATACCACCGAGCCTCTGCAGGAATTAAAAACCATGCAGCAAAAACTGGATGAGGCGGATTTACGGCAGCTGTGGGAAGCCACCGTGGAACGTAATCCGGTGATTCGCTTTTCTCTGGAAAAGCTCAGCACCCCGGTGGATCTGCAGCCTAAAAAATCCAGCCAGTTTATGAAAAAGACCCTGAGCCTGATGATTCAAGGCGCCACGATGGGGGCCACCATGATGCCCGGTGTTGCAGGTGGAAGCAGCTATTATCAGAACATGACGGCGATGGCCTTGGGGAACGCGGCTCAAAACATGGTCAATGGCAACCCGCAACCGGCGGGGGATATTCTGACGCCCACCGAGCAGATTCAGTTGGCAGGTCTCATTGATGAACTAAAGGTGCGGCTGGTTGAAAATTATCATGGCTATAAAAATACCTTGTTGCAACTGACAGAAGCCCACCAGCTGGTGTTGAAAAACAACGCCCTGTATACGGAGGCGCTGCAGTCTAGAAACGCATTGGCCATCACGGCCGCCGCCCGGACCTATTACCAAGCCTCGCTGAATGAGTTGAAGCTAAGGCAACAGGCTAAAATATACCGGATTCAGCTGGAACGTTTGGCCGGACCCGAGCCGGTTTCGGATCTGCAACTGGCTCTGTTGGTTAACCCGGAAGAATCCGCCCAATTTGCGGCTGGGCAGGCCCCCCAACTGCCCCAGGAGCTGCCCGAGCAGCTGGAATTAACCCCTACCTTAAAGAGCCAAACGGATGCGACGATGGCGACTGTCCCGTCCGGTCTGGTGGGGCCACCGCCCCCGGATCTGCCCGTGGCGGATGATCAGGTCAAGGAGTGAGTGGGCACATGCAACAGAGAATGAAAACAGGCACTATCACTGTATTGGGGTTACTGCTGGCCCTGTCCGTGACGATTCCGGTGGCGGCGGCTGAAAAAAACCCGCCCATGCTGCTGGATACGCAGCGGGCGGCAAAGAAAGACGTCAAAAAAGAGGCCGTGCAGAAAAAGGCCTCAGACGCCAAGAAAACCACAAGCCAAAAGACAAAGGCATCGGAGCGTTTGAAGAAAACATCGACCCCGGCGGAAAAGAATCCGCCAGCGCTGGCTCTGCCGGAGGGCTTGGACCCGGAGACCCGAAAGACGCTGGTTGAAATGAGCGAGGCCCTGAACCTGGAAGCTCGAGCCATTTACCATGAGCTTCGGGATGATGAAGAGCTGGCGGCCAAGGACATTGGGATGTTGTGGCAAGCGGCGGTTGAGCGGAGCGGAGCGATTCGGTATGCCATTGAAAAGCTGTCACGTCGGGATGCGACTGGGGAGCCGGTTGAAAACGATGGTCTGGCAAAACGCCTCTTGCAGAATGTGACCCGCCTGGGTGGTGTCGCAAGCTCCATGTGGACCGGTACCCCTGCCGGGCTGATTGGCAGCAACATGCTAGAAGATATGCTTTTTGCCGACGGGACCGATATGTCCAAGATGCGGGTAACCGATGCCGATATGGTCATTTTGGCCAAAGAGGTGGAAGCCCTGCAAACGCAGGTTATTGAACGCTACTATGATTTTCGCCATGCTCGCGAGCGGTGGAATTTGGCCCAAGAAGCCCATCGGGTCCTGCAGATCCGGGCTGAGGAAAGTCCTATTGAGCCGGTGTTTCAGCCCATTGTCACGTCGCTGCAAGATGCGGCTTATCAAGAAGAGCTCCAAACCCGGCAAGCTTATCTTAAAGCCAGAAATGCGCTAGCCATGCTGGTGGGGCCAGATGCCCTGGCCGTTTTGGAGAATGCCCCCCCGGAAAAAGCCGCCCGCTAAGCCGGTATACGGCAAGGTATCGAAAAAACCGACCAGAGGATCTGGTCGGTTTTTTGGTTTATATAAAACAGTGGTGTGAGGTGCTGGCGCTTAGGCCTCTTGGGCTGCCTCTTCCGGGGCGGGAGCTTCTGCCTCAGCAGTTGCTGCCGGGGCTTCCTCAGCCGGAGGGGCTGCAGTTTCGGCTGAAGCGGCTTCCGTTTGAGCTTGCTGTTCCGCTTCCGCTTTGGCTTTGGCCTTTTTGGAGAGCTGTTGCTGTTTTTTGACTTCCAGCTTAACCAGTTCACCATTCTCGCTGGCTTTATCAATCAGCCGTTGCGCAGCTTCACTGGCGGAAGCGCCTTTGGCGATCCACTCCAGGGCCGCTTGCTTGTCCAGCTTTAATTCTTTCAAGATGGGGTTGTAGTATCCAAGCTCTTGCAAGGCCGCTCCATCCCGACGGTTCCGTTTATCCGTCACCACAATCCGATAGAAAGGGCGCTTTTTACGACCAATACGCTTTAACCGAATTCTAACCATGCAAGTGCAATCTCCTATTTGTCTGGACTTTTAATGTTGTAGCACAAAGCCAATTTGCATGACAAGTTTTTGCGCGATTGTTCCCAGGCTATTTGTTACGCTTTTGCGGGAGAACAAAGATGCCAAAGAGGACAAAGCCCAGAAATACAATAGCAACCGAGGCGCCCACGCGGAAGGCCGCCGTGCCTTCGGCCAACACCAAGGCCAACACACCCAGGAGGAAGAGATACCAAGCCAGCAACCGGGGCGCAAAAAACGTCAGCAGGATGGCCACCAAAAAGGCCCCGATAATCAATAAGCCATAAGGACCCCAGACGATATCCGAGGTGGAAAAATCCCGCATGGCCGCAAATTGACTCGATAAAATCAGGGGCAATGCACACATAATTACAAAAAAGGAGCCAAAGAGTAGGATTGGCCAGAATTCATGAAAGAACCACTGGATGCGATATCCAGGCTTGGACTCTTGTTCAGAGCGTTCTGGGTGATGGACCATGGTTTTCCTCTCTCTTTTTAAGTTTCTGCAATCAAGCCAAAGCTGGCAATCATCAGTAACAGGGCAAAATAAAACAGAAAGAACCAAACATTCTTCAAAAACAGTGAAATATCTTCCCGCTTATCCATGAGAACAACCTTCTCCTCTATGACTTTTCAGCCGTTGTTTCTTTCTTTTGACAGGTTTCATGGAATTCATTCACCATGTCTTTAAATTTATCGTATTCTAGCGCCGAGAGCCAGTAGGCTTGAATGCGACTTTTATCCACATTGGGCTTCAGCTTGGGCATCCGCTTGCCTAGGAGGCGCTCGCGAAGGAATTTATTCCCTTCCCGGTAGTGGCAATCTCCGATCCGGCAGCCACAGGTGAAAACCCCATCAGCGCCTTTTTTCAGGGCGGTTTCCAGCATAATCGGCTGGATCATCCCACTACACGGCACGGTGATGACTTTGACATCGGGGTTGTCTTTCAGATAGCCGTTCTCATCCAGGCGATCGGTGAGATCGGTACTCCGTTCACAGACAATTCCAATCATTTTTGTTTCTTTGGTCATTGTTGCAAAAACCTCACACTGAAGCCTTATTGGAAGACTGGCTTAAAGCTAACTCAATTTCTGATAGAACATCCGGAGTTTCACACCGGGGGATTTCAATGGCCTTAAAGGCACATGCGCCAACACAGAGTCCGCAGTTGGAACACCGACCTGGATCCACCACGGCCAGACGCTTGAACCGGGTGCCATCGTTGCCTCGATCCACCATGGTAATGGCTTCATAAGGGCAATCATGATAGCACAGGGAGCAACCTGTACAGTTTTCTCGGATGACGTTGGCGTACTGGCCTCGCAGGGCTTTTTTCTGCAGGTAGGGTAGCACCAGTAAACCAACCGGAACCAAGAGCACTAGCAGCCAGACCAGACTAGGCGAAACACCTTGCAGTACCAAGTATTGGGGCCAGGCGTAAAGTAAATCCAGTTCCACGGTAGAGCTGACTGCGGTTAAGCTGGGGGCTTCTCCCAGTTCCACCGGATACGCCCCGGCAATGGTAAATAACCCCCCAGTTAACAGAACCACCAGAGCCAACGGCGGGTTGGTCACCGGTCGGGTAATCCGAATGTAATGCATCCAGAGGAAAAACATCAGGGCCAGGGGAATGGCCAAATGCAAAAAGAGGAACCGGGTTAAAGAGTAATCGGTAATGATTTTTCCGGCAATCAAGAACTCCGCCGTGGGCGGTCCGATGAGCGGCAATTGATTGAGGAAGTTGACGGTCAAGTTGGTGAGCGTCACCGCTTCCTGATCCCAGATCAGCAAATATCCGGTTAACCCTACCAGGAAGGTCAGAATCAAGAGAATCACCCCGGTAATCCAGGGGACAATCCGGTATTCGCGGTAACGATCGGTAAACCAGACCCGCGCCAGGTGCAGCATCACAAAGATCATCATCCCATCACCAGCATAGCGATGGATGGTTCGGAACGCGTTGCCAAATGGGATGGAGTGGGTGATGTAGCTCACCGAGTTATAGGCGTTTTCCAGGGTCGGGATGTAGTAGGCAAATAAGAGCAGCCCGGAGAGAAACAGGACCCAGATAAAGTAATTGGGCAGGGCCCCGTGGTAGTAAAAGGGGTTGTATTTTTGGGAAAAAATCGCATTCAGCCCTTTTTCTAACCAGAGGGTTGCGCGTTGCAAGGGTTCGGTATACACCTGATGACTCCTTCCTTACGACTGTTCTTCTTCATCGGGGTGAAGCAAATCGGTCTCCACCCGATCCCGATAACCCGTCAGGACATAGGCTGCCCCGACCAATAAGCAAATCCAGCCAAAGCCGGTCAGGTACATTTTCAGCCCTTCCAGCATTTCGCCATTATCTGAGGCGGGTACGATGCTGCCCTCGCCCACCAGCATGCCAAAGATGCCGGCACTGGCAAGAATGGCTAAAAGAATGGCCAGAATGTCCTTCATCTTCAATTTCATAGTACGTGCATGCCTCCTTTATTGGAATATTGGCGCTGATAGAGCCACTCAAACAAGCGAATCGGCCGCTGGATTTTCCCTTGGTGCTTTTCCTTGACGTAACTGTCATACATCAAAACACCCATCACCAGACCCAGCAGGGCAATCATCCCCAGCAAATGCAAGCCATTCCCCCAGTTGGTATCCAGGAAAAACGCTCTGGACGATTGCAGGCACAGGGACAATTGAAACGTGGCCACACCAAACAGCACCCACCAGAGTATGGGGTGCAGGGGCTGTTTTTTCGGGGTGGAAGCGGTCATCATGCGGTAGCTCCTTCAAGCCGTTTTTCTTCCTGGGCCTTGCGGTCTTGCCAGAAGAGAAAACCAGCTGCCAGCATCTGAACCAACGAGAAGACAAACCAGATGAGGCTCCAGTACAGGTTGGCCGGGTTCTCAAGGGTGGTAGTACCTGTCATCAGGCCGTCAATCCATCGGGCCAGATAATCTCCCACCATCACATGCCAGAAGATCAGATACCAGGTGCTGGTAATCATGTTAAACAACACCCAGACCGTCATCGGCAAGCGTTGTTTATACAGACCCCAGTGCCAGAATTGCCCGATGGCGATAAAGAGAATCATGTGGGCAAACCAGTAAGGCGGATCCGTTTCGATATTGGCCACATTGGCAATAATCAGGAGAGAGAACACAATAAACTCAATGATGGCCAAAATTCCAATCATCGTAAAGATGGGCCGCCGCCACGGGCTGGTTTCGTTTCCAAAATCCACAAAGGTAAGACCAATGGTGACAAAAGGAATCCCCACAGTCCAGATGGTGGCCCAGTAGGGATCCATATATTTCAGCATCTGATACAGCGCCAGGAAGTACCAGTCTGAGAGGATCGGTAGCGGAGTGACTTCCGGGTTGGCGCGGGTGCCGGATTCTGCCGGGAAGATAATGGCGGTAAACAGCAGCATGCCCAACAGGGTCAAGACAGCGCCTCGGTTCAGGTTAATCCGTTTCATGCGGTTTTTGTAGAAGTAAATTTCAGTAACAACCAGCATGATGAGCGAAAAGGCAAAGTGGAGAGAGTAGAACCGGGTCATGGTGGCTTGCCCAATAGAGCTGCCCCCCATCAGGATTTGCGAAGTACTCATCCCCTGGTGCGTCAGGTTCCCAATCACTTTGGTAACAGCCCCAATGATGTTGGGGATTAACCAGGTACGGTTGTAGTTCTCAAAATCCCACGGCCAGTTCCAGAAGGTGGGTGTGATATCCAGATAGGTGGGGAAGGTGGCAAAGACCTTGGTTGCCCAAAACGCCCGTTGGTTCCAAATCAACAGATACCCAGTCAACCCGGAGTACATGGCGACCACCAACAAGAGGATGGCGATAATAAACGTTAACTCACCCTTATTTTTGTATTCGGCTGAGAACCACATCCGGTAAATCCGCAAGGTGGCGGCAATGATCATGGCATCGCCCCCGTACTTATGGAGACCGCGGAGGATGGAGCCCAAGGCATTGTGAGAGAGTCCGCCAACCGAATCATAGGCTTGCGCCGTAGTGGGAAGGTACAAAGCAATCAGGATGCCACCCGTGGCCATGACCACGACCCAAAACAGGTAGTACATGCTGCCCAATTGGTACCACGGTGAGTCTTTTTGCTTGTCGACCTTGGTTTCATCAAACACGTCAATTTTATTGATGCGCTCTTTGACGTGCTGCCAGGCTTGACTCGGTAGATCTGCAAACGATGCACGTGCCATAACTAGGAAATCCCTCCGGTCTCAGCTTCTTTGATGACTAATCTAGCGCCTTCAATGGCCCAGGTAAACTGCCGAGGTGGACGAGGCGCCGGACCACTGACCACTTTGCCGCGTATTACGGCAGTACCGATATCCTGTTCCTGGAGCGGATCAAACACGCTGAGGTGACAAGGACAGGCGAACAAGGGGTTTTTGGCCTGCGGGTAGTTGTACGCGGCTGCTTCATGGGCTTCCGGTAAGAAATTGAACACGCACCCCATGTGCGGGCAAATGCGGCTGACCACGATAAAATCCGGTTTCCCGTCTTTATCTTCCGGCAAACGTACGACATAACCCGGAATCTGGGTGGTCTGAAAATTTCTAAAAGTATATTCCCGGCTTCTTTGACCAAAAGTAAAGGTATGGGCTGACCAGGGTGCGGGAAATTCGGTCAGGTCGAAGCTGACTTCCCTTTCGCCTTCTGGCATGTCGGGCTTGGAAAATAGTCCACCATCCCCTTCCCACTCCAGGGGGGAAGCGGCAGAGGTATCAATTTTGGTGCTGGTTAATGGGCCAGAGGTAGGCCGGAGGTATCGAAAAAGAGGCGAGACAAACAGGGCCAGCCCACCAAGAATCGGAATGCTGACAATAATTTTTAAAAAGTCCCGTCGGTTGATCATGTGCGATGTGCTCCTTGCTGACCGTTGCCACCTTCACGCGACGGCTCAGGCTTGGCCGGCGGGGTGCGCGGGGGGCTGTGTTTTTTCATCAACTCTGTCCAAGGTTGGTTGGTGGGCACCGAGTGACAGGTTTGGAAGTCAATCCATCCTTTGGGTGCCGTGTCAGGATCAACGTCCAAGTCGTTTTCATAGGTAAACCCACGAACATGGCGGACCAGGTTCCAGATCATTTCGTTATCAAAAACGAAATTGATCTTGCCAGTCTCATAATCGCGGCTGACATTCCCGTACCAGGACGGCATGGCAGAAGGATAAATCCCTTCGCAGATATACTTGAAGAGTTGGGCGTCCGTTCGGTTGAGCAGCCGTTGATAATCGTTGAAGTTGGCTGGCGGCGGCAGCATATTATGCTTAATCACCCCATCTTTGACTTCATGGTTTCCGGTTTTACCCAGGTGCAATGGTCCATCGCCAAACCCGCGCGTCCCATGACAAACCGCGCAGTTTCCTCCAAAAATGGCACCGATGTCCGCATCAGGAACCCGGTTGCGAAGAGAGTGGAAATCACCGGCTCCGGCCAGGTAGCGGGCATAAAATAATACAGCCCAGCGATCATCACTACTCATATTATTGCGGAAGGAAAGCAGCTTACCGTTTTGGGCGTGTTCCTTGGGCAGAACTTCCCGTCGCTCGTTATTGACCAAGAGGGTTTTTGGTGCTTCTCCCTTGGTTAAAAAGAGGTATAGATCTATGGGGGTGGTATAGGCCAAGTTTTGCTGAACTTTGGGCTGCTGCCAGTAACTATTGGCGTGGCACTGCATACAGTTGCTTTCAAAAAGCTCCTTGCCGCGCTTTAATGAAGGGTCCTTGGAGGGGAAGCGGAAATCATCCATGGCCAACTTCTGGTCAATGATTGGCTCAGCTGCAACGGGGGCCGTTTGCTGAACGTCCGCTTTCTGAATACAACCGGTGGCCAGCACGGTGAGCGCCAGTAACGGTAGCCCCAGGCGGCCCAGTATTCTATATGGTTGTGACAATCCCTTCATCGGCAAGATCCAAACCTCTTTGCTTAATATCCGAAAAACTTGATCCAGGACACAGACGCCCAAAGAACAATGAAAGTAAAAAAGACCCACAAAAACCAGGGTACTTTGTGTTCCCCGATTTCAAATTCTTCATAATCTTTCATTTCAACCCGTTCTGGGATATCTGGTGTCTGATTCGGTTCGCTCATAGCTTCCCTCTTCCTTATTCATCATCCTGCAGCATTTTGTACTTGGACTCTTCCAGCCCTTCAAGCCGCCCGCTCTTGGAAGCCCAGAACATCACAGCTGCGGCTGAGATAAAAAAGAGGGCGCAGATGGCAAAGGCTGCAATGTATCCAGGGCCAATTCCACCGGAAATACAAGATGGACAAATCATTCGCGGCCACCTCCGTAATGGTAGGGACTTTTTCTAAAGAGCACGCCCAGCTCCTCGATTTCTTTGTAGTTCTCGCTCATCACTTTCATATCATCCAGCTGACCAAAGTGGGTGACTTCGATTTCCCCTGCCGGGATCGAGCCGTCTACCGGCAAGGTTTTCACAAAGGCGACGAGATACGCCATGTCCTCTTCACTGAGGGAACGTCCCCATCGAGGCATCCGGGTACCAGCCACCCCTTCCTTGATTCTCCAGAACCACATGGCATCGCTATAAGCGGTATAGAAGGGTCGAGTCAGGTTGGCAGGCTTTTTGAGCATGGTGCTGCTGACAGGACCATTCCCCCGGCCGGTCACCCCGTGACACACGGCACAGTTTTGCATAAAGATGCCGCGTCCCGAGTTGGCCATTGCTGAGTTGTTGACATCAATGTTTTCGGCAATTCGCACCCAGTCATCCTGCATTTCTTGAGGTGCCTCAAGCCAGGTGGCTGGGGGATCTTCCCATTTATGTTTACTATTGGGATCTTGAGACGGGGTGCCGCGGCGAGCCACTTCTTCCCGTTTGGCCCCCAAGGTCTGGAGGTAGGCAATCAAGGCGGTCATGTCCTCATCAGACAGGTAGGAGAAAGAGGGCATAATGGAACCCGGCTTCACTTTCCGCGGGTTCATATGGTGCGCCCAGTGCCATTCATCCGGGTATTTTCCACCGATGTTGGAAAGATCCGGCCCGGTCCGCTCGCTTCCCAGCAGGTGAGGGGTCTCATACACGTAATCCCCGGCCTGGACCATTTCGCCACTTTCCCGGTCCTGATATCGGGTAAACTGGGTATGGCAATAGAAACAGCCTTCCCGGCGGTAGACATCCCGCCCTTTTTTAACCAGGGCATTTTCCGGCAGGTCGTAATTAAACGCCGCCTCGGTGGGCTCTGGCTGAAAGGTGGTTGCTGGCAAAATTGCGGTGACAAAAATAATGGTCAAAAAGATCAGTGCGACGAAGCAACCGGCGATTAGATAATTGAGTCTCTGTTCCATCTGCGGTGGTAGCCTCTTCCCTTTAAGTTACCTTATACGTAGGCGATTCCCGTGGGAGATGCCGGTGTGGGCTCATACTCCTTGGAGAAAACCGTTTTGTAGATGTTTAACATATACAGTATTTGGCCTGCCACAATCATGATGCCGGAAATGAAGCGGACAACCATGTAGGGCTCCATCTCAATGGCCCACTGATCCACGGGCAAGGCGAAATGCCAGCCAGCCGCTTGAATCAAGCCGGCAATGGTCAGTGAAATCATCATCAAGATCCAGCCAATAAAGCTGAGCCAGAAGTGCCAAATGGTGAGCGGACGGCTGTAAATTTTTCGCCCCGTAATTTTGGGGATGATATAGTAACTGGCGGAAAACACGATAAAGGTAAAGGTGGCTAGCAGTGCCAAGTGCGCGTGGCCTACCACCCAGTTGCTGAAGTGCAGATACCAGTTAATCCCTCGGGTGGCTTGAAACGGCCCTTGCATACAAGTGAGCAAGTAGGCCAACCCAGAAGCAGCCGCAAAACGCAGGGCCAAGTGATCGGCCATGAGGTGCCATTTACCCTTCATGGTCATAAAGAAGTTCACCAGAACCGTCAGGACCGGCACCAGCAGGAAAACGCTGGAGATAACAGCAATGGCCTTCAGCCACTCTGGCACCGGGGACTGGAGAATGTGGTGGGTTCCGGTGGGGGCGTAGAACATGGCAATGGTCCAGAAGCCAATCATGGATAAAGTATGGCTGTAAAGCGGGTTGCCGGAAAACTTGGGAAGCAAGTAATAGAGAATTCCGACCCCACCGACGGTAAACCACATCCCTAAAATATTATGTCCGTAGAACCACCCGGCAATGGCGTCATTCAGGCCATCAAACGCAATAAAAGCCCGGTTCCCAATCATATAGACAATGGGGAACCAGAACAACGCGCCCAAAATGTACCAGATGCTGACGTACCACTTTTTCTCCGGGCCGGTTAAAGCAGTCATATAGACATTAAGCCCCGTCATGAGTAAGGCGGCTAGTACCATCCAGTCTAGCGGACCGTTTAATTCAGCGTACTCACGAGCTTCGGTGTATCCATTCATAATACTGGTCAAGCCGATAATCATCACCAGGTTCCAGGCAATCATGGTCAGGTTGCCCAGTTTCTCACTCCACAGGCTTTTGCGCCCCACCAGAACCGGTACGACATAGAACATGCAAGCGACATACCCCATGGACAGCCAGCCCACCAAGACCGCATTAATGTGCACGGGACGGATGCGACCAAATGAAAGCTGGGGAATGTTGTGAATCAGATCCGGCCAAGCCATCAGAGCGGCGGCTACCAGGCCGATCGTCGTTCCAAAAACGAGCCAGAAAATGGCGGTGATCAAAAAGTTTCTGCTTGCGCTGTAGGGTTGATCGCTATAAATGGCATTCCATGCCCGTGTCAAAGCTTGCATAGGTGTCAGTGAGCTCCATGTTCTGCCGACGTATTTTTAGATATTTACCCTAGTGAATAAAAATTAGTTTTATCTAATCACGTTCGATTTCTGAGGACTATGCGTAAACGCAATTGCCAGTCAAGGCCAGATCACAAAATGGGGAATTTTTTGTCTGGGGTCTCTCAGTTTATATAACAGATACCCTAGCCAAAAATAGCGGTGCTGTCTATGAATGATTTCCAATAGTTTGGAACCGGTGTGGGGGAATCGGCAACGGGGATTGTCTGTGAGCTATTTTATTGCTACCCTCTGTATCAACAAGAGTTTCAGCAGGATCAGAATCTGGGGGGTTGTTCGGATGAGTGGAACAGGTACCGTGTTGGTCTCTGGGGGGGCAGGGTATATTGGCAGTCACTGTGTCCGGCGGTTACTGGGCCAGGGGCGAAAAGTCGTGGTGGTGGATAACCTGAGCACCGGTGATGTTCGATTCCTCCAGCAGACGCCCTTTGTTCAGGGTGATATCCGCAATCAAGACCTTCTTCTGGACACGTTTAGAACCTATGGGGTCACGGCGGTCATGCACTTTGCGGCCTCCTGTTACGTGGGGGAATCGGTTTCCGATCCGCAAAAATATTATGACAATAACGTTTTTGGGACCCTGCAGCTCTTATCTGCCATGCGTGCGGCTGGAATCTCTCATTGTATCTTTTCATCCAGCTGTGCCGTCTATGGCGATCCCCAATACTTGCCGTTGGATGAAAATCACCGCCTGCATCCCGTTAATCCGTATGGGTTTACCAAGCGGGTGGTAGAAGAGATGCTCAAGGACTTTGCTCGAGCGTACCCGGCATTTCGTTACGTTTCGCTGCGCTATTTTAACGCCGCCGGAGCGGATCCGGATGGCTGCTTGGGTGAGGCGCATGAGCCGGAGACCCATTTGATTCCCTTGATCCTTCAGGTGGCTTCGGGCCGTCGGGAGGCTATCCAGATTTATGGTACCGATTATGATACGCCGGATGGTACCTGTATTCGGGATTATATTCATATTGATGATATCGCCCTGGCCCACCTCAAAAGTTTAAACTATCTGGAGCAGAACGGGGATTCCGCCGTCTTTAATATCGGAACAGAACATGGGTATTCGGTACGGCAGATGATTGACGCTTGCCGGCGAGTCACAGGCAAAGCCATCGCGGTTCAGGAAGCGTCTCGTCGTCCTGGGGATCCCCCGGCGCTGGTGGCTAGCGCGCGGAAAATTCGGGAAACCCTGAACTGGGTTCCTCAATATCAGGATCTGGATGCCATTATCCAAACGGCCTGGCAGTGGGAGCAACAAGAAGCCGCCAGGGTGAACCCGGCCATCCAGGCGTAACAAGCGAGTAATGGGTCATGGGTCATTCCAAAAACGGCTTTGCTGAAGCATTAATTCTCTGGTATCACCAACATGGTCGGTTGTTGCCATGGCGGGATACCCGTGATCCCTATGCCATCTGGTTGTCTGAAATTATGTTGCAGCAAACCCAGGTCAATACGGTGAAAGCCTATTACGCCAAGTTTTTAACGTTGTTTCCCACCATTCAGGATTTGGCCCAAGCTCCGTTAGAGGCAGTAATGAAGGCTTGGGAGGGGCTGGGATATTACGCCCGCTGCCGCAACCTTCATAAAACCGCCCAAATTATTACGGAACAATACCAGGGCCGCTTTCCTGAAACGTTAGAGGCCGTTGAAGCCTTACCAGGCATTGGCCGTAGTACCGCTGGGGCGATTCTGACCTTTGCTTACGGACAACGGCACCCTTTACTGGATGGAAATGTCAAACGGGTTCTTAGCCGGATTTTTAAAATCGAAGAGGATCCGGCGTTGACGGCGGTACAGAAGACGATGTGGGTAGCTTCGGAGGCTTTATTAGAGGAGGCGGATGATTCCTATGCCTTTAATCAAGGCATTATGGAGTTGGGTGCAACGGTCTGCTTACCGCAAGCCCCCCGGTGCTTGCTTTGTCCCGTTCAACCGTTTTGTGAGGCATACGCTTTTGGGATGCAACAGGAGCTGCCGGTTAAAGCCAAGCGCAAGCCCGTGCCCCATTATGATATTGCCGTGGGGGTGATTTGGAATAAAGAGAACCAGGTACTGATTCAACAGCGACCGGCTGAAGGGTTACTCGGCGGTTTGTGGGAGTTTCCTGGCGGAAAGCAGGAGCCGGATGAGACTTTGGAAACCACGGTTCAGCGGGAAATCGCTGAAGAATTGGGCATTGATATTGTGGTGTGCGAGAAAATCGAGACGGTCAAACACGCCTATACCCATTTCAAGATCACCTTGCATGCGTACCGTTGTGTGTATCAGTCTGGGGAACCTCACCCCAGGGCCGCTACCGCATGGAAATGGGTGCCAGTGTCAGAACTTCCTCAATATGCTTTCCCCAAGGCCAATAAAACGGTTTTAGAGGGCCTGCTAAAAACGAATGGGGCTTTGTAACCCCCGGAGAAACAAGCTGGCTGCCAGCAGGTGAATGATCAGCCGCCAGAGGATAAACTGGCTGGAGGTGCCGGATTTGAGGAGGTCAGGAACCATCAGTAAGATATTGAGCCCATCCAGCAAGACCCCTGCCAGCGGGCTAAAGAAAAACCCGCCGAGCCCCCCGGCGGTGACGGCCCAAAACAGCGTCCGCCCTTGCTTGTGTTGAACGGCTCGATGCAACAGACGTCCGCAGCCCCCACCCAGTAGATAGCAGAGTATGAGCCCCAGAACAGGCACCCCAAAAATGGCGATAAACCCAATATTCAGTATGAGTGGATACACGTGACCGTAGACAAAGCCAAACAAGGCGGCCAGGCTGGTGCCAGTGATCAATAGCCAGGGAGAGAGCTGGGTGAGGTGGGTGGTGATTTTGCCCGTGCAAGCCGGGCATTTGAGACCCACTTCGGTCATCACCATGCACTGGGGGCAGATGGGGGTTTCGCAGCTGCTACAAGTTAAACGGGTGTCGATGGCCGGATGTCGGGCGCAGGACTGTTGAGTTGCGTGAGATGGGGGCATAAAGGCCTCTTGTAAAATGGAAACAGGGACGGGATTATCTTGGACCGGTTGCGTATCTGTGATGTATCTATGATCTTATCACCTTCGGCGTGGGTCTCGCGTGCTTGCTATACCGGGCTGTGTTTTGGGGCTAGAATAAGAAGAAGCATGTTTTTCCTCTGGATTGAGCTGCCTGAGGAGGCAGTTTGCGTTCGAATATAAAAAGGCGGGTCGGATGTCACAAGCGCGTTCAAAATACCCGGTGGATCGGTTGATTCAACCCCTGCGGCAGAAGTTGGGCCGTCGCTTTGTCCTGGATCAGCCTGAGGAGCTGTTGGTCTATGAGTGCGATGCCTGTACCTTAATCAAAACCAGACCGGATCTGGTGGTGCTGCCAGCCACCACGGAAGAAGTGGCTTTGACAGTCCAGTTATGTCATCAATACCAGATCCCCTTTGTGGCACGGGGTGCAGGGACGGGTTTATCAGGTGGGGCATTGCCGGTTGAAGGCGGTGTGATCATCAGCTTGAGTCGGATGAACCGGATCCGGGAACTGGATATTGAAAACCGCACGGCCATGGTGGAGCCTGGGGTGGTAAACGCCTGGCTTAACCGGGAACTTGCGCCCCATGGGTTATTTTACGCCCCGGATCCCTCCAGCCAATCGGCCTGTACTATTGGAGGGAATATTGCCGAGAACGCAGGCGGTATTCATTGTATTAAGTACGGGGTGACCACCGATCATGTGCTGGCCCTAGAGGTGGTGTTGCCGGATGGGTCGGTGGTCTGGGTGGGTTCAAAAACCCGGCGTGCCCATGGTTTAAACCTAGTGGGGGTGATGGTGGGATCCGAAGGGACATTGGGGATTGTCACCCAGGCAATTGTGCGATTAACCCCTGTGCCTCAAACTATCCGGGTCTTTTTGGCCGCGTTTGATCAAGTGGCCCAAGCGACAGATACGGTTGCAACCCTGATTCAATCAGAGCTGACCCCTTCGGCACTGGAATTTATGGATGCCTTTACCGTAAAAGCCGTGAATGAAGCCTTTCAGGTGGGTTTCCCAGAACAATGTGAGGCGGTCTTGCTCATTGAGCTGGATGGGCCCCACTGGCAGGTGAATCAGGTAGAACAGCGGCTCCGACAGATTTTGGAGCAGCACGAAGTGATCCAGGTTCAGGTAGGAGAGACCGAGCAAGAGCGTCAAGCCCTTTGGGCCGCTAGAAAAGGGGCTGTGGCGGCTTATGGGCGATATCAGCCAGCGTTTTATTTGCATGATTGTGTGATTCCCCGGAGCGAGCTGACCTATGTACTGCGCCGGATTCATGAAATTGGGGCCGAATACCGGATGCTCATTGGTAACGTGTTTCATGCGGGTGATGGGAATCTGCACCCCAATATTCTGTTTGACCCGGATGATGCGGAGATGGTCCAACGGGTGTTGGCGGGTGGGTATGAAATCCTGAACGTGTGCCTGGAAGTTGGCGGGACACTGAGCGGGGAACATGGCATTGGGATTGAAAAATCGGCGTTCATGGACCGGATTTTTTCAGAAGATGATCTTACACGGATGAAGCGGTTTAAGGCGCTCTTTGATCCTAAAAATCTGGCCAACCCGGCCAAGATCTTCCCCATTCGAAAAGGCTGCGGGGAAACCCATACGGCATTAACCCATACCATGAAAGCAGGAGAGGGGTTATGGATTTAGCCTGTCCTTTGACAAGTCTGGACTTTCCGGTAGAGCCCATGACCTTGACCGGGAAAGACGGTTGGCGTGCCCGGCCTCAAACGGCTGAACAAGTCGCTCAGCTGTTAAAGCAGGCTGCGGACCGGCAGGTTCCTATGGCCGTATCGTGGTATGAAGCGCAAAAAATGGCAACGCCGTTTTGGTTGGACTTATCGGATCTGTGCGCCGTCCGGTCTTATCGGGCAGAAGATCTGACGCTCCATGTGGAAACGGGTATCACCGCTAGTGCGCTGGAAAAAATCACCGCCCAGCATCAGCAAGTCTTTCCGCACAGCTACCCGCCGGATTGGACCGTATCCGATATTTTGGCGGAAGAGTGCCTGGCGTTGGAAGCTGGCTTGTATGGTTATCCCAGAGACTGGGTGCTGGGCTTGGAAATTGCTACCCCTGATGGGCTGATTACCCATAGCGGTGGGCAAGTGGTCAAAAACGTGGCCGGGTATGATTTTAATAAGTTGTACGTGGGCAGTTACCACATGTTGGGCGTGATGACCGCTGTTGTCTTAAAGCTCAAGGCGAAGGCGGCAGCGCGAAAGAGTTGGGTATTTGGCTTTGATTATCCAGAAAAAGCCCTGAATGCGGCCACCCGGATTTTAAACGAGGCGCTCCCGTTGACCCAATGCGAAGTGTATGCTGATTCGGGGGCTGCAGCTCAGCTTTATCTGCGGATGGCTGGGGAAGCGTCGGTGTTGAAAGAGGCGGGATCCGTCTTGGGTGGGCTGGACCTAGGCAGTGTGGGGGCCCAACCTTTGAAAAAACATGAGGAACAGACGTTATTTGAGCGGTGGCAAGCTAGTTGGAATGCGCCATTGATAATCGAAATGGCGTTGCCAGACGGAAAAGTGCATGCGGCGCTGGAACAGATGGAGGCCAGTCCGTGTCAACCGGATCAGATTTTTATACGACCGGCGGCTAGCTTGATAACGATGGTTTGGATAGAACACTTGCCGCTGCCATCGGATTTAGAAAAGGCCCTGGAGGAACTATCTAGGGCTGCTGTTACTTGGGGTGCGGTATTTCGGATTTTAAAATGTCTGGAACCATACGAGTCTCTGGTGCGTCTGTATAACTTGCCTTCTGATCGGGTGCTTCGACAGTGGATGTCCCGGATTAAACTCAGCTATGATCCCCAACAGATCCTGGTCAGTCGCATGCTCCCCCTGGTATAAAAAATGGATAATGAGATGTCCCACCCCCCAAAAATGAATTTAAACCTGGAATTGGATAAGCTGAAAGCTTGTATTCATTGTGGCATGTGTTTATCAGCGTGTCCGACATACCGTGTGACGGGGTCAGAGGCGGAATCTCCCCGAGGGCGTCTGTATCTGATGCGTAGTATGCTGGAAGGGGAGTTGTCTGATCCTCAGCAACTCTCCCGCCATCTGGATCCCTGTTTAGCATGTCATGCCTGTGAAACCGCCTGTCCGTCTGGGGTGCATTATGGAGAATTGTTGATTGCCAGCCGGGAGGCGTTAAACCAGGAAAACCGATCGCTTCAACGATGGGTGAAACGCTGGATCTTAAAACACATCCTGCCCAATCATTCTTTGCTGATGAGGCTGGGATCCTTGCTCCGCTTTTATCAAAAGAGCGGTCTGCAAAGGGTGCTTCGAAAGACGGGCATCCTGAAATTGCTTCCTGGCATGGCGATTCGAGAAGCGCTGTTACCGGAAATCCCTGAGATCAAAAAGTTGGAAGCGGGCATGACCTTTGGGAATCCGTCCGGGGAAAAAGTCGCACTTTTTACCGGCTGCGTCATGGACGTATTTTATAACCCGGTCCATTGGGATACCATCGAGGTGCTGGTGGCCAACGGGTATTTTGTCACGATTCCTGAACAAACCTGCTGCGGCGCCTTGGGGCATCATGCTGGAGAGACGGATATTACCCGTGAGCTGGCTCTTCAGAATCTGAAGCTGTTGTTGGATCATAACCTCAAATGGATTGTGGTGAACTCCGCTGGATGCGGCTCGACGATGAAGGCGTATGAGCAGTTGTTGGCCGAACTGTATCGGGACCGGGTCCGGGAGTTTTCCGCCAAAGTGGTGGATGTTATGGAACTGTTGGCCAAACGTAAGCTGAAGCCGTTTGCAAAGCCCCTGAAAAAAACCCTGACCTATCATGCCGCCTGTCACCTGTACCATGTGCAAAAAATCAAAGAGGAGCCCGTTCGCTTGCTGGCCCAAGTGCCAGGGCTGACCCTGGTACCGCTGACTGAATTTGACGCCTGCTGCGGCAGTGCGGGAGTGTATAACATTGAGCACCCGGTTCTGAGTCAGGAGATTTTGGCCGGAAAAATTGAGCACCTGAAAAATCTCTATGAGCAAACCGGTGCTGAGACGGTGGTGACTGGGAACCCAGGGTGCATGTTGCAAATTGCCCATGGGCTCCAGCAACTGGGGATTCTCATGTCGGTGCGCCATCCCATTGAGATTTTGGCGGAGGCCTACCGGAGAGAGGAGGGATAGGGACTATGAAAGCGGGATTATTAGTGGGTCATCAGGTTGAGCTTCAGGCCGTCGTGACCGAGGACATGTTGGCTCAATTTGAAGGACAGCCGGTGCATCCGCTGTATGCTACTTCAGCCATGGTCTATCATATGGAATGGGCGGCCCGACAGCATATTCTACCGTATCTGGAACCGGGTGAGGAAGGGGTGGGAGCGCATGTGGATGTCCATCATCGCGCATCTGCACCGCTGGGGGCAAAACTTCGCATTCAATCCACCGTGACCCTGATTGAGCCAAAGCGTGTGACCAGCCAAGTGGCCGTCTGGCATGAAAACACCCTGGTGGGGGAAGGCACAGTAGTACAAGGCTTGGTGCAAGTGGCGGCTTTATATGCTGGGGTGATTCCGGCTGTCTCCGATAAAAGTCAAGCCAGCGAGGGTTTAAGCGAATCAAGCTTGTATGATGCGGGAGTGGACCGGGCTATTCTGGATAGCCGGGATGGTAAAACCCAGTTTGGCTTGGTCTTGCTGAAGTGGGAAAGCCGCTTGCCTTGTACCCGCTATGATGAATGGTTGGTGTGTGAAATGACGCTCTTCCAGGAAGACCAGCCGGAGCTTTTGTACAAAGCCCCGTTTCTGCTGCGTTATGAAGTGGAAGAGCTAATTCAGGGGCTGATACAGGTGATAAATCGGGGAACGGATGATTTTCGGAGCGACTTTTTAGAGTCGGTGTTGCAGGTGCAGGCAATAACCCAGGGATCGGACGTGCAGGTCAGCTTGAATCTGATGATCCCGGCTCAAGAGAAAGGGGCGGTGACCTCTTCATCGGCTTGTATGACGGTGACGCGTGCTGCTCTGGAGCGATTTGCCCGGCAGTTGGAAGTCCAGTTATCCGGCTTCCCGAGCCTGCTCTAAGTGGCTTGTAGAGGGCCTGGTGTTTGTGCGACAATATCGGCTCAAGTGGAAATGTCTTATTTCAGGGAGGGAATATAAAAATGGCCCGTGCCAAGTTGATTGCGCTCTACACCCATCCGGCCGATCCGGCATCGTTTGATCAAGAGTATTTTGAGGTCCATGTGCCGCTGGTAAAAAAAATGCCGGGGCTCAAACAGGTGGAAGTGACCAAGTTTCGAGGCAATTTCATGGGCGGGGATTCTCCTTACTACATGATGGCGGAAATGTATTTTGACAGCATGGAGTCCTTGAAAGCGGCCATGAAATCTCCTGAAGGCCAAGCCGCCGGGGCTAATATTATGAGCTTTGCCGCTAAAAACATTACCATGCTGACGGCAGAGCCCATTGTCCCGGCTGAGGTGTCCTGATATGACCCAACAAAAAGTGAAACATCCGGGAATTCAACCCCAACAGCCGGATTCGTTTGGCTTTGAAAGCATTATTTATGAGAAATACAACGGTCGGGCCAAGATTACCCTCAACCGCCCGGAACGCTACAACGCGTTTAACTTCCAAAGCTTTAAAGAGATTACCCGCGCGTTGGAAGACGCCTCCTGGGACGATGAGGTGGGGGTGTTGATTTTAACCGGGGCTGGGGACAAGGCCTTTTGTACGGGGGCCGATATGAAAGAGCAGTATGAGTACTTTGGCGAGCGCCCCCGAGACTACTGGAAGTGGATGGGCGGCTTTATCGATCTCCATGAAAAGCTCCGGAATTTTGGCAAACCCACCATTGCCCGGCTTAACGGCATTGTGGTGGGTGGGGGTAATGAGCTGAATATCGCTTGTGATCTGGCCATTGCCGCCGATGATATTTACCTGCGCCAGGTGGGCGCCGCTCATGGCTCAGTCGCCGCAGCCGGGGCCACCCAGTGGCTGCCGTTGATTGTGGGCGATCGCCGGGCAAGAGAGATTCTCTTATTGTGTGAAGAGTTCCCGGCGCAAAAGGCCCTGGAGTGGGGCTGGGTCAATCAAGTGGTGCCCCGAGAAAAGCTCGATGAAGCGGTAGAAGCCATGGCCGACAAACTGCTGGATAAACTGCCGGAATGCACCCGCTATACCAAGCAACAGCTGAACTTTTGGCGGGATTTTTCCTGGGGGATGACCATCAGCCATGCTCGGGACTGGCTGAGTATCCATGCAGGCAGTGAGGAGGCCATTGAGGGCGCCTCCGCGTTTGTGGAAAAGCGGAAAACCAACTATCGTCAAATTCGGGAAAACTTGAAGCAGTAATCACAGGGGGAGTTGAGTGATGGCGGTGACAACCACGCAATATCAATACATCCTGGTCCATCAGGCCGATGGGGTAGGGGTTCTCCAGCTCAATCGCCCAGAGGCCTTAAACGCGCTCAGCCCGGATCTGATGGCGGAACTGGTGGATGCTTTAGAAGCCTTTGAACAGGATCCTGCCATTGGTTGCCTGGTGATTACCGGCAATGAGCGGGCCTTTGCCGCCGGGGCCGATATTAAGCGGATGGCGGAAGCCTCGGCGATGGATATGCTGATCCAAGATCAACTGGCCCGCTGGGACCGGATCCGGAAACTGAAAAAGCCGGTCATTGCGGCGGTCAATGGCTTTTGCTTGGGGGGTGGGTGTGAACTGGCGATGATGTGTGACATGATTATCGCCGGAGAAACCGCCCGCTTTGGCCAGCCGGAAATTGGTATTGGGGTGATTCCGGGCGCTGGAGGCACACAACGGCTCACTCGAGCGGTGGGAAAAGCCAAGGCCATGGAGTTGATTTTAACCGGTCGTCAGTTTAGCGCCCAGGAAGCCCTGGAGATGGGCCTCATTAACAAGGTGGTGATGCCGGAACTTTGTCTGGAAGAAGCTCAGGCTTTAGCAAAAACCATTGCCACGAAACCGGCCATGGCGGTGCGTTTGGGTAAAGAGGCGATTTTAAAAGCCTTTGACACCACCATTGAGCTGGGTTTGGATTATGAGCGTAAGCTCTTTTACCTGCTGTTTGCCTCCGAAGACCAGAAAGAAGGCATGAAAGCCTTTATGGAAAAACGTCAGCCTACTTGGAAGGGACAATAAAGGAAAGGGCAATCACGATGTATGAACACCTGCTCTATGAGGTTCATGATTCTGGCGTCTTGTGGCTGACCCTCAACCGGCCGGAGGCGCTCAACGCCTTTAACGATGAGCTGAGCTTCGAGCTGCAAAAGGCCCTGAAAGAAGCGGAAAAAGACAAGCAGGTTCGCTGTCTGGTGATGACCGGGGCCGGCAAAGGCTTTTGCGCGGGGCAAGATCTCAAAAGCCGCAGCGTGGGGGCGACCAATGGACAACGGCCGCATTTAGGAGAATCCATCGAAAAGCGTTACGCCCCCATTATTCACAAGCTCCATACGATGGAAAAGCCGGTGATTGCCATGATCAATGGCGTCGCCGCAGGCGCTGGGGCGAGCCTAGCCTTTGCCTGCGATCTCCGGGTGGCGTCTGAAAAGGCCAGCTTGATTCAGGCCTTTGTCAAAGTCGGCCTGATTCCCGATTCCGGGGCCTGCTGGCTTCTTCCTCGTCTGGCAGGACTGGGACGAGCCATGGAGATGATGATGCTGGGGGAGAAAATTGACGCACCCACCGCGCTCCAATGGGGCCTGATCAACCGGGTGGTGCCGGAGACAGAGCTAAAAGCCACCACCCAAGTGCTGGCGGAACAGTTGGCCCAGGGGCCCACCAAGGCGCTGGGCTTGATGAAGCGGGCAGTACGGCTGGCCATGGGCATGGAACTGGAACGGTATCTGGGCTATGAGGCCAGCCTTCAGGAAATTGCCGGGCGAACCGATGATTACCAGGAAGGGGTCTCGGCCTTTCTGGAAAAACGGGTGGCCCAATTTAGCGGTAAATAGCGCTATCATGAAAGAAAACACGGAGGATCTCCCATGACGACGACAGAGGCGTTTGTTGAAAAGCTCCGGCAAGGCTACAAGGTGGAAGCCGATGAGCCGGTTCCGGCCGAATACCGCGAGGCGCTGGTGAACCTGATGTTGCAGCAGGCCGATTCAGAACTGTCGGGGGCGTATGGCTATGTGCCCTGGATTGAGAAGGCCCCCGATATTCATGAAAAGCTCCTGGTGGCCCAAATCGTGAAAGATGAGGTTAATCACGCCTACCGGATGTTCAAGTTGCTAAAAGATCTGGGTGTGGAAGTGGATGAGCGGATTGCCAAACTCGATGACACGCTGAGCATGCGTATTACCGATGAAAACGCCAATCTGGGGACTCAGCGGGCTTCAGACGACAAGCGGGTGAATATCTTTTATTACCCCATTGAAACCTGGACCGATTTTATTATGTTTAATTTCTGCATGGATCGAGGCGCTGGCCATCAGCTGGAAGATGCCCTCGATTGCAGTTACGCCCCATGGGTTCGGACCATTCAGGGGATCTTTAAAGAAGAAATGATGCATGTCAATCATGGGGACACCTGGGTACGAAAACTGGCCGCCGATCCGGTCACCAAAGATGAGGTGCAAGCGGCGCTCAATAAATGGTACCCTCGAACCATGAATATTTTTGGCCGCCCCGGCTCCCGAAAAAACAAGATTTATCGGCAGTTTGGCCTGAAAAAGCGGGATAATGACGAGGTGCGGAACGCCTTTAAGGCCGATATTGAAAAGGCCCTGGAAGGCACCGGGTTGACGTTACCGGAGTGGACCCCCGATTATGACGAATCGGTTTAACACCGTCGGGGTTTTAGGGGCCGGGACCATGGGGGCAGGTATTGCCCAGGTGACGGCTCAGGCGGGCTATCCGGTGGTGCTGTATGATGTCAAGGCCGAGTTTCTGGATCGGGCTCAATCGCGCATCAACACGTTTCTGGAAAAGGGCCGGGCCAAAGGGAAGGTCACCGAAGCGGAGATCCAACAAGTTCAAGCGAATTTGCGCCCCACCACCGAGCTGAACGCCATGGCTGGGGTGGATCTGGTGATTGAGGCGGTGCCGGAAGACCTGGCCTTAAAGCAGCAGCTCTTTCAGGCGTTGGATAAAATCTGCCCACCAACAACCTACTTTGCCAGCAACACCTCGTCTTTTTCCATTACGGCCTTGTGCGGGGCCACAGGGCGTCCTGGACACGTGGCGGGCTTGCATTTTTTTAACCCCGTGCCCTTAATGAAGCTGGTAGAAGTCATTCAAGGCAAGCAAACGGCGCCAGAGACGGTGGAAGCATTAACCGCCTTTGCCCAATCCCTGGGGAAAACCCCGGTCTTGGCCCAGGACACGCCAGGGTTTATTGTCAACCGGGTGGCCCGGCCCTTTTACAGTGAGTCACTTAAACTCCTGGGTGAACAGGGGGGCGGGCTGGAAACCGTTGAGGTGATCGATGTGGTCCTCAAGCAAGCGGGAGGCTTTCGGATGGGACCGTTTGAGCTGATGGATTTGATTGGCATTGATGTTAATTTTGCCGTGACCCAATCGGTCTATAACGCCTATTTCCAAGAGCCTCGCTACCGGCCGCATCCTATTCAGCAAAAAATGGTGGAAGCCGGTTGGTTGGGCCGCAAGACCGGACGGGGGTTTTACCGCTATGACGCCTAAATCGGTGTTGCTTCTGGGGGATGATCAGGAGCCTATTACACGAATCCTCAAGCAGCGATGCCAGCAGGCGGGAATGGACTGGGTGATGTTGTCGGAGGAGTCCCCGGAAGCCTTGACCCAAATGTCTTTTGAGGTGGTCCTTCAGATCGGCGTCCCCGATGCCTTACCCTCGGTTTTGCGCTTTTTGGATCTGGATCATGAAACGTTACTCTTGGTCAATGGCCTGAACATGACGGCGCATCAAGCGCTGGTCTATCACCCCACCACACTGGCGTATGGCCCTTTTCCCCTGTACCGGGATATCCCGGTGATTGAGCTGGCCTCGCCGCCGACCGGGAATGTGGCTTGCTGGGAGCAAGGTCAAAACTTTTTTGAGGCCCTGAATCTCACCTGTCTGCCGGTGCCGGATGCGCCGGGTCTGATTTTAGGGCGGACGGTTGCTCTCTTGGTCAATGAAGCCACGTCTGCCCTAATGGAAGGGGTGGCCACTCCAGCCGATATTGATACGGCCATGAAACTGGGAACCAACTATCCCCAAGGTCCGTTGGCCTGGGCCGATGAGGCGGGGCTCGATGTGATTCTCTCCGTTCTGGAGCACTTGTATCAAAGCTACCGGGAAGAACGGTATCGTCCCATGCGCTTGCTGCAAGAAAAGGTGCAGTCGGGCCAGCTGGGCTTGAAAACCGGCCAGGGCTTTTATACATATCAGCCGGTGTGAGGGATTCGCTCCCAAACAGTCTTTGTGGTTTACTGAAAAAGTGAGGTCAACGAGGTCAGCCCCCCCCCAATGAATCAAGCGGTCAATCAGGCGGTTATTGTCGATGCCATTCGTACCCCCATTGGTCGGTATGCGGGTGCGCTGAAAGAGGTGCGGCCCGATGATCTGGCGGCGCTGCTGTTAGAGGAATTACTCAAACGTCATCCGGCGTTGAACCCAGAAGAAATTGAGGATGTGATTTTGGGTTGCGCCAATCAGGCCGGGGAAGATAACCGCAATGTGGCCCGAATGGCTTTACTTTTGGCGAAATATCCTCTTTCTGTTGGTGGCGGGACGGTGAATCGGTTGTGTGGATCCGGGTTGATGGCCATCAATCAGGTGGCCCATGCCCTTCAAGCCGGAGAAGCCGATTGCTATGTGGCGGGCGGGGTAGAAAGCATGACGCGGGCGCCCTTGGTGATGGCCAAAGCGGAGACTGCCTTTTCCAGAAACGGCGAAATATATGACACCACCATTGGCTGGCGCTTTACCAACCCGAAGCTGGCCAAACTCCATTACCCGTACGGGATGGGGGAAACCGCGGAAAATGTGGCCGAACGATACCAGATTTCTCGGGCCGATCAGGATCAGTTTGCGTTGGAGAGCCAGCAAAAGACCCAGGCGGCCATGGCCGCCGGAAAATTTAAAGACGAGATTGTGCCGGTGGTGATCCCCCAGCGCAAAGGGGCACCTGTTGTGGTAGAAACCGATGAGCACCCTCGGCCTGAGACGACGCTAGAAGCCCTGGCCAAACTGAAACCCGCCTTTCGGGAGGGGGGGACTGTCACCGCGGGAAATGCTTCGGGGATCAATGATGGGGCCGCTGTCTTATTAATGATGAGCGCAGAAAAAGCCCAAACGCTGGGATTTAAGCCCTTGGCCCGGATTGTCTCCACGGCGGTGGCTGGGGTGGATCCGGCTTGCATGGGGTTGGGGCCGATTCCGGCCACGCAAAAGGCGCTGAAACGGGCCGGGCTGAGTTTAGATCAGATTGATCTGATTGAGCTCAATGAGGCCTTTGCTGCCCAATCCTTGGCTTGTATTCGGGAATTGGGGCTGGATCTGGCCAAGGTGAATCCCAACGGCGGTGCCATTGCCTTGGGCCATCCGCTGGGTGCTTCCGGGGCGCGGATTATGACCACGCTCTTGTATGAAATGCACCGACGGCCTGACGCCCGATATGGCCTTGCCACCATGTGTATCGGGGTGGGGCAGGGGATTGCCACCATCGTGGAAAAGCTCTAGGGGGCGTGTTGAAACGGAAGGAGCAATAAATCGGCTTGAGGGGAGTTAATAGGGTAGATGTTTCAAAAAACATGGTTACACTTGCATTATGTCTACTTTGGCTTTAGAATCACCGCCTCTGAAACCGGCTCCCGCGTTGCTGGATCGCTTATTGACCGCCGTCTTGCCGGACTCTCTGCTAAAAATGGATGCGCCGGATGTGATTCGGCAGATCATTACCGAGCGTTGGTCCCGGCTGGCCTTTGAGTTCGAAGATCCTTTGGACTTGCTCTATAGCAAATCCGGGTGTCAGTGGACGGCGGGTTGGCAGCCTTCCACCCCGGATAATCCGGTTGGTTCGGTGTTTTTGTTGATGTGGGAAACCGTTTCTTGGGAAACCCCCCCCATATGGACCCTATACATTGACGGGATGCAAGTGTATCAAGGGGAAGATGAGCTTTCCAATCCGGTCGCCTCATTGTGCCGACAAATTCTGGATGGAGAAAAGTTTCCTCAGCTGACGTATGGGCAGTTCTTTCAGCGGGTGCAGGATTTTACCGCCCCCAGCTCACACCGGGCAGAAGCGGCTGATCGGATCCTCAAGACCCTGTTAGTGCGCCCTGAAATCATTTCAGCCCTCAAGGAACCTTTATTTTTATTGTTGGAAGCACCGCTCCCGACTCAAACGCTGCCGGATCTGTTAAAAATTCACCACTTGGAAGCTAAAAATCAGGTGGTCCGTCTCTTTAGAGCGTTGGTAGAACAGGACAAGCTGCCCTTAAAAGAGGATAGGCAACGGCTACATGGGGCGTTGGTTAAACTCCAGACGGAATACCAGCAGTTAAAGCCCACCTTGCTTGACCTGTTTAAGCCACGGCTAGAATTGGCGCTGCAGCAGTTTCGCAAAGAGATCACTCAGGGCATGTGGCGCATTCGCTTGTTTATGGATAGCATGCAAAAATCCTCCTTTGCCTAAACCCCCGCATTGAGCCTGTCGGTTTTTGCTGGTACGCTGGTTAAAGACATGTCCAGCATGATTAGGGGAGGCTAGTGTGATGCGCGAATATCAACTGTATATTGACGGTCAGTTTGTTCCGGCGGTGTCGGGCGAGACTTTTGACAGTGTGAACCCGTTTACCGGGGAACCGGTTGCCAAAGTAGCCCGAGGGCAGGCCACAGATGTTGACAAAGCGGTTCAGGCAGCAAGGCGCGCCTTTGAGCACGGCCCCTGGCCATCCATGAGTGGAGAAGCCCGTGGGGAAATCCTGACCCAGCTTGCCCAAAAAATTGATGAGCATTCCAAAGAACTGACCAAGCTGATGATTGAGGAATCTGGCTCAACCTATCGTAAAGCCAAAGGGGAAGTCTGGCTGAGTGGGAAGCACCTGGCCTACTTTGCCCGCCTGGCCAAGCGGGAGACGACTCAAAAAATTGAGGCCCTTTCCAAAGACGGCGTCAGCCAGAATCTTTTGGTACGAGAACCTATAGGGGTGTGCGCGCAGATTATTCCCTGGAACTTTCCGCTGCAAATGGCTATCTGGAAAATTGGCCCGGCTCTGGCGGCTGGAAATACGGTGGTGCTCAAACCGGCGGAAGAAACCCCGGCGGTGGCGATGGAACTGGCGAAACTGGTAGCGGAAACCGACTTGCCACCTGGCGTGCTGAATATCGTCACCGGCCTGGGGGAAGAAGCTGGGGCAGCTTTGTCCCAGCATCCGCAGGTGGATAAAATCGCCTTTACCGGCTCCACGGAGGTGGGCAAAAAGGTCATGCATGAGGCCAGCCATGGCCTGAAGCGGGTCACGCTGGAGCTGGGCGGGAAATCGGCCAATATCATTTTAGATGATGCCGATCTCACCCTGGCCGTGGATGGGGCGCTCTATGCGGCGTTTTTCCACAGCGGTCAGTGTTGTACGGCAGGAACCCGTCTGCTGCTGCAAGAAGGTATTTATGATGCGTTCCTCAACCGCTTTTTAGAGCGGGCCAAACAAATTCAGTTGGGGGATCCGGCTGCCCGTGAAACCGATATGGGGCCTTTGGTGTCTAAAAAGCAGCAAGAGCGGGTCCTGCGTTACATTGAGTTGGCCAAGAAAGAAGGCGCCCGATGTGTGCTGGGAGGAGGAACTCCGGCAAACCCGGAACTGAAGTTGGGGAATTTTGTGGAACCCACGGTCTTTGTGGATGTGGAAAACGCGATGACGGTGGCTCAGGAAGAAATTTTTGGGCCGGTGGTGTCCGTTCTCAAATTCAAAACCTTGGATGAAGCGGTACAGGTGGCCAATGATTCCCCTTATGGCTTATCTGGCGCCGTATGGAGTCAGGATGCCGAGAAGGCGTTGGAGGTCGCTCGGCAGCTTCGTACCGGGACGGTCTGGGTGAATGAATATCATTTAATCAGTGAAAAAGCGCCCTTTGGCGGATACAAGCAATCAGGTCTGGGCCGGGAACTGGGTGAAGAGGCCCTGCATGAATACATGGAAGTGAAGCATATTCATGTGGATGAAATCGGGACGCGAGAACAGAAGTTCTGGTATGATGCTGTTTTAGCCCCAAGCAATCCGGCTCCATCCGGGGCCTGATGGAACAATCTCAGCCGAAGGCGTTCTTAGTAATCGAGAATGATGTGGAGGTTCCATGCCGTATAAAAAGTGGCTGTTGATCTTGCTGGCCTTGTTTCTGGTCGGGGGAATCGTGGCAATATTCTCGGCGCAAAAGGATATGGACAAGGATGCCCGCTCAATGAATGAAGCGGAATGGGAGCAAACAGGCCCCAAGGCGACGGGTCAGAATGTCTCGTTTGTGATTACGGAAGGGGAGCGAAAAAAGTGGCATCTTGTTGCTGAAGAAGCCCAGTACTTTGAGGATCAGAGTGGGGCGAAGCTGAAAAATGTGAAGGGCGAGTTCTTTGATAAAAACGGTAATCCGGTGTTGACCTTTACCGCTCCGGCGGGACGGTATGTTAACAAGGAAAACCAGGTTCAGTTGAATGGCGGGGTCGTGGCCCAGTCCAAGGATGAGGATAACCGGGTGAACTTACAGGCCCCGAATATGGCGTGGTCCGCCCGAAATGATGAGGTGGTGGCCAGTGGCGGGGTGGAACTGGAACACCAGTTTGGCGCGTCACAAGCGGAACGCTGCCGTTTTAACCTGGACCTGTCCAATATTTCACTGGAGGGAAATGTGACCTCGGAAATGGAACTCTAGGGTCGCTTGGGTTTGCGGTTATCAGGTACAATAAAGATGAACCCCCCTAAGAGATCCAGGGGGTGAAGCGAGAGTGCTATGTTAATTTCCCAGGCCGTAATGATTGGCGTTGCGATCCTGCTGTTGGCAGGGTTGGTTGTCATTGTCATCTTTTTGCTTCGTAACAGTCGGCGTACGGCTGAGTGGTACTATAACAAGGCCATTGATTGCTACTTGCAAGATGATCTTGAGAAGGCCCTGACGCTTCTGGATAAAGCCCAAATGCTCAAGCCGGATTTTGCCAACGTGTATTATAATCTGGGGCTGATCTATCAACGTCAGGATGAGATGGCGTTGGCCAAGGAAAACTTTGAGAAAGTCCTGGAGCTGAACCCCCAGGACTTTGAGACCCTCTATAATTTGGGGCTGATTTATTATGGGGAAGAGAATTTTGAGAAGGCGTTGAAGATTTTGGAGCAAGCGGCTCAGATCAATGCCAGTGATGCCGATACCTTTTATATTCTGGGCTTGGTACACGAGGCTTTAAAACAGCATGAGCAGGCGATTGAGGCGTACAAAACCTCGGTTGAGCTGGATGGAAACAACAAAGAGGCCTATTTGTTTATGGGCAAACTGTACGATAAATCCATGCAGTTTCCCGAAGCCTCGGGGGCGTATCGCAAGGTTCTGGAAATGGATCCCAACAATTTGGAAGCCAATTACGAAATTTCCATTACCCTGGCCAAGATGGGCGACTGGGATGGGACCATTGAGTATAGTGAGAAAGCCATTGCCATTGATCCCAATTATGCCAAGGCCCACAACCAGCTAGGGCTCGCTTATTACTGCAAAGAAGATCCCACACAGGCGATTGTTCACTATCAAACCGCCATTGCCATTGATCCCAACTATGCCAATGCCTATAACAACCTAGGGTATGCGTATGAAAAAACCGGCGCTTACAACGATGCCATCCAGATGTTTGAACGCTACATCCAAAAAGGGGTGGACGCCGAGGAAGCCAAAGAGGTAGAGGAGCACATCAGCCTCTTGAAAAAGAAAATGCTGGAAGCCTCTTAAAAGCCGTTAGCGCTGTCCCAGAACAGGATCCACCTGAATGGCCACCCCGGAAAGTTCGGTATCCAGGAACGATACTTTTCTTAGCGGTCCTACCCCCTGTTTTTCAAGGAGCTTCGGTTGGTGGGGGTTGGCGCTTTTAATGATCTGTCGCATTTCCTCATAAAGCTGGGAGGGGTTTTCCGCATACAAGACCACAGGTGTTGCCAGGGATTTGAGAAACACCAGCACGGAAAACTGTGGGGGTGGGGGAACTTGGGCCATCACACACTCTCTCTTCCGGTGAAATGAGGAAAATGGCATAGGCTGGATTCGAACCAGCGACTCCGCGGGTATGAACCGCGTGCTCTAGCCAACTGAGCTACTATGCCAAGGGTAATTTATTATGGGTTGAATGGAGGGTGAATGTCAATAAAAGGCTGGGTATAATGATGCAAGATCGCAAGTGTGAGGGAGCGGCTAAAAAGCGGTGTGCTATGAACTTAGCTGATAATGATGCTTTTCGACGTTGGTATGATGAGGATCCGGCGCTTTCCAAAGCGTTGGAGCAACTGCGGCATGCGCCTGACAAATACCAGGCCCAGGTTGCCTTAAACATCATCCAGATTATTGTGGAGCATCAGATGGAAGCCCAGGCCGAGGGGTCGGTGTCGGGTCTGGAGGCATACATGGCTCAGAACGGTGTGGGGAACAACGAGACGACCTCAACCGGACGGCGCTGGTACGATGTTCATGAGGTCTTGCGCTCGGCCATGCAGTTTTTAAGCGACTGTCCTGACGATTTGCAACGCCGGTTGATCCCTTCCATCGCCCTGATGATAGAGCAGACTCTTCAAGAACGGGTCGAGTCCTGACGGCTGTTTGGGAGAGGTCTAAGTCTCGTGGAAAAACCCACCCCCACAGACAATTTCAATGGTTTTAAGCAAAAAGGATCGGGCGGCGTCGGCTTGATGAAAGTATAGCTCTTCGGCGCCCAGATGCTTGATTTTCATCACCGCCGGGGCTGTGGGATCGGCAGGCAGATAGAGCGACGCCACTTCATGTTGGAGAATATCGGGGTAATGAATATTATAAAGAGGGCTGCTGGGATCCTGGAAGTCCCCGCTTAGGGCCAGAATCCGACCAGTAAACAACGGCTCCCGGCCTGTGCGGAACAGGGCCATGGGGCGTGTATTGCCGCGAACGGTAAAGCTAATGGCGTGCCATAGAATGTTCAGGATGCCCAGGGAGCGATCTGCATCGCAGCTGAAAAATACCCGACCCGCCTGGCTTTCCCGAGCTTCAAAGGCTTCCTGGAAAAAGTGCGCCAGAATATCCATATTTTGCAGCAACTCTTCAAACACCCGGTTGGTGCAGGTAAGCGCCCGCTCATGTTCGATGAGCTGTTTTTGCATGTGGGAGGCCAGAAAGTCCACCTGCTTCTGGATCAGCTTCATCCCCCGGGCCTCATCCACCTCCTGATCCGAAAACAGGGATAAGGAGGGAAAAACATCCCTATCCGGGAATTTTGGCATGGGGGATACTTGTCGGTCGGGATGGTACATAATGAACGCTCTCTCCACCTGAAAAAGAACCTGCTTTTATTGTAAGCCGGGCTCGGGGATGATGGAAGGTGGCAAAGTGAACTTAGGCTTTTCCAACCGGGATTTTTTGGGGCTCTACGGCTTTGCGGCCAATGCTGATGTATTTGTAGCCTAATGTACTCATCCGTTCAGGATTAAACATGTTTCGGCCATCCACAATGACCCGGCAGGCGCTTTCAGTTTTAAGTTTGAGGAAATTGAGATATCCAAATTCTTGCCACTCAGTCAAGATAGCGATAACATCTGCGCCTTGCGCTGCCTTATAGGGTGTTTCACAAAAAGTGATGCCCCGAAGGTGCTGTTTTGAGGCATCCATGGCTAAGGGATCATAGGCCCGGATTTTGGCGCCCCGCTTTTCCAGGCCCCGAATAATGGAGATACTGGGGGCGTCCCGCATATCATCGGTATGAGGTCGGTAGGCCAAACCCCAGATTGCCACCGTTTTTCCGGAGATACCGCCTTCAACCGACTCAGCGATTTTTTCAATGAAGTTAATCCGCTGGTATCGGTTAATGGTTTCCACCGCCTTGAGTAAATCCAGGTTCAGGTGGTACTCATCGGCAATATTGACGAGGGAATTCAGATCTTTGGGGAAGAAAATTCCGCCATACCCAATGCCCGCATTAAGATAATCGGGGGAGATCCGCTTATCCAGCCCCAAACCTTTAGAAACTTTGCCGATATCGGCCCCGGTTTTTTCACAGATTTGGGCAATGGTGTTAATAAAGGAGATTTTAGTGGCCAAAAAGGCGTTGGTCGCATGTTTAATCAACTCGGCGCTGTTGATATCGGTGACCAGAATGGGGGTATTGAGTGGGCTGTAGATTTCTACAATGGTATCCACGGCCTGTTGAACCTCGGCCCCAATAATGACCCGATCCGGGTGCATGAAATCATGGATAGCGTGGCCTTCCCGTAAAAACTGAGGAACAGCGGCAATATCAAAGGGAATATCCCCAGGCAGTTCAGCCTTGAGCATTTCTTTTAGCCACTCGCCTGTTTTAATGGGCATGGTGGATTTCTCAATGATCAGCCGGTACCCGTCCATAGCAGAGGCAATGGTTTTGACTGCCTGGGTCAAGGCGTTCATGTCGGGTTTCCCGTTGGGCAATGGTGGGGTACCGATACACAGGAAAATCACTTCCGAGTCTTTGACGGCCTGGGTAATGTCCGGGGTGAAGCGAAGCCGCTCCGCTTCCAGGTTGGTTCGGATCAGGGTTTCTAGCCCCTCCTCGTAAAAATGGACAATTCCTTTCTGGAGGTTGGCCATCAGGTTTTCATTGAGATCCGCACAGACCACCTGGTGGCCAAGTTCGGCCAAACAGGTTCCTGTAACCGTCCCGACATAACCTGATCCGATGACTGCGATTTTCACAAGAATCCCCTTTCTATCAACTATTGAGCCCGTTCCTTCTACTTTATCATAAGTCCTGCCTGGAAGGGAGCGATAAGGCGAAAATTACTTCTCCTCCACTTGAAGGAAAACAAGGCGGGGATCCCTTTAGTTGGAGCCGAGACAGTCCGATACGGATGATAGAAACTCTTTTCGCTCAAAATGCCACAAGGACGTGGCTTTTAGAATGACGTTAAGGAGAACGTGTATGTCTCTTGTTGTTAATACCAATGTTCCATCGCTGATTGCACAAAGGCAGCTGTCGTTAAATACGGCGCAATACCAAAAATCTTTGCAACGTCTATCATCGGGGCTTCGAATTAACAGGGCCGCCGATGATGCTGCGGGTCTGACGATTTCTCAAAACCTGGTAGGGCAGATTAAACGGATGGAGCAGGCCTTGAGGAATTCCCAGGATGGGATTGGGGTCTTGCAGATTGCCGAAGGCGCCCTCACCGTGATTGGGGATAACCTGCAGCGGATTCGGGAGCTGACCATTCAGGCCGCTAGCGATATCAACGACACCAGCAGCCGGGATTCCATTGAGGAGGAGATCAAGGCGCGGCTTAACGATATTGATCGAATTTCGGCCTCCACCCTGTTTAACGGCTTGAGCCTGCTGGATGGCTCGATGAAAACGGTAACACCAGGTGTGGACCCTCCCAAAGCACCGGTACAGATTGGCCCCAATTCCGATGCCACAACCAACATGATTGATTTAGGTCTGGTCTTGGCCACGGCGACTAATGCAGGTCTTGGCATTGTGGGGGCGAGTGCGACCTTTGCCTCGATCAACGATATTAATATTGAAAGCAGCCAGGATGCGTTGGATTTCCTGGCTGATGTGAACGCGGGTATCCAGGCTGTGATTCGCATGCGCTCAGATATTGGATCTTATCAAAACCAGTTTGAGAGTGTGATCAGCAACCTCAGCACCTCCATTGAGAACTTCACCATCTCCAACTCTCAGATTCGGGATCTGGATATTGCCGAGGAAACTGCCACGATGGTGCAGTATCAAATACTGAAAGAGGCTTCAGTCAATGTTCTGGCTCAAACCAACCGGATTCCTCAGACCACGCTTTCGGTTCTGTTGAATCATTAAGCGATGAAACAACATTTACCCAGACTCTAATCCTCTCTGGAGAGGAGTTACCTTTGTTCACCGATGTAATAGTTAAATGACGCAAAGGAGTTGCGCTTATGCTACAAACTGAAAAGCCGATGGCTCGATACCTGGACGGTGCTATTGGTGCCATCAATTCCCTGGGAGGCCCTCCCCTTCCAATTGGCCTTGATCGCAAGACGGTTCAGGTTACACTGGAGAACTTATCGGCTCAGGATTGCCAGTTTTGGCAGGTTCAGACCATTCTTCAGCAGGTGCCCATTTCGGCTTTCCGCTAGTTTGACCCTCACTATAAAACCCCCTCCGGTGGAAATCAGGAGGGGATTTTTGTGAATTAATGTAACGGTTTTTCCTGGGGGTCTTCAGAATCAAAAACCTTCCTCCGATATGCCTTGTATATCCCTCTTGGGAGGGATGGTTCATCAGCGAGGTATATCAGGGTTATTAGGTGCTTTTCAACCATAACGGGTTGAGTTGAGAAAACATGGTTTGGATACGGAAAAGCAGGCTAGTGATATCCGTACCTTGCATCAATTTATGAAGGCCATTACATACGAGGTGCATCAGGGCAACAGGGAAACTTTTAATCTCGACAGGTTGTGCGTCAATTTTTGTTGACTGGGACAGTGAAAGGGATCTCGTGTCCTGATCGCCTTGTGGTCTTCATGTGTTTGTCTGAGTGAAAAACCGTGGATTTCATCCACATCTCTTGTAAGGAAACAAGTCAGGGAAACTCAAGGAAAGGGAAACATTATGGGAATGTATATTCACTCTTCCGGGTTGGCGCAATCTGCCATTTGGAGTATTCAAAAGAACGGCTTCGCTTTAAATAAGAGCTTGGAGCGCTTGTCTACAGGGTTTAAAATCAACCGGGCCGCCGATGGACCTGCCGCGCTTTTTGCTTCAGAAAGTATGCGGGCGCAAATTCGTGGGATGGCAGTGGCCCAAAACAACGTACAGCAAGGGCTTAGTATGCTGAATGTTGCGGATGGCGCCATGATGACCATTTATGAGGATCTGCAGCGGATTCGGGAAATTGCCGTTGAAGGGAGTAACGGGACGCTGGATACATCGGCCCGGGCTGCCTTAACCAATGAGCTGGCGGCGCTGGCGGCACACATTGATGATATTGCGGCCAACACCAAGTATGGTGGAAAAGATCTGTTGACTGCAACGGGTCCAGGGACCGTGGTTATCCAAACCGGAGCCAACTCGGGTGAATCAGTGGATATTTCCTCGGCTTTCGCGACTGCAACGGCTGCAGCCCTGGGTGTGACGCAGCTGACCGTCAGTAGCACGACGGAAGCGGATACCCTGCTGGGTCAGGTGGATACGGCGATGGATAACCTGAGCGATGCGCTGGGGAACGTGGGTGCCTATACCAACGTGATGGAAAACCAGTTGAACTTCCTGGCCATCGGGATAGAAAACTACACGGCGGCTGAGGCCACCATTCGAAACACCGATATTGCGACAGAAACAGCCAACCTAACGAGGTTGCAGATTCTGCAGCAAGCCGGTGTGTCGGCCCTGTCTCAGGCGAACAGCTCCGCGTCTATCGTCTTGCGACTCCTTGGATAGTGTGCCGTATTTTTACGCATCGGTACATGAATGACCCATCTCACTCTCGAAAGGAGGCCGAGCTGATATGAAAGGGAATTCCTGGAATCGACAGGCCACGGATACCGAGCGAGATGATATCGGGTTCACATCGGCAGACACACTTGCCTACGGGCAAGCCCGAAGTTCCTGGACGGATCAGGTCATGCGATCCAACCGGGAAAGCCAGGGGATTCCGCTCCGTAGCGTGGATCAGGTGCTCTCGCTGATACGGGCATCGGGGCTATGGCCCCCCCGATAAATTCTCCGGTCACTTTGATACCAGCCCCGAAACGGGCTGGTATCTTTGTTTCTGGTCGTAGGCGTTAGAGGTGGGGGTCATCCTGCGTTTCCAGCTCTTCAGGTATGACCGGGTGGTTTCGGTAGGTGACCACAGTCACTTCAGTCTGCTCATCCACCGGTTGCCGGTACGTGGCGGATAAAAACGCCATCATGGCCGATAGGGTCTGGAGGCTGGATTTTTGCCGGGCCCACACATCAGGGGGAAGATCCCGGAGCGGGGCACATAGAAGCGAGCCGATGACTTCGGCCTTGCGTACCTTGAGGTGGTTGACCCGAATATCCACAATTTCCCCTGGCACCCAGTATGAGTTGTCATAGTAGAGGCGACCCAGGCGAAAGGCGCAATACGTTTGCTCAGTGTCCTCAGCTAAGACCTCATCCCGAAAGGCCAGGGGCCAATTAATCGCTTTTGCCATGGGGAGCTCCTTGTATCGAACTTGCTTGCGTATTTTATTATCGCAGGGATTTGGATGGCAGGCCAAAGAACAGGCCAAATAACAGGCCAAATAACAGGAATGTTACGAAGTAAACAAATTGGAACGATGGCTTGATCCGATGATGGGGTGGATGGTTGCCCTTTTGCTAGGGCGTGTTGTAGTACTTCCCCCCTCTTGAGTTAGTTGAGATCCTTGTTTAGGATGCATGCACACAAGGTGAACCAACAAATGATAGAGAGTTAGAGATGAAGCGGGTCAGACAAATCCGAATCAAGGAAAAAACGCCGCGGCCCTTATGTCAAATGACCCGCCGACAGGCCATTCGGCATGTTCGGCAACTGCTCCGGCTGCCCTGCCGGATACAAGCTGCCGTAGAGTTGATTGAGCTGTTTTACATTCAGCCGGATGAGCTTTCCGAAGCGGGAGTGACGTACGAGCAGCTGCGGGCGCTGGAAGAGCACTGTGTGCTGTTTCGCTGCACCCGGTAGTCTGATTAGGAATTAATCTTTGATGCTGCCGGAGAGCAGACCTTGCATAAATTGGCGTTGGCCCAGCAAGAACACCCCGATGATGGGTAGAATCGAAACGGCGGAAGCCGCCATCAACAGCGGCCAGTCAATGGTATCCCGAAAACTGCCTTTGAGTGCGGCAATGCCAACAGGTAAGGTGCGCATGCCATCGGAGTGTACGGCAATTAAAGGCCACATAAAGCTGTTCCAGGTGTTGATAAACACAAAAATCGCAAGCGCCGCAAGGGCCGGACGGGCCAAGGGTAAGGCCACCCGCCAGAAAATCTGCCAGGGGTTACATCCATCGATCCGGGCGGCGTCTTCCAGCTCTTTGGGCAGGCCATTAAACCACTGGCGGAGCAAAAACACGCCAAAAGCCCCAAACACCCCAGGGACAATTAGCGCCCAGTAGGTATTGAGCCAATCCAGGCTTTTCATCAGGAAAAACAGGGGGACAATGTTGACCTGCGGGGGGATCATCAGGGTTATCAGGAAAAAGAAAAACACCAGATTCTTGTGGGGAAAGGTCATTCTGGAAAAAGCGTAGCCCGCCATGGCGCAGAACAGCACATGCAAGACCGTGGTGATCACTGCCACCAGGGCGCTATTGAAAAAGTAAGCGGCCATGGGGATGGATTCAAACAACCGGCTGTAGTTCCCCCATTGCCAAATGGCGGGAAGTAATGGCGGTGGGGTTTGGAAGGTTTCTTGAGGGGTCATCAGCGAGGTGGCCAGCATCACCCAAAAGGGCAGCGCCATCACCACCGCCCCCAGGCTCAAGCCCATGAACATGAAGCCTTGATAGGTTTGACGGTGCATCATGCTTCATCCTCATACATGACCCAGCGTTTGCGCAGTTGCCATTGAAACAGCGTCAGGGCCAGGATAATGAGAAACAAAATATAGGCAATGGCAGAAGCGGGGCCGATTTTGTAAAATTCAAACGCGTTTTTAAACATCCAATAGACCAACAGTTCCGTACTGTGTTCCGGGCCACCTTGGGTCAAGAGATACACCGAGTCAAAGGTCTGAAAGGCGTTAATGAGGGCCATGGTGGTCACAAAAAAGAGTGTGGGAGTGATCATGGGCAGGGTAACCCGCCAGAACGTCTGCCAGGGACCGGCCCCATCCAGGGTGGCCGATTCATACACCGATTCTGGTACGGCATGCAGACCGGCCAGAAAAATGACGATGGTATAGCCCATGGTTTTCCAAACCCGGAGGGCGACAATAGAGCCCAGGGCTGTATCAGGATTGTACAGCCAGGCGATGGGGGCTTGGATGACCCCCAGGCTTTGAAGCAGCCAGTTTAAGATCCCGAATTGCGGATCGTACAACCAGCCCCAGACCAGAGCCACGCTGACCATCGGGGTAATAAACGGCAAAAAATAGGCAGTGCGGAAGAAATTTTTCCCAATCAGCAACCGATTGAGCAGGACGGCCAGGAACAGGCTGAGGGTGACTTCAAAGCCAGCGGTGGCAATCACAAAGCTTACCGTATTGCCCAGGGTCTTCCAGAATAGGGGATCGACCAAGACCTCCTGGTAGTTTTCCCATCCCACCCACACCGGAGAGCCCAACAGATCCCAGTAGGTAAAGCTGAGGGTGAGTGAGGCCAGAGTGGGCAGATAGGTGAAGATGATCAATCCCAAGGCACAGGGTAGCAAAAACAACCATGCCCAGCGGGTTTCAAAATCAGAAAACCCCTTTAATTTCATTGAGGCCGGGTCCTTAGCATGCGCTCCAGCTTTGGGGAGATGGCCATGACGGCTTCTTCTGCAGTTTGCTTGCCGTCCCAGACGGCTTGTAGGGCCAAGGTCAGTTCTTCAGCGATTTCATTCCAACGCGGCGGGGTGTGGGTGGGGACCCCAGTGGGGATGACCTCCAGAAATGCTTGGCTATTTTGCGGGGTCTGTCCGGGTGCGAGAAATACCGGGCTGTTGGCGACATCGGGCCGGGCCGGGATAATCAGGCCACTTTCCGTAAAGGCGGTGAGGGCTTTTTGAGATAGCAAAAACTCAACCAGCTCAAAGCTTTCATCGGGATGTTCCGTTTTGGCGGCAATGGCATACCCGGAGGCGTCAATGCCAACCCTGGATTCTCCGACAGGACCCTTGGGAAAGGGCACCACATCCCAGTGAAATGTTGCTTGCTCCCGAAGGACCGGGACACTCCAACGGCCACTGACCATCATGGCCAGTTTACCCTGAAGAAACATCTGACTCATTGTCGCGCTGCCGCTTTCCACTTGTCGGGGCGCCACATGATACTTGTTGCGCAAGTCGCCGTAAAACTGAAGTGCTTGAAGCGCATTGGCCTCAGACAGCTGGATATCTTCAAAGTTATGGCTGAACAAGGTTTCTCCGGCGCTCCAGACAAAGGGCATCCAGAATAAGGGGGGTTTAGCGTAAAAAGAGATCCCAAACTGATCCAATCCCCCGTCCCCGTTGGTATCTTTCGTGAGGGCTTGGGCGGTTTTGAGAAAGGAATTCCAATCCCAATCGGCTGTGGGTGGGGAGAGTCCGGCCTGTTGAAAGAGGTCCTGGTTGTAATAAATCACCAAGTTAGAGACATCCCGCGGCAAGGCCCCAAGAATTGGGGGGGTGCGGCCATCCTGCCAGGTGAATGCCTTGAGCGAGGCCGGGTAAAAATCCTCAACAGAGAGGGTCTGGCTTTGAATAAGTCGGGGATGTAAATCCAGAAATACGTTATGGGCGGCATAGGTTGGGAAACTGATGCTGTTGGTAAAGATCACATCCGGGGCTTGGTTGGCGGCAATAAGCAGGTGGAGTTTCTGGTAGTAATTTTCAGGGATATGCAGAATCTCAACCTGAATGTCCGGATGGGTGATTTCATACTCACGAATCAGTGCTTTTAAGACCTGCAGCTCTTGGGCGCTGCCCCAGGTGGAGAGGGTGAGGGTAGTTTTCTGATTTTGCGATGATTGACATGCGGAAAACCAGAAACCTGTCAGTAGAATCAGCCCACAGAGCAGGAACATTCGGGACCAGCGGGAGAGAGATGGTCGTTGACGCTTAAATTTTTGTAAATATTGCATCATTCCAAGCAATTCTTTTTCTGGGGATACTTAATACTTCTAAGTATAGTGTTTTTCGAACGCAGTGGGTGGTCCTTCTTACTCCCCTGGAACCACCCGGACTGGAAAGCCTGAGTTGTGGAACATGAAGCAATTACATCCTCATATTGATGATCTCCTGGCCGAGTTGGAACGGGAACAGCAGAAAGCGCTCTTGCTGTGGTTTGCTGCGGAAGAGTTATCCATGGAGACGACCTCACAGCGTCTGAGTGCCATTCTCTCCGAAATTGAACAAATGGATTTGGAAGGCTGCTACCAATCCTTGCAAAGCATCTCGCTGGAGGATCGGGTTCGTTTTGCAATCCTCAATGAATTTGGACCGGCCTTTGCCAAAAAACCCTGTTTCGACTGGTTGGCCCAAGCCATTGTTCGCGGCGTCAAGAGAACATACGGATAGTCGTCGGGCTGACGCATTAAACAGACGGGGCGGTCGGTTTATCACTGACCACTTTTTTCACCCAGCCAGGGATTTCCGTTTGCTTGGCTCGGGCAATGGCCAGATCCCAGGGGTTCACGTTCTTGGTAATCACAGAACCCGCGGCCACACAGGCCCGCTCTTTGACTGTTAAGGGGGCAATTAAGACCGAATTGCACCCCACTTTCACCCCGTCCTCAATAATGGTTTTTTCCTTAATGTCCCGAACCGGGTCATAATTAGCCGTAATGGACCCGGCCCCCATGTTGACATCCACCCCTAGCTCCGTATCGCCTAAATATGACAAATGGGCGGCGTTGCTGTGGTGGCCGATTTTGGCGTTTTTCACTTCCACAAAATTGCCAATTTTCACATGGTGACTGATTTCCACCCCGTCTCTTAAGTGGGCAAAGGGGCCAATCCAGGTGTGATCCCCGACTTTTGTATCCCGGACCAGGGAGTGTTGAAGCGTTACATGATCTCCGGTTAACACCCTTCCCATCAGCGTGGTGTGGGGCCCCACCGCACAATGCTGCCCGATGGTAATCTCCCCTTGCAGAAAACAGCCGGGGTAAATAACCGTATCGGCCCCCACTGAGACCTCCGGGGCGATCAGTGTGGTCTCGGGGCTCAAAATAGTCACCCCTTGGCTCATCAGATGGGCCTGGGTCCGTTGGTTTAGGACCTGATGACACCGGGCCAGATCGTGTCGGCTGTTGACCCCCAGCATGTCTTGGGCGTCAGCCAGGGCGACGGTGCCCACTTGTAAGCCTTTTTCCACCGCCAGTGCGATGGTATCGGTAAGATAAAACTCCCCTTGGGCGTTTTCCGATGACAGGGCATCCAGTAAGGGCGCAATAGATTCCCATTGCAGGCAATAAATTCCGGTATTGACCTCTTGGACGGCTTTTTCAGCAGGGGAGGCGTCTTTTTCTTCGACAATTTTCAGCACCCGGCCCGTGTTGTCTGTGAGCACCCGCCCGTAGCCAAAGGGATTCTCCAGATGCGCGGTCATGATGCTCAAATGATTGCCCTGGGCCTGGTGGGTTTCTAGCAGAGTGTGCAGGGATTCTGGCCGCAGTAGCGGCACATCGCCGGATAAAATCAATACGGATCCAGACAAGGTCACCTGGTTTTTGACCTGCTGAACCGCATGGCCGGTCCCCAGTTGGGGTTCTTGCACCACGATTTGCAAGGCCAGGGGCAATTGCCAGGTTGCAAGGGCTTGTTCCACCTGATCCCGGCCATGGCCCACAATGACATAGGTCTGCTGAACCGATAACTGGCTCAGGGTGTCTAAGACCCGCCGTAAGAGCGCTTTGCCAAACAAGGGATGGAGGACCTTGGGGAGCTCGCTTTTAAGGCGGGTGCCCTTGCCAGCGGCCATCACAATGGCGTGAACGCTGCCCATTTACACCTCCATCAGATGGGGTTCCGGGAGCTCGGTGGTCGGGTGCTCAGGCCGGTAAATCCCCCGCTTGGAGCTTTGGACAAACTGAATCAGCTCTTCCACGTTCTCATCCACCTCGACATTGGCCCGAATGGCCTCAATGGCCTGCTGGGTGTTGAGTTTGGAAAACCACAGGTAATGAAAAGCCTGCTTAATCCGGGTCCGCTGCTCTAGCGTAAAGCCCCGACGCTTGAGGCCGACTTTGTTGATGCCGATGACCCGAGCGGGACGCTTGTCGGTCATGGCAAAGGGAGGAATGTCTTGACGAGAGCCGCTCAGGCCGCTCATAATCACCAGGCGGCCAATGCGCACAAACTGATGAAAGACACAGGTGCCGCTGATAAAGGCGTAATCGCCCACTTCCACATACCCGGCCATCTGGACGTTGTTAGCCAGAATCACGCCGTTGCCGAGCTTACAGTTATGGGCCAGATGAGAGTAGGCCATAATCATGCACTCATCCCCCACCTCGGTGACTTTGCCTTCACCGGTGGCCCGGTTAATGGTCACGCATTCCCGGATCACCGTGTGATTTCCAATGCGGACATAACTGGTTTCCCCGCCAAAGTTATGATCCTGTGGCAAGCCGCCGAGTACGGCCCCGGATGCCACTTGGCAATGGGTGCCCAAGGTGACGTATTCTTCCAGCACCACATGGGAGCCTAGCTTTGTGTGATCTCCAATATGACAGTGGGGGCCAATCACGGAATAGGGGCCAATGGCCACATTTTCGCCCAGGGTGGCGGTGGGATCAATGACCGCGGTGGGATGAATGGACATGCGCTTGCCTCTTTCTACAGGGTTTCCCGATCAACCAGAGAGAACATCATTTCGGCTTCCACCACCAGTTCTCCGTTGACATAAGCTTTACAAGACGATTTGCCAATGGGAGCCCGGAATTTGGTGAGCACACATTCCATCTCCAGCCGGTCCCCTGGGGTGACCATCCGGCGAAACCGGACATTATCAATGCCAGCAAAGACCGCCAGTTTCCCTGCGCCCTGCTCGGTGTTAGCAATCAAAACCCCACCTAACTGAGCCATGGCTTCCAGTTGCAGGACCCCGGGCATAATGGGGAGATTGGGGAAATGGCCCTGGAAAAAGGGCTCATTCATGGTGACGTTCTTATAGCCTTTAATGTATTTGCCTTTGGCGTGTTCCGTCACCCGATCCACCAGCAGGAAGGGATAGCGGTGGGGAATAAATCCCATAATCTCGGTGGTGCTTAACGCCGGGAGCATTTCCAAGTTTTCAGTGGGGGCAAGTTCGGGTTCTTTCACGCTCAACGGGTTTCTCCTTCCAAGTTCATTGTATGCTTACGGGCATTATAGCCAAAGGAAAACAAAAATAGAAATAAGCGCCTATGGCAAGGCCTTCAGGAGCTTTCGGGCAAACGCCGTGTGGCTGCCATGACCGGCATTGATGGCAAAGACATGGGCGTTGAGCCGCATGGGATTGAGGCCCATCAGGGTGAAATCCCCGATCAAATCCAGGAGCTTGTGATACACCGGCTCATCCTCAATCCGGAGTGGGTGGGTGTATCCCCCTTCCTCCGTCAGGCCCAGGGTATTCTCTAGGGTGACGCCCTTGGCCAGCCCTTGGGCCTGAAGCAAAGGGAGCTCCTTGGTGTAGCCAAAAGTCCGGGCCGAAGCGACCGTTAAGAGGTCATCTTGCCTGGAATCCCAACGAACCCAGCGGTTTTTCAGGCCGGGGTGATCAAAATCAACGGCGTAACTCACCTGAAAATGGGGCGCTGGAATGGCATAAAGACAAATGTCTTCATGATGCCGGTAAAACAGGGCTTGTTGCAGCGTTAAATCCCCTGGGATGGGACGTTGGCCAAAATGGGACTGTAGGGCTGTCAGCCAGGGCAAGGCGCTGCCATCCAGCAATGGCAATTCCGGGGCGGGGCCGGACACACTGACCTTGAGATCTGACAACCCCGCCATGGAACAGGCACAGAGGAAATGCTCGACAATGGACAAGGTTTTCCCGGTGGGATGGGCCAGTGTGACGCCTCGATCGGTATGGACCACCGATTCTAATCGAGCGGGAACGGGCAGCTCCCCGTCCAGGTAAAAGACAATCCCATGGCCTGGGGGGGCTTCCTCAATCTGCACGTCGACCGGTAAGCCGGTAATCAGACCGGTGCCTGTTATTTTCAGGGCGGTGGTCACAGTCATCGGTGGGCGGGCTCCTCTATTTTTTCGGTCTGTTTTTCCAGGGCCTCTAAGCGTTTCCGCAATTCCCGAAGCTCTTTGTGCATGTCTCTCATTTTGCCCAGATAGGCAAACTGCTGGAACGCCTCCCGTTGAGGGACCGCTGGTGTGCTGACCACGACAGTTTTTGCTTCGATATCTCGCATCACGCCGGATTGGGCCATCACAATGGCATCATCGCCCACTTTTAGATGATCGGCAATTCCGGCTTGACCGGCAATGACCACCCGGTTGCCGATTTTACAGCTGCCGGAAATCCCCACTTGAGAAACGATCAGGCAGTTTTCGCCCACGGTATTGTTGTGGCCAATCATCACCAGGTTATCAATCTTGGTCCCTTTCTTGATGAGGGTTGCGCCCAGTGTGGCCCGATCAATGGTGGCACAGGCCCCCACTTCCACGTTATCTTCCAGGATCACCGTACCGATGGAATTGATTCGGAAAATCTGGGTGTTCTGGGCTTCCACCTTCCCGCCACTGCTTCGGGCCGATTCAATGCTGCCGGGTTCCGGGGTCACGTAGCTAAAGCCATCGGCACCAATACTGGCGTTATGCTGAATAATGACGTGATTGCCAATCATCACCCGCTCGCCAATGCGTACACCGGGATGAAGCAAACATTCTGCCCCCACCTTGGCTTCGGCCCCAATGGTCACATGGGGCATCAATGTCGTCTTAGGGCCAATAACCGCTTGCTCCCCCACATACACAAAAGCGCCAATGGAAACGTCGGGGGCAACTTGGGCGGTGGGTTCAATCACGGCGGTGGGGTGAATCCCCGGTTTGGCATGGACGGGCTTTTCAAAAATCTCCATCAGGGCGGCCATGGCAAAGCGTGGACGCTTGACGGTCACATAGCCTTTTAACGCCCCGTCTGGAATGGGAATGCCTTCGGCGACAACGGCCGCTTGGATATGGGGGTGCTGCAATAAGGGCAGGGCTTGCGGATCCAGAATTAAGACCAGATCGGTTTCAGCCTGGGCCATCAGGGGATGCATGAGTTGATGAACAGCAAAGCTCCCCTCCCCAAACAACTGGGCATCGGGTAGGGCTTGCGCCAGTTCGGCAAGGGTCACAGGGGGGGTGGGATGTTGGCCAAGCATCCAAGGGCATTATTTTTATAAAATTATCTT
>CAYLWC010000011.1:0-79197 GCA_964387265.1 uncultured Vampirovibrionales bacterium | reverse complement strand
GCCCAGGGGAATCCGGCTCTTACGGGATTACGGGCTGCCTAACCAACCTGGGATTGATCACCGGTCGCTTGAAAACCGGGACCCCCCCTCGTATTGATCGCCGGACCATTGATTTTGCCAGCCTGGAAATCCACCCTGGCGACGCGGAAGTACGCTACTTTTCATTTTTGCCCAATCGCCCTCATCGGGAGCAGATGCCTTGTTATCTGACCCGCACCAATGAGCGGACCCATCAGCTGATTCAGGAAAATTTGCACCGCTCGCCCATGTATTCCGGGATGATGGATGCCTGTGGCCCCCGCTATTGTCCGTCCATTGAGGATAAAGTGGTCAAGTTTCCAGAAAAAGACAGTCATCATCTTTTTATTGAACCGGAAGGCCGGGAGACGTATGAAATGTACCTCCAGGGCTTTTCTACCTGTTTGCCGTACGAGATTCAGGCGGCGATGATTCAGACCCTGCCCGGCTTGGAGCGGGCGGAGATTATGCGTCCGGCCTGTGCCGTGGAGTATGATTATTTTCCGGCCTACCAGTTGTATCCTTCTTTGATGGTCAAAATGGCCCCTGGTATCTTTTTGGCCGGACAAATCAACGGTACGAGCGGCTATGAAGAGGCTGCGGCTCAAGGCTTAATGGCGGGCATCAACGCCGCCCGCTTCGCTGGGGATCAGGAGCCGGTGATCCTGCCGAGGGAGTCATCGTACACCGGCACGTTGATTGATGATCTGGTCACCAAGGAAATCCATGAGCCTTATCGGATGCTGACCTCTCGCAGTGAGTACCGCCTGTTGCTTCGTCAAGACAACGCCGATCAACGGCTGACCCCCATTGGGCGGGAGCTTGGCCTGGTGGATGAATACCGTTGGCAAATGTATCAAGAAAAGCTGGAAGCCATTGAAGCGGAAAAGCAACGGTTACAGGCCATTAAATTGGAACCCGATGAAGCGACCAACCAGGTCTTGGGTGAGGTGGGCGAGCAACTTAAGGAAAAAACCTCGCTGTTTCAACTGCTGAAGCGCCCGACCGTCAACTATACGACCCTGCGGCGGTTAGACCCGGAGAGCGCCGGAGTTCGGGCCGATGTGGCGGAATTTATCGAGATTGAGCTGCAGTATGAAGGCTATATTTCCCGGCAGCAGGGGACGATTAAAAAGCTCTCCGAGGCCCATAAAGTCAAGCTCCCGGTGGATCTGGATTATTTCAGCATCAAGCAGTTATCGAATGAAGCCAAGGAAAAGCTCTCTAAATTCCGCCCGGTAGATCTGGGGCAGGCTTCCAGAATCCCTGGGCTGACGCCGGCTGATATTTCTATTTTGCAGGTGCTGATGGCCCGACAGAAAATGGAAGCCGAACGCTCACCTGGCGCTTCGCCTGAAACCGCCGCTGTTTAAATTGACTGGCATCATTTTAGCTTGAGGGGTCTTTATATGGGCAACGCCATTGTTGTGTTGGGGAATTATTCTGTGCAGATTCAGTCCAGTCAACCTTCATCCAAATTGCCCCGGTTTTCCGGGTACGCGGCCTGCCCGTTGAAAAATATCTATTTGCAGGTGGATAAAACGGATCCGTTCTTTGAGGACAGCACCATTGAGAAGCTGGATTTGCTGGCAGAGCTTCAGGCCATTGGGCAGCAGGAAGGCTTTCGGGTTAAGGCTCAGATTCCAAACAGGTTGTGTTCGAATCCGTCAGATATTCCCAATGATGGACGCCTGATCCTGGAAGGGTATTCCATTGACTGGGGGCAGGATAACAAAACGTTTTTAATGGGGAAAAGCGGCTTGGAAGTGGGTGCATTTGATGAAAATTTACGGTTTCGGCCCAAGTGGCGGCAGGCAGAAAAAGACAGTCAAAGCCAGGCGGCGTCGGATTTGGCCAAAACGCTTGGACTGCCTCTGAAAAAACTGCGATCGGTGATTGAAGGAGGCAACCTCTTTTTAGGCCGGGATAACCAGGGAAACCCATACGCCTTGCTGGGTGAGGACGCCTTGCATGATACAGAAAAAGTGCTCAGACACGAAGGAGAGCCGGAAAATGGGATTCAGGAAAAAGCCTTTAAGATGCTTGCTGAAGATCTCAACGTGGCGCCTTCCAACCTGCATATCATCCCCCAGCCGAATTTTCATCTGGATGTGGCGCTTCGGCCTCTGAATTATCCAGTGGTGCTTTTGCATGACCCTGAGTTGTCTCAGTCCTTGTTGCATGAGGCGATGCGACAATCATCCAACCCGCAGGAAATTCGGAGCTTAAGCCGGGTTCAGGCTATTTTGGATGAGGGATTCTCCAAGAGAAAATATGCCACAGTGGATGAGGTTGAGAAATCCCTGCAAGACAAAGGGTTTCAAGTGATTCGCGTTCCCGGCGTCCTGCCGGGCGAAGGCGCCCGTTACGGGAATCCGCAACCCACCAATTTATTGAACGCCATCGTGCATCAACGCCCCAATGGGGAGCTGGCTTATCTGACTAATGAGAGCCAATTCCCCACATTGAACCGGCTGTTTGAGGCGGAGCTGAAGAAAAAAGTGCCGCAAGTCAAAACCGTTTACTTTGTGGCAGGGCGTCGCTATGGGAGTGACGGCTCCAATTACCTGGGCGACACTCTGCAGCGGGGCGGTGGCTTGCATTGCCTAACCACGGAAGAACCGGATTTTGACCGCTGGGCTTAGTACTGACACTCCTTCGAATACTTATGTCGGGTTTTATCAGTGAGCTGGTATCGGACTCCGGCCTGGGGAGCCGGTGGGAGACGTTTTCCAGCCACCATGGTAATTTCCCGGCAGAGTTCCTTGCCTTCTGCGTTAAATACCGCATATTGTCCTGATCTTGGGGCGATTTGCCCCGGCTTGAGCTTGCTAGCCATCAGAAACCCCCTCTAGGTTGGTTTTTCTATTATAACAAAGGGGGCTTAGGCCTTGGGAATCTCGGTTTCAGCAATAATTTTTTCCAGCTTCTCAAACAGCTCAGTCAGGTATTTCACCTGATCATCCCCGTCCATGGTCAGGTGCTTAATCAGCAAGATGGGATGGCTGCCTTGTTTGGAGGTCACCCCAGGCACCCAGCGGGCCTTGCGACCAATTTCTGGTGGCAGTTTCCGCTGCAGATACAGCCATTCTTGCAGCGTATAGGGCACGCTGATGCGCAAGTGCTCCTCATCGGCCCGCACCAGTGGGATATTCAAGCGGGTGGCCATAATGCGCAGTTTTACGAGATTCAGGAGTTGCAGGGTCTGCTCTGGAATCTCGCCGAAGCGATCCTGCCATTCGGCCTTGATGATCTCAATGCCTAGCTCTGAATCCACCCCGGCCAGACGCTTGTACTCGCTCATCTTCACATCGCGATCGCCAACCCACTTGTCTGGGATCAAGGCGGTGACGTTAATATCAATAATGGCCTGCTCTTTTTCCTCAACCGGCTTGCCTTCTTTGAGTTCTTGAATGGATTCATCGAGCATCTGGCAATAGAGATCAAAGCCGACGGCCACCATATGACCGTGCTGCTCGGCTCCCAGAACATTCCCTACCCCCCGAATCTCCAGGTCTCGCAAGGCAATCTGGTATCCGCTGCCCAGAGAGGTAAACTCCCGAATGGCCCGCAGGCGGTCTTTGGCATCCTGAGTGAGCTGGCGCTCGGGATCGTAATAGCAATAGGCATAGGCCTGAACGTTACTGCGGCCCACCCGGCCCCGGATCTGATACAACTGGGCCAGTCCGAAGCGATCGGCCCGGTCAATGACAATGGTATTGACGTTGGGAATATCCAGACCGCTCTCAATAATGGTGGTACACAGCAGGACATCAAACTGGTGCTGGGCAAAATCCAGCATCACGTTTTCCAGATCCCGCTCGTTCATCTGGCCATGGCCCACGGCAAAGCGGACTTCCGGGACCAGTTCCTGCAATTCCTGCAATTTGGCGTAAATGCTTTGGACCCGGTTGTGGAGGAAATAGACCTGACCGCCCCGATCGACTTCTTGCAGGATGGCCATCCGGATTTGGGCCGGGTTATAGGGGCCCACAAAGGTTTTCACCGGGGCCCGGTTGGTGGGGGCGGTGTTAATCAGGCTCATTTCCCGAATACCGGATAATGACATATAAAGCGTTCGGGGAATGGGGGTGGCAGACAGCGTTAAGACATCCACCTCGGTTTTCAACTGCTTGAGCTTTTCCTTGTGGGCCACCCCAAATCGCTGTTCCTCATCCACCACGACGAGTCCAAGGTTTTTAAAGCGCACGTCCTTTTGCAGCAGGCGGTGGGTGCCGACCACCACATCGCATTCCCCCAGGGCCAAGCGGTTGACCACTTCTTTTTGCTCCTTGGCCGAGCGGAAGCGAGACAGCAGCCCCAAACGGACGGGGTACGGCTGGAAGCGTTCTGTGAGAGTATTAAAATGCTGCTGGGCCAAAATCGTGGTGGGCACTAAGACCGCGGCTTGCTTGCCAGATAAGACGCACTTGAAGATGGCGCGAAGCGCAACCTCGGTTTTTCCAAAGCCCACGTCCCCACAAATCAGGCGATCCATGGGTTTTTCCGATTCCATATCGTTTTTGGTATCCAGAATCGCCTGCCACTGATCCGGGGTTTCGGTGTAGGGGAAAGACTCTTCCATCTCCACCTGCCAGGGTGAGTCGGCATCAAAGGCATGCCCCTTGGTCTTGGCCCGGCGAGCGTAGAGTTCCATCAGGTCTTTGGCAATAACCTGAATGGATTTTTTGACTTTCGATTTGACCCGGCTCCACTCAATACCACCCATTTTGCTGAGTTTGGGAGCCGTATCCCCGGCGCCCCGGTAACGGGACAGCAAATTGACCTGATCCACCGGTACATGGAGCTTATCACTGCTGGCATATTCAATGGTCAGGTATTCCCGCTTCTCTCCGTCAATCTGAATCTGCGTCAGCTCGATAAAGCGCCCAATCCCGTGCTTGGTGTGGACAACGTAATCCCCTTCCCGGAGATCGTTAATGGAATTGATAACATCAATATCTTCCCGGTGGGTGCGCTCTTTTTTATCCAGCAGACGCCTTTTCTGTCGTCGGCCATAGAGCTCGGTATCGGTATAATGGACGATTTTCTCAAGTGGTAAGACAAAACCCTCGGTGGGGCCGACCTTGGAGATAATCACTTCCCGGCCTTCGGCGGTATGTTCAGTAAGCACGTCCCCGCTCCAGTAGGTGGCCGGGACATCCCATTCTTTACAGGAATCCATGACCCGCTGCGGGTGGTCGGTGGTAATAAACACCTGGTAACCCTGACGGCGGAGGGTCTGGAAGGCTTCTGCCGCTTGTTGCATGTTGGCCTTATACTGATCCGGGGCCTGAATCTCAAAACTGTGAACCGGCATGGCGCTGCTTTGAGGGAGTTGGCCATCAGCGTTCAGGGGCAAGGTGTCCAGAAACAGCCGTTGGGGGACTTTTTGCTTGAGTTGCCCCAGGGCCTCAGTATCACTGAGGTGATACTGAAAACCTAGATCCAGCAGACGGCCTTTGGCTACCCCCTCTTGAAGCTGGTGGGTCAGCCGGTCACTGAGCCCGGCCATATTGTTGGTGAGCAGGTTCCAATCATCCACCACCACCAGCCCGTTTTCAGGCAGGTAATCAATGAGGGTGCGATAATCCTGGTGAATCAGCGGGCCGTAATAATCAATGCCGTCGGGCAAAAAGTTCTGATCCAGCCCTTGAATCTGGTTACGGAGGGTGGTTTCCAGCCCTTCCAAATCGGCCCCGGAGAGGTGGCGTTTTTGGTGGTTGAGCCGTTCTTCCAAGAGTTGGGGCAGCTGTGTCCGGTGTTCCGGCGTGAGAATCAGGCCGGAACGAGGGATGGCGGTGACTGAATCGGCTTGGCCAATGGAACGTTGATTCTCCACATCAATCAGGCGGATATTTTCTACCGTGTCTCCAAAAAACTCAATTCGAACCGGGGCGCCGTTGATGGGGTAAAGGTCAAAAATATCCCCTCGGCTACTGAATTCACCGGGATCCATAATGATGCTGGTGCGGACATAACCAAGCGAGAGACAATGCTCAATGACGGTGTCCGGGGAAATCTCCTGGCTGACGTTTAAATGTAGTGCATGATGCTCCATTTCTTCCAGAGACAAATGTTTGAGCATCAGATTTTTGGGTGACAGGAGATAAACAGCCGGCTCCTGGTGTTGGAGCTTGTTGAGAATGCGGTACTGGTCTTTGAGGGACAAGACCGGATACACCGATAAATCGTATGGTGAGAACTCCTCGGTGGGATAGAGCTCCACATGAAAGGCCGATAGATACTGACTGAGCTCGTAATGATACTTGATGGCATGCTGGGGATCCGGGCAGACAACCATCAAAGGGCGCTTAAGATGTTGAAACATCGCCGCAATGGTCAAGGCTTTCACGGATGGGTTTGATAACGATTCCAGGTGAGCTTCCTGAATGGATCCCGCCCGAATACGTCCCACCAAATCCATTAACCAGGGGCAGGCAGAGAATTGCGAAAGCAGGTAATCAGTTGAACAGGTTTGTTGTGTGGTAGGCGATACGCTCATGGGGTTTTTCCAGGGGCTTGTGGGGACGGAGGCGGCAGCGGTGTCGGAGCGTTTTTGGCATAAATTTGAACCGTGTCCCCATCGGTGATGGCATGTTGCTTGGCGGTTCCTGCCGGGAGCTCGACGACGGTATCCACCGGAAAGACCGATGGGTATGTGGGACAGGGATCGGCTTTACAGGGCGGGACTTCATGAAGCACATGCATCACCTGGCCTCGGGAGATAAAAACCATGTCCAGGGGGATGAGCGTGTTTTTCATCCAGAAATTCACCCGTCGAGGAGGATGGAAGCGAAACAACATGCCATGCTTGGGCAGGAGTTCCGTGCGGTACATCAACCCTTGCAGCATCTCCTCGGTGGAGAGGGGAACTTCTAGCGTAAAAGTCTCTCCGTTCAGTTGCATCTGGACTTCTGGCAGCCTTCTTGCGCTGGATACATCTTTCTGGGAGGAGCCCGGAAACTCGGCCAGCGCCGAGTGTAGAAATAACAAGCTGCCTGTCAGCAAGAGCGATAGTATGCCGGAAACCCAAAGTTTGCCTGGCATTGAGTTTTTTTCAGTTACCACGCTTCTTGTCACCGTGTCGGTTACTCTTGGATTGCGAGGGGCCAGAAAAAAATCCTGGAACCACCCTAACGGGTTTGTGTCCCTATTGTACGTCAGACACAGCCGGTTTGTACGCCCCGATTGTAAAAAAACAGGGGCAAGACTTGCTAAGACGGTTTTTTCAGGCCACCAGTTCCCGAACGATCTGATAGACCTGTTCCAGTTCCTGGCAGTAGATAAATTCGCCCAGGCTGTGGGAATAATGAAATCCCATGCCCAGAACCACCGTGGGGAGGCCATTTTTATTGAGGATATGGGCATCAGAGCCGATGTTCATCGGGGCCAGCTGGGGCGGGATGCCCAACGTCTCGCAAATCGCCTCCACTCGGCTGATCATAGGATGATCCGCCGGGACCTTGAACTGATCGTACCGGCGCAGATGAATCATTTGGACTTCTGAGCCGGGGAAGTCTTTTTGGGCCAACTCACAGGCGTTTTGCATATCGCTCAGCAGGTGTTGTAACTTTTGCTCAGAGTGGCTTCGGGCTTCTCCCCGGATTTCAACCTGGGAAGGCACCACGTTAATCCCTTCTCCTCCCCGAATGGTACCCAGGTTGGCAGTGAGATCATCGGCCAGCCTGCCACTGGGAAGCTGAGCGCAAAGACGCGCCGCTACTTGAATGGCGCTGATACCGGATTCTGGGGAAATGCCTGCATGAGACGCCTTCCCCTGGCAAAGAAAACGGAGGTTTTCTTGCGAAGGACCCGCGTTAAAGATCATCCCCACCCGGCCCTCACCATCCAGGACATAGCAATACTGGGCCTGGCTCTGGCTCATGTCAAAGCCCTTGGCTCCGTTTAACCCGACTTCCTCCTCGGTGGAGAAAAACAGTTCCAGGGGATGGTTATTTTGAAACCCATCTTTAGAAAGTTCCTCCATGAGTTCCAGCATCACCGCGATGCCCGATTTATCATCGGCGCCCAGAATTGTGCGGCCTTCAGAGCGGATAATGGGTCTGCCCGAACGTTCATCAGAAACTGGAACAATGCCTTCACAGGGAGGGACACTATCCATATGGGCTGAAAGCATGATAGTACACTTGTTGCTTGCCCCCGGAACCCTGACAAAGAGGTTTCCAGCGGAATCTACCTGTTGATCAGACAAACCTAAGGCACGAAGCGTTTGCTGTATATGAGCCCGGATTGTCTCTTCCCGCCCCGAGGGGTTATCAATGGGAACGATAGACCGAAACCGCTCGGTAATACCCATGACGCGTGTCTCCTGATGCTTGTCACTTGGTATCTGTTATTGTACCTGAATCTGGCACCCGGAGAAAAATTAGCGGCTTTGCTGGCGAAGCGGGATGATGTGGTTATCTTGGCCCCGGCTTGGGGGAGCGTTGGACGGTCGATGTACTAGGCGGATGCTGTTGTCGCTATCCTCATGGAAGCTGACTTGTGTTTGCCGTTGCGGCTTGTCCGGGGTGATTTCATTGGCAAGCTCAAGCTGCCAACGGCGATGTTGCTGCAGTGGATCTTCCCGGAATTGGAACTGGCTTTGTTTGAGGAAATTTTCAATATCACTGGTCAGGAGAACCGGGTTGAACGAGAGGTTGTGCAGTCTTTGTTCCTCAATAAAGCGGGTAATTTCCAGAATCCGTTCGGCATACTGCTCCAAAAAGATGTCTGGTACGCTAATCATCATGTTAAATGCTCGATATAAGCCGACATCAGGGTCGTACCAGCGCTTGCGGTCACTGGCCTTGTATAAGCCCAGGACTCGGGGGACACCAATGGAGATTCCATCCCGGTTTCCCTTGTTTAACCGCCGATAGGTATCAATATAGTAGTTCAAATTGCGGGCAATCACGCCCTGGATGTTCTCCGGCAGCTCCTTGCTGAGGTGGATGGCCATGGTCATGTTGCTGACATCATCATACCAACGCCGCCGGGGCACATGGATTTTATTCGTGCCGGGATCCTGCATCAATTCTGTCTCCACTGAAAGGTTGCCACTGTCTTTGAAGGATTATCGGTGGAAACACGAATAAACTTAATTTTTGCATCAAGATCCGTTAGGAGAGCGTCGATTGGGTTTGCTTCAACACCTTCCGCAGAATTTCAATCGCGGTGTCGCTTTGTTCTTCATGGATTACCAGGGGTGGGCTGAAGCGGATGGAGTTCTCACCACACCCCAGAATGATGAGACCTTGGTAGAAGCAATCATCCACGATCTGGTTTCGTAAATCCGGGGCTTTTTCTTTAGAGGCTTTGGATTTGACAATTTCAATCCCCAGCATCAAGCCCAAGCCACGGACCTCCCCGATAATGTCAAACTCGTCACACAGGGCTTCCAGCTTGCCTTTGAGGTATTCCCCTTGCTTTTGGGCATTGGCCAACAGACCGCTTTCCAAGAGTTCCAGGGTCTTGAGCGCGGCCACGCAACTGACGGGGTTGCCACCAAACGTGCTGGCATGGGTGCCTGGTATCCAGTTCATGACATCGCTTCGAGCAATAATGGCGCCCAGTGGCATGCCAGAAGCCAATCCCTTGGCGCTGGTAATAATATCCGGTTCAAAGCCTTTAAAATGCTCAGACGCCCACATTTTCCCGGTGCGACCAATGCCGCTTTGAATTTCATCGGCAATGATTAAAATGCCATGCTTTTTGGCCAAGGCTTGCAGACCCTGCAAGAACCCATTCGGTGGAACCACATATCCGCCTTCTCCCTGAACAGGCTCGACGATGAAGGCGGCGATCTCGTTGGGGAGGGCCAGCATTTTGAAAATATATTCCTCAATATACTCCAGGCAATTTTGCACACAGGCTTCCGGTGTTTTGCTGTTAAAAATATCCCGGTAGAAATATGGGTAGTGGGCGTTAAAGACGCCAGGGAGCAACGGGGAAAAGCGTTTCTTTTGAATGGACTTGCTGGCCCCGACAGACATGGAGCCAAAGGTTCGTCCGTGGAAAGAACGGAAAAAGGAGATAAACTTATCCCGACCCGTGGCGTATCGCGCCAGTTTCATGGCCCCTTCAACGGCTTCAGTGCCGGAGTTAGCAAAATACACCTTTTTATCCGGTGTACCAGGGGTGTTTTTGGCAAGCTTTTCAGCCAGATCGACCATGGAGGCGTAATAAAAGTCAGTCCCGGACATATGAAGAAAGCGGGCGGCTTGATCTTGAATGGCTTTCACGACGTCTGGGTGGGAATGTCCGGTAGAACAAACGGCGATCCCAGCGCAGTAATCGAGAAAACGGTTTCCATCTGGGTCAATGACGATGGCACCTTGCCCTGATTCAATAGAGAGAGGATAACCCCGTGTATAGGAGGGAGAAATGTATTTTTTATCTCGCTCAATCAGGGCCTGTGTCTTAGGCCCCGGCAATTGTGTCTTGATTTCCGGTTGGTTAAAGGTTGCAGTTTCCATTGGCGCCTCTCTCATCTCACAACACATTAGCTTATTATCCCTGAAATGGAGCAAATTTTCGAGAACCCGCCATCACTTGTCTGAAACCAGCTGATGATGAAGTACCAGAGAGTTTAAACCGGCTTGAGGCTAGCTCATAATCATGAACCATCCGGTGTTTTCAGATTCAATCAGGGTTTCCGGGGCTGCTGGGTCCACATAATCGGTGGGTGTTTGCTCACAGAGGCTGAATTTGGCAGAAATGCTGTATTCCGCTGGGGTCCATTCTTCCCCGTTGGCAAACTGGAACCGCTTCAGGTTGGCCCGAAACAAGGTACTTTCCCCCGGGTCCAGCCAGAGGACCTTCAGGTTCTGTTGGAATAACTCTCGGGTATCCTTGACCACCAGGGGCTCCAGGGGAAGTATCCCTTTGCCGGACTTGGAAAGTGTCAGTTGCAATTGGGTCAGAATATCTTTTTCCAGGCACAGCTTAACCCGCTCTCGGGCCTTAAAGACAAATTTCACCATAACCCCCTCTCGAGAAGAGTAAATCCGCTGGGTTGGTTCAATAGTCAGGGTTAACGGGGGTGGTGAGTCGTTTTGGGCAAGCACCGGAAGGATGTTTGCTGCGGGGAGTAGGAACAGTAAAAGGCCAAGGATGGGCGTCAGCTTGCAAAAAGAATATTGAGGCATTTTAGACATAACGAGGTATAGGGTTCCTGATGCACTGAGTTTATTGTATCAATACCGCCGCGCCACTGGCCTACCCCAGCCGAATGATTCTCCGAGCGGAGGACTGCGTATCCAACCTCAAAATCTTAATATTTCGCAATATCCCTTCCCAGACGAGCAATTAATACAAAATAAATTTTTTATATATATTAAATATCTCTTTTTTGAGATCCATTGAGATCCACAATATTGAGAGGACACACTCATGTTTATTAACTTTCAGCAAGCGCAACCGCTTCAACCCATGGTACAACAGGCGGCAATGGGTGGCAGTAATCAGGCAACCACGTTGGCATTGAATGAAGAAGGCGGTGATATCCGTTTTACGACCTTGGCCCTGGGTGAAGAAGGGGGCGATAACGGCACCGTAACCACCCAGGCTGTTGGCGAGGAAGGCGGCGGCGAGTTCAGCGTCGAGCAGCTTCACCGCACCTTATTCAAGGCAGATTTGGATGGTGATATGGAAGTCAACCGGGGTGAACTGGAATCCCACGCGGCCCGGGCCCAAAACGAACTGTCTCAGCTTCAGCGAATCCGTACATTTCGATATGATCCCAATCTGGAGAATCGGATTCAGGCTGTCCAACGCGAGTTGGATGGTTCCAGGTTCCTCCTGAGCAATTTTGACACTCTGGCCAGACTAAACCAGGATCCCAATCGGGTGAACCAGTCGGAGATTCAGTTTGCGGCTCAACAAGATGGAAATCCCGCCAGTGTGAGCAACCAGGATATCCAGCGGCTGAAGCAGCAACAACCTGGCCCGGCCAATCCAGGCGGAAACCAGAATCAACTGTTGCAACTGTTCCAGATGCTTCTCCAGATGATGCAGCAGATGTTCAGTCTGTTCCGATAATCGAGACATTTCAGTCCCACCCGGCCGAGATATCTAGCTCGGCCGGGTTTCGTGAGAACGTGTAAAGATTCATCTCAAAAAGAGCAATTTTTAAGAACAGCCGGTGTTTATTTATGTTGGAGTTTAGAGGGGAGGGTACGTATGTTTGTGCAGTTTGCCATGAGTGGATCTCAAGCAGGTTTGGTACGCGCTGGGGGAAAAAAGCCGACGGAGCTGAGCGAGGCCCAGAAAATGATCAGTCATACCGTTCAGCGAGAAGATGGCATCTGGATGACTGAATTTCGGCAGGCAGGCGATGCGGTACCGGAGAATACATCCTTACCGCGCTCCTTGCTGGGGGGCGAACGGGTCTTGCATCGGTTTTTACTGCCCGGTTGATTTGTCTTTCTTCACTTAGCCGTTGGTAACAAAAAATTAATAAACAATCAACAGGGTTGTGAAAAATGCGTTTATGCCCGTAGGGGAATACATCAGGGGGAAACCGCATGACGTTTATTCATTTTGGTCAGAACAACAGGGATGCATCCCAGCCGCTGCTGAAGCCGCAGCGCGATTACCAAAAAAGCGTGAGCCTTACGATAATGGGCGAAGACGGGGAATGTGCACCCCGCATCAAATTCGAAGGCTCAAAAGGCGTAATTGATTACCGTAAAATGGTGAGCATGACATTTGCGGGCGAAGACGGGGAGTATGGGCCGAATGGCGCATCCCAACCGCTGCTGAAGTCACAAAAAGGCATTGACGCTCGTAAATATATAACCCATGCGTTTGGACACGAAGGCGGTGAGCCTACTCTGGAAGAGATGCAGAGTCGGTTACCCGATATCTTCAAGGACGACGGGGGACTTGGATCTATATCATCGTCTTATCCCATATTATCACGCCATCCCTTGGGTGCTTAACCAGCCCTGCGAATAGACACTGATTTAAGTAAAAAATGGCAAGCCATACCATTGCGGGCAAAGATGGGGAATCTGGACCAAATCCCTAGCTAGAAGCTACAGAGGTTAAAAGTAACAGAAAATAGAACAGATCACGGGTTAGGATGGATTGTGGAAAATCGCTTTCAAGCAACCCGCGATTTAGATACGTCTTATAATAGAGTCAGGTGTTGATGAAGAGTACAGTTCATGATCCTGATAATGGGCGCTCCTGATGAGGCACACGCGGCTTTTATCCACCAGAAGTTATCATCTCGGGGTGAACCGGTTGCGTATCTGGATACCCGGTTGTACCCCTCGGAAAGTCAGCTGACCTTTATGCCGGGTTCTCCGGGCCGGGGAACGTATCAGCCTACGGCGCGTGCGCCAAAAATTAACTTTTCGGATGTCCGCTCCGTATACTGGCGCACGTTTTTTGGAATTCATCCCAAGGGAATAGAGGATCCATTCATTCGGGAGATGGCTTATCGGGAAATTGAGTCGGCTCTGGGCAGCTTTTTCCGAAGTCTTGAATGTCTCTGGGTGAACTCAGCCGAAGCCGTTGCCCAGCACAAGTACAAAGGCTACCAACTTAAATTATTGCAACAGGCGGGCTTACGGGTGCCGGATACGTTGATTACCAATGAGCCGGAAGCGGTACAGGCTTTTTATGAGTGCCTGAACCGCCAGGTGATTTTTAAGCCCGTGCGAGGAGGCGCCCACACCGCCAAGCTAACCGATTCAGACTTGACATTAGAGCGACTGAATGAACTGGCCAAGGCGCCGGTTCAGTTTCAGGAGTGGATCCCCGGTACGGATATTCGGGTCTATCTGGTGGGAGAGGACTTGTTTGCCGCGGAAATTCAAACCGAGGCCACTGATTTTCGGGAGGACCCGGACGCCCGGATTGTACGTATCGAATTGCCGGAAGCGATTCAGCAGGATTGCCGGACGCTGGCAAGTACCCTGGGGCTTGTCTTTTCCGGTATTGATATTCGCAGGACGCCTGAGGGTGAGTATGTGTTTCTGGAAGGGAACCCCAGCCCCATGTTTATTTATTTCGAGCAGATCAGTGGATATCCCATCAGTGATCGCCTGGTGGAGTTGCTGATCCGAGGGGTTGTGTAAGAGCCCCATTTAAAGCGATGGGCAAGTCAGTATCCGTAATATACCACTATGGTGTGGAGGGCTCAGTGGCTTGTATAGGAGTCGCTTGCTCCGGCTGGACCAGCGGCACTAAATCTGGGTTTTGAGTCGCCTGGGTTTCCACCGGTGGCTCTACTTTGGACGTGATCGGTTGGCGATCTGCGGAGGTTTCTGACGCCATGGGTTCAGAGAGCGGAGGCTGTACTTCGGGGGCGGTTGGTTGTGCTGGGGCGTTTTGCGCCGGGGACTTTTGGGTTGGAACCAGGGCCTCTTTCAGCAACTGGATTCGCTCAGCCGCCTGCTGGAAGTACTGGGCATGGGGTTGCTTGGTATAGGACTGATACGACTCGATAGCCTCCTGGTATTTTTGTTGCTTTTCTAGGGAAATCGCCAAGCCGTAATAAGAATCCACGTAGGTGGGATCCAGCTTAATTGCTTCTTTGTATGCTTTCACCGATTGATCCAGATTGCCTAGCTCATTATAGGTAATACCCAGGTTATATTGGGTCATGGCGTTGTTGGGGTTGATGGCCAAGGCGGCTTCGTAGGCTTGTTGGGCTTTTTCATGGCTGCCTAACTGCAACCAGGTGTTGCCTTGGGAGATCAGGAGCTTTTCACGCATGGCATCCGATTCAGTATGAAGCGTGAGCAATTTCTCATAGACCAGTGCAGCCTGGGCTGGATCCCCGATGGACAGGTAGGCCTCAGCCAAGGTGGTTTGAATTTCAATATTGTCTGGGTTTTTTCCGGCCAGCTTTTGCAAGGACGGTAAGGAAGCGGTCGGGTTCTGGTTTCTCAGGTCCAGTTTGGCCAGATACAGTTGGGCTGTTGCGTTCTCCGGGTTCCGCTCCAGAACGTTCTTGTAGGCTTCCGCGGCTTTATCATCCATGTTGAGCGCGTAATAGGTGTTGGCAATCCCTAAATAGGGCGCAAACTCTGATTTAGTGGCGTACAGGGTCGCTTCCCCGTAATGGACCAAGGCGGCCTCCAATTGCTTGGCCTTGTACTTTTCATCGCCCAGCAAGACCAGCGTATTGGTCAAATCTTTGGCAATGGATTCCCGGGCCTGGGCAAAGGCTTCTAAATCCTGGGTACTGTGTTTTTCTGGGTTGGGAGAAGCATAAAATACGGTCTTATAGTAGGCGGCGGCTTTTTCCAGTTGGCCGGCCTTGTGGTAAGCCAAGGCCAGGTTCAGTTTCATCTGCCAGTCTTCTTCCAGCTCCGCCTGTGCCTGCGGATCATTCAGCAACGCCTCATAACGGCGGATGGCCTCATTCAGGTTGCCCGCCATCTGATGGCTGTAAGCCATTTCCTTGCGAACCAGAATCTTGTCTTTGAGGTTGGTGGTTTCAGCCAGTACCGTTTCCAGTTCCTTCAGGGCCTCGGGAAATTGCTGGTTGTTCATCAGTGCCACAGCCAGATTATGGCGAACCCCAAGATTTTCGGGCTCATTCAGGAGAAATTTTCGGTAGGCGGCGATGGCCTCATCGGTTTGCTTTTGGTTCTGGTGGATATCGGCCACTTTTAGCAACAGGTCATAGCGTTTGGGATCCAGCTCCACGACTTTTTTATAATTTTGAACGGCATACTGGCCCTGCTTCAAAGCTTCATGGGCATGGCCCATCTCTTCCAGAATGTCCACTTTATTGCCCGCTTTGGCGTAGGCAACTTTTAATTCGTCTAAAGCCGCTTCCGGGGCGTCGGAACGGGTGAGTGCCCGAGCTAGATTGACATGATCGCTGAAACGCTCGGGGAACTTTCGTTTCAGAACCTCATACTCCTGGGCCGCTTCCTGAGGCTTTTTGGTGACCAGCAACACATTGGCCAGGTATTTCCGGGCCTCAAAATGATCCGGGTACCGCTCCAGAAAGTTTTGGTAAACCGGAACAGCTTCTTCGTAATCTCCCTTTTGAATCAGCGTTCGGGCCAGATTCAGCAAGCCAAAGCGGTACTGCGGGTTTCGGTTGAGTCCGGCCCGGTAATACGATTCCGCCTTTTCATAATCCTGTTGTTGTTCGTACAAGGCACCGAGGCTGAATTGGAGCATCGGATCCTGTGAGTTGAGTTCCAGGGCCCGTTTATAGAGGGCGATGGCTTCATTGGTATTGCCCAGTTGGTTGAGGATACCAGCCAGTTTGACGTAATTGAGGTAATCGGTGGGGTCCAGGGCAACGGCTTTTCGAAGGGCTTCTTCTGCGGCATGCAGGTTGCCCATCCGCTCTTGGGTATGGGCTTCTTTATAATATTCCCGAGCAGAGGGGTGTAGTGCAAGGGCTTGGAGTCCAATCCCGGATAATGAAACGCTGCAGGCCAGAGCTAAAGCCAGGTTTTGGCCTGCTGTCATACGATTCAGGGTTATTCTGCTGATTGCCGTTTTCATCACACTTTTCATCGCTGGACTCTCCCATATTGCCCCGTCACTGATGGCTTGAACGACTATTATAGCGGACTTTGCGGCAGAGAAAAAGAGCGGATCGCATTTTTTCTCCATGGGCTCCGGTAAAAATAACCTCTTAAGAATTGTAAACAGCATAGTGTGTTTGTTTCAGTTTTGATGGGCGACGCCGATAGAGAAAATACGTCAAAGAGCAAGGTGCTGGATAGAGGAGTTCCCGTGTGCGTGTAGAGGGTATAGAGCCAGAGTTGGCTAAAAGCCTGGCATCCCAAGTGAGTTATCTGGAGATGAAGGGCTTTAACAACCGGATGACCGTGGATATGGTCTCAGATAACACTGGCACCCGGGCTTTACAGGAAAACGGCTGGCGGAGTCAGGATCTCTATGAAGTGCTGCGCTTGCTGGAGCTTTCCAAACCCGATAATAAATTTATGGTCTTGCGCTTACTCGATTACACCGATCTGATCGAAGTCTTGCGCTTACTGGATAAAGAAATGCTGGTTTTCAGCCTGCGTTTTTTCTCCAAGGAAAAACTCATGCGCCTGATGGCCCATTTGCCCAAAGAGCTCTTAATTAAAATGCTCTTATCCGTCATGCGCATTGAAGATCTGGTTGAAAAAATGCCGACGGCGGAACTCTTTCGAATTCTGCGCTCGTTTCGCCTGCCCACCCGAGAATTGGTGAAGGGGTTTTACCACATGCCCGCCCGCTTTTTAAACTTTTTGCTTTATAAAGTCTCCGGGCAGGATATGAGCCATCTCACCCATGATGAAAAGATGCGGGTGCTGATGAATACCAAAAAACGCCAGTTGTTGCAAGCCATGAAGTTTCTGCCTTGGAAGGCATTGATTCCGTTGGTGAATTTTTTCGCCCAGCGGGATCCGATCCTGTTGATGCATATGAGCGATCGCTTTATTTTCAAGCAGTTTGACGCCATGCAGAAATCGCAGATTATGCAGACGTTTTATGCCCTGCCCGAGAACATGATTATTGAGTTGTTTTTAGCCAACCTGCCCACCCAGCATTTGGTGATGGCCGCCGCCCAAGTGGATCCCAGCGTCCTGCAAGCCTACCTGCTCTCTGAGCAACCCAACCTGCTGGCCCAACTGGCGGCTTAATTACAAGCGGTTTTCGGTGTCGGTGTCAAAGAGGCTGGCGTGCGTCAGATCCAGCTTAAGCGCCAGGGGCTCGCCCACGCTGGCCGGGACGTCGGGCGGGATCTTTGCCACCACTTCATTCTCGCCCAGATGAGTATGGATCATCTTGTCGCTGCCCAACAGCTCAATGCGATCCGGGGTCACCTCAACGGGAACACCGTCGCCATCCGCTGAAAAATGCTCCGGGCGAACCCCCAGAATTACTTGGGGATGACCGACGCCTTTGTCGGCCAGCGCTTTCGGGAGTTCCAGACGCTGGTCGGCACTAACCACAAACTGGTTGCCGTCTAGTGTGCCTTTGAGGAAATTCATCTGGCCGATAAAGCCCGCCACAAAGAGATTGTTGGGCTCTAAGTACACTTTGAGCGGAGAATCGACCTGCTGGATAATGCCCTTGTTTAAAATCACGATCCGATCGCCCATGGTCATGGCCTCCACCTGATCGTGGGTCACATAGACCGTGGTAGCATTCAGGCGCTTATGAAGCTTGGCGATTTCTGAGCGCATCTGCACCCGGAGCTTGGCATCGAGATTGGAGAGCGGCTCGTCCATCAAGAATACTTTGGGATCCCGCACAATGGCTCGGCCCAGGGCCACCCGCTGGCGTTGTCCGCCTGAGAGCTGCTTGGGTTTGCGCTCCAAAAGCTGATCCAGATCCAGAATTTTGGCCGCGTCCCGGACCTTTTGATCAATCTTGGCCTTGGGGAATTTTCGCATCTTCAGGCCAAAGGCCATGTTGTCATAGACGCTCATATGAGGGTACAGGGCGTAATTCTGAAAGACCATGGCAATATCCCGGTCCTTGGGGGCTACGTGATTGACCACTTTATCGCCAATCTGGATGGTGCCATCGGTGGGGGTTTCAAGACCCGCAATCATCCGCAAGACGGTGGATTTCCCGCAACCGCTGGGGCCGACCAGTACCACAAACTCCCGGTCCTTGACCGTGAGCGACACGTCCTTAATGACATCGGTTTTGCCAAAGGACTTAAAGATGTGTTCCAAAGAGACTTCTGCCATAGCTCTATTATCGGGGGGAATGTGTGTTATGGCAATCGCAGGTATATTCCTGATAAGTTTTGGTGGATTGACATGCCCTCCTGCAAATGATGTGATGACAAAGTTGAGATGGCATTGAGCACATAGGGATTGGTATGTACCATCAATTGGCGCATTTATACGATTGGCCTGGGGCGTTGGAATTTGCCGAGCATATCCTGGGGCGGGATATCGAGATTTTCCGGGAACAAGGCATCCATGAGGGCGCAAAGATTCTGGATCTGGCCTGCGGTACCGGAACGCTCTCTTTGGCGCTGGCGGAACGAGGCTATGAGGTGGTGGGGATGGATATAGCCCGGCCTATGCTGGAGCAGGCCGCCCAAAAACAGGGGGAGAAAAATTTACCGGTGAAATGGGTTCATGGGGACATGCGCCAGTTTCTCTTTACCGAACCCTTTGATGCGGTGCTGTGTCATTACGATAGCCTGAATCATCTTTCTAATGAAACCGAGTTGCGCTCCTGTTTGACCTATGTGGCCCAGGCGTTAAAGCCGGGCGGGGTGTTTCTGTTTGATTTGAACACCCTGGAAAATTATCAAACGTTCTGGAACGGACGAGATACCTATGAAGGCCCCAATTACCGCCTGAAAACCCAATCTAAATTTAACGAGGATCTGGGGACGGCGGAAGTGCAATTTACCGTGGATGAACATACGGAGGAGGGTTTAATTCAGCGGGAAGAGGTCTTGCATGAGCAGTATTTTCTGGAAGCGGCAGTGGAAAAGTATTTAAAAATGGTAGGCTTTCTTGAACCCAGTTGGGCGCATTTTAACCCGGTGAGTGATATCCCTGCCGATTTTCCGCTGAAGACTTTCTGGCAATGCGTCAAGCTCTCTGAGTAGAAAATCATAAATTTCGATCTCTATGGTTTTGAGCGGTCATCTGCTAGGCTAGAAGCAAAATAGCTTGGCCGCCCTAACATGCCTCTTTGATCACTCTGAATTGGATGATTTAAAGTTGAATATTTAAAGCTAAATATGGAAGAGCTTCTGGCGGGCCTGCCCACTGGGTCGGTGCTGTGTTTCATGTCAGTAACCAAAGGAAACCAATCATGCCGCCTGGAAGAAAACCATCCTATTTGGGAATGCCCCAGCCGGTTCACCCAACCCCTATTCCAGAACCCATCAAAATGCCCAGTCAAAGCTCCTGATACCAGCCTGCTCAATTGGAACCACCCGTTTCAAAGAACCCCTCAGTCATAGAGTTCTCCCCAGGCATCCGAGAAAAGGCTTATTTTAAGGATCCGTATGAAGGCCAGCTCAATTCCCTGGATCTGCTGAACCAAGGCCAGCGATTGCCAGAAAATGGCCTAAAGCAACTCTGGCATGCGGTGGATTTGGTGGAGTATCAAAAGCCGGAAAACAGAGGAAAACTGGATGGCCAACGCGGCCACCTGCAAAACTTACTGGCCGAAAATGACGCTAAGCGTCTGCTAGAATCAGCCGATCCGGTTAAGCCTACACTGATGTATAAAAACCATGAGATCCCAAAACACCATACTTTAGAGCTAATGCGGCAAGAACACGAAACCTTCCGCAACACAGACCGCTGGATGAATAATCAGGAGATTTCAAAAGCGAAAGAAACCCTCTGGCCCAAAACCAGCCTGATAGTGAGCCCTTGATCATAGAGGGAAAGGTCCAGAAGCAAGCTTGGATTTCTCCGCATAAAAAGGAAGGAGAAAATGTTTATATTATTGATGATTCTGGTTTGATGACACCAAAAAAACTGGTTGAGGACTGGTTTTTTGAAAGAGGCGATGCCGCTCGTTCATTCGATGCCAGCCACCCGATTACCCAAGACTTGATGAAAGATGAGGGAGTAAAGAAGGCCAAAGAGAACTGGGAAAAGTCAGGAAAGCCAGAAACCCATAATTACTATTATTCATTTAATATTCCTGAATACCTACGGGAAACGGTCACATTGGATGGTACAGGCTCAACACTAGGAAGTTATGATGTACACATGCAAAAAACTAAGGATGGCAGAGTTCGCTATGATATGTATAATGATACTGGATGGGAGTCAGGTACCCGGATGCCTCGCCAGATTGGAACTAGTAATAATGAAAGTATAGAAAATATGATTAGAGGCACTGCTCCGTTTAACCATAAAATTAAATCGATTCTAAATAATCGTGAACGGTCTGAAGATGGACCTGGCGGTAAATTTAGGCAACATTATTATTGGTATGAATAAAGTTTTTGCATCCTTGTTTTTTATGATGTTTCTGGGCACTGGCTGCATGGCTTTTGGCCCAGAACATCATCCTCCCATTGTGTAAAGGAGGACTTTTTATTGCCTCAGTCTGAAGTACGCTGACTATGACCTGTTAAAAGCTCATGCAGGGCGGTCAGGGCCAGGTGATAGCCTTGGGCGCCGAGGCCGCAAATCACCCCGGTGACCACCGTGCTCACGTACGAATGATGGCGAAACGCCTCTCGCTGATAAATATTGCTGATATGGACTTCTATCACGGGATGCGGATAAGCGGCCAAGGCGTCGCGGAGGGCGATGCTGACATGGCCGTATCCGGCCGGGTTGATAATTAATCCGTGGCTGGTGGTTTTGGCCTGCTGAACCGCGTCAATGAGCGCCCCTTCATGGTTGGATTGAAAAAAAGACACATCCAGCCCCAGGGCTTGGGCGTGTTGGGCCAGCTCCCGGTTCAGGGCCTCTAAATTCTGAGAGCCATAAATCTCCGGCTCTCGCTCTCCCAATAAATTCAGATTGGGACCGTTAATCACCATAATCAGTTTTTTATTTTTCGCCATTAATTGTGACTCCCCACCGATTCCAGGGATTCCTGCTTGAGCATCGCCTGAATGAATCCGTCTAAATTTCCGTCCATCACATCCTGCACGTTGGCGGTTTCATAATTTGTCCGGTGATCTTTGACCATACTGTAGGGATGAAGCACATACGAACGAATCTGGCTGCCAAAGTTTACATCCATGGTCTCCCCCTTGACCTGCTTCATCTTGGCCTCATGCTCAGCGATTTTCCGAGACAAGAGCTTGGATCGAAGCATATCCAGCGCAATTTCCCGGTTCTGGAGCTGGCTGCGCTCCACCTGGCATTTCACCACGATGCCGGAGGGCTTGTGATGAATCCGAACGGCGGTTTCTACTTTATTCACGTTTTGCCCGCCGGCTCCGCCGCTGCGCATGGTGTCCACCTCAATATCCTCGGGGCGGATCTCAATATCAGCGGCCGATACGCCGGTGACCACCGGGCTGACCTCAACGGAAGCAAAGCTGGTCTGGCGCTTGTCATTGGCGTTAAAGGGCGAAATCCGAACCAACCGGTGTACCCCCCGCTCGGCTTTGGCGTAACCATAGGCGTATTTACCGCTTAAGCGAATGGTGGCGCTTTTGATGCCCGCCTCTTCCCCAGGGGAGCTTTCCAGAAGATCGCTCTTATAGCCCCGTTGCTCTGCCCAGCGGAGATACATCCGCAACAGCATTTCGGCCCAATCCTGGGCATCGGTCCCTCCGGCGCCGGCGTTAATGCTCAGGAGCGCGTCCGAGGCGTCATATTCCCCGCTTAAAAGTTGCTCTAATTCCCAGGCTTCCAGTTGCTGCTCCAAGATGTTCAGTTCCTGCTGCGCTTCGCTCAGCAGAGCGGGATCATTGGCCTCCTGGCTCAGTTCCATGAGCACTTCGGCATCACTGAGCTTTTGCTCCCAAGTGGCCAGGCGTTCCACGTTGGCTTTAAGATCGTTTAATTCCTGCATGGTCTTTTGGGCCGCGTCTTGATTCTCCCAAAAGCCGGGGGCCAGGGTTTGGTGTTCTAGGTTCCCGATTTGTTCCCGAATGGCGGGAGTGTCAAAGAAACCCCCTTGCCGAGTCAACGCGGGGCTTGAGTTGCTCGGCCTGTTTTTTGAGTTCGGCCAGATCCATGCCAATTTCCTTCAAGAGATTTCAATCTTCCCTATTCTATCCTGCTATTTTATCTTGAACATTGGCGCCTGAACATTGGTGTAAGAGCACCAATGTTCAGGAAGCTCTCGTGGATTCTCCTCCAAATGCCTGACGACGTTGACAAGCAGAAAAACTAGAATATCTTTAGAAACAGCCTGCCGTCCCATGTGTGTGAGGAAGATTCATGAGCTTTCCCTTTTTACAACGGATGCTGGTGCCGAATCGCCCGAACCAGCCTGTAGAAAAGTCTTTACCTGCTTTGCCCACTGCCATGCCGGTGGATTTAGCCTCTGCCACCAAACGGAGCAACCCCTTCATGATTGCCATGAACCAAGATAGCCCCGAGTTTCGGGAAGCCTATGGGGTGAACCGCCCTCTGAAAAAACCGATGTTTTTAGGGTACCGGGATAATAAAGCCCTCTATGGAGGCGCCCGACTGTTTATTCTATACTAACGGCTCAGCTTGAAGTGGATCTAACATCCGCTCAAGCCGCTTTTGAACCTGTTGCCGGATGGAATCGGGGGAAAGGATTTGGCACAGGGGGCCATACTTCATCAGACGCCGCATGAGCAACTCCGGGTCATCGGTTTGGGCGCGAATTTTTAAGCGTTCTGAGTGTTTGCTGAGGATTTTTTCTCCGGGGTACAGCCGATATGTTTTTGCCAGCCGCTGATACACCTCAAAGGTTATACTGACGCGCGTCTGGGTCCGGTGAACTTTGGAGGGCAATTGCCGGCAGGAGAGAATGTGTTTCAGGTTCAGCTTCACCATGGTTTGTCGTTTGCTGTCAAAGCCAATCAGAAAAAGCTGTTGTCCCTGCTTTTCCACCCGCTCGGGCTCCAGCAGATACAGCTTGTCTTCAAGGCATGTGAGTTCAAGTACCTGAGCCTCCTGGCAGTAGACTTTGTATTTCTGAAGGAGGTGGTGGGCAGATTCTGGAACCAGTAACGCTTCTTCAGGGTTGATGCGGTCCATCAAGTACTGGTGTTGTGGATCGGGAATGGTCCAGGCGACCTTTCGCAGGAACTCACCGAAGGTCTGGTGAATTGTCGCGTCAGGATGCTGCTTTAAAGCTTGGAATAGCTTCAGGGCAATATCCAGTTCGCCCTCTGTTAAACCTCTCTGAAAAGGATTTCTGAGCAGCTGGTATGTAAACTCATTTTTATTACTGGCTTTGGGAATCACACAGCCTGATTTTCTTAGGGTGTTCATGTATTTGGTAATGGTTTCAGCGTTAAAAGGCTTTCCAATGAGTGGATTCCTGGAAAAATACTGGTTTAAATCCTCCAAAGAGAGCGATCGGTGTTGGCTCAGGAGCCTGAGCAGATAAAGAACCCGGTAGGCGGAAATGCTGATGTTCAGGTTTTCCGTATTTGACATGGGGTTACCTCGCGCTTTCCGAATAGAAGCACAGCATCTGCTTTAGAGTGGATACCATCTCCGTCTTGAATTGAGCAGGGGAGATGATAGAAAACGGTACGCCAGATGCCAGGATTTTCTGACGCAGGGTGAAAAAATCACGGCTCAGGAGCGTTAACTGGAGGTAAGGCGGTTCGCCGTCCTCAATATACTGCCAGGTTTCACCCATCTGAAAAGGATCGATGGTATCCGGGGAAGACACGTAGAAATGGACCTCAACGACCGGGTGCTCTGAATCTAGCCTGGAAAACCGATGCAGGAGTTTCTTGGTTAAATGGCTTGGCTGGACTGGCGACGTTTCCAGAATCCGATCCACCCGCAGCAAGGTTGTGTCCTCAAACTCAGGCTGATAGCCAATTAGATACAGCGCGCCATTGGTGTATTTCAGTTCAGTGGGGAGCAGTAAAATGCTTTCTTTTCCTTTGAGGGGAGAACGGTATAGCACAGACAGAATGTGTTCTTCTTTAATGGCAGTCTTGATTTCCGCCAAAGGACCGCTTTGGGGCTGATAGTCAATAGAGCGACTTTGCTGATGAAGCAGTTGCACCAGATCCAAGGTTGATTCGCTGGGAAGCCACGTATTTTGAAGGAGTTGCTGGAAAAACTGGTCCAACTGAAGCACTTCATCCGGTGAAAAATATTCCTCGGCCAGCGTACGGATTTGCCCCAGAGTCGCCACATCTTGATGGGTTAGCATCAGGCAAAACGGGTGCCGGGTTAACTGGTATTGGAACTGATTGCTTTTGCAAGGCCGTTGAATCTGACAACCCAAGGCTTTGAGCGTATTGATATACAGCCAGATCGAATCGGTGGAAACCGATTTTCCGGTTTGGGGATCCTCAATGAACCGGGCGTTGATTTCTTCAGCGGAAAGCGGCTCTTGAATAAGCCAGGACAAGATTTTAAATATCCTGTAAGCGGTTGTATTCAGGCTACTGTCTTTTTTAGCTTTGAGTGCGGGTTCCGGTATCAAGGTGTTGACTCTTTCCTACACGCTGGTCCTGCCCGGTGCTTGGGGTGAATCCTGCTGAGGGCATGTATGATTGATACCTGAAATGATGCGTGGATGCAACGCCCAGGCCGCCTGAGCGGGATGGTAAGCTGGGGTGGAGCGCTTTCCTTTGAGCGGTTTTCAGCCATCCAGATTGCTTGTTCCAAAAAGTTAATACAGCATTTACCCCCGGCACAAGGTCAGGTACAATCATTAGGAGCAGAGAGAACACATCAGGACTTTATGACAGGACCCGTATCAAAACGGCTGCACCAGGAAGTTTTTTCGGCGCTTCATCGCCTGTTACAGCAAGATCGCAGTCAGGACGCGCCGGTGGCCCAGTCTTTTTCCCTGTTTTTCTGGGAGCATCTTCAGGAGTGGGTGCATCATATTTCAGTATTGCGTGAGCCCTTTACAATTGCTCTGACCGGAGCCTCCGGGAGTGGCAAGTCGTTTATCCGGGAAGTAATTGTGGACACGCTGGCAGAAGTCAGTGAGGTGTCCTCATTTACCCAGGATAATTACTACCGGGACTTTGAGGCGGATTTCCCCCATCTTTCCCTGGAGCGGTTTTATCACGAGATCAATCTTGATGACCCGGAGCATATCCGCTTTCACAAGCTGGCCGAAGACTTGCGGCGCTTCAAGCGCAAACCGCATGGAACGGTCTTGTCTATTCCCAGGCTGCGTTTTGGTACGCCCACGACAAAACCCACGATTATCGAAAATGGATTGGATCTTAAAGTGACGCCCTTTATGGTAACTGAGGGCATTCATGCTTTTCATGAGCCGACGGTCCGTTCGCTCTATAACTTTAAGATTTATGTGGATGTGGATGAGCAGACCCGACGGGCCCGTTGGCTAGAACGAAATCGACGAGAAAACCGAGGTACCACTGATAACATGTGGAATACCACGGTTGATTGTCTGCACCAGTATATTTTGCCTACCCGATCTGCGGCGGATCTGGTGATTAACAATACGGCCCCTCAAGAGCAGGTCGTGGCGTTTGTTAAGGAAGTCATCTCTCTGCTTGCAACGGCGAATCATCAAGCTCGTTATGAAAAAAAGGAAAGTGTGGCTTAGGCTTCGCTGAGATCCAGCCCGTTATAGCGGTTCATGGCGGCTTCAACCCCTTCTTGAATCAGGGTTTCAACAGCTTGGGCGGAAAGCGAGAGAAGTTCCTCCAGCCTGTTTTGTTCATCGGGGGTGAACTTAGAGAGTACGTGGTGATGGAGTGGGGCCACACCTTCCCCAATGCCGATACGGAGACGAGGAAAGCAATCGTTCCCACCCAGGTGCTGGATAATGGATTTCATGCCGTTGTGTCCACCGGCGCTGCCACTGGGCCGAACGCGCAGCTTGCCAAAGGGTAAGGCCACATCATCGTAGATGACCAATAACCGCTCTGGAGCCACTTTATAAAACTTCATCAGCTTGCCGATGGCCTCACCTGACTTGTTCATGTAGGTGAGCGGTTGGACGAGTATGATAGGTTGCCCGGCCAGGTGTCCGGTTCCCACCATGGCGTTGAATTTGCCCTCGTTCTTGCCGGAAATCCCGGTTTGCCGGGACAAATGCTCAATGACCATAAACCCGATATTATGGCGGGTTTTTTCATATTCCTTCCCCGGATTGCCCAGTCCGGCAATCAACCAGCGATCCGAGTATGTGGGGGACTCTGATTTGAAAAACATGGGGAAAGATCACCTGAAATTGAGGCCTGTGACGTGTCCGGTTTACCTTGCACTGTAGCAGGGCCGCTATTGCTTGTAAATATAAAAGCCGGTTGGTAAATGCCCCTTGACGGTTTATGATAGGCCCAGAATCATCATGATTGGGTCCCCATGGCAAAAGAGCGACTGGATAAAGTGTTAACGGATCAGGGCTTGTGTGACTCCCGTTCTCAGGCCCAGGGGTTGATTCTGGCTGGGAAGGTGCTGGTCAATGAGCAGAAAACAGATAAACCTGGCACGTTAATCGATCCCGAAAAGGCCAAAATTCGCCTGCTGGACTCCCTCCCTTATGTGAGCCGCGGGGGGCTGAAGCTGGAGAAGGCCTTGGCATCATTCCAAATCTCGGCTCAAGATCGCGTGTGCATTGATATTGGCGCTTCCACCGGGGGATTTACCGATTGCCTACTGCAGCGGGGGGCTGCTAAAGTCTATGCGGTGGATGTGGGATACGGCCAGCTGGACTGGAAGCTCCGGCAAGACCCGCGGGTAGTATGCCTGGAGAAAACCAACGCCAGAAGCCTGACTACGGCACTGGTGCCAGACCCTCCCTCGCTGGCGGTGACCGATGTCTCGTTTATTTCCCTGAAAAAAGTACTCCCGGTCCTGCCGGGCCTGATGGATCGGGTGACTCTCACCCAGCCAGCAGAGATTCTGGCCCTGTTAAAACCCCAGTTTGAGTACAAAGACTATGTGGAGGACGCTTCCTTTAAAGGGGTGGTTCGGGGGGAGTCTATCCATTGCCAGATTATCCGGGGGGTACTAAAAGACCTGGCGATTTTACTACCAGGATTTGTGCTGAACTCATTGTCATTTTCTCCGGTCACAGGCCCTAAGGGGAATATTGAATACTTGCTTCACTATGTCTACCAAGCGGATGATCAGGGTAGTACTCTGGAGCCGTTTGGAACAGAAAGGGTTGAGCAAGTTGTTTCGGAAAGTTACAAGGTGTTACTGGGAAAAAGCCTGCCTGGTTAAAGTTTCCCGTTGTTTGGCCGAAGTCTAAATAAAGAGAGTTAAAAACCAACGGGGTATGTATTTCCAATGAAGGAACGTTACTATCGACAGACACCACGGGTCATCGCCATCGCCGCGACTTATAATCACAAGGCTGCGGTCAATCAGGCGGTGCTGTCACTGGCTGCCTTGGCCGCGTTAATGGCGACCCTTCTGTAAGTGAATCACTGATTTGGCGCCGGAATCGCCAGACTGAAAAGTTTGTTCGTTTTTCCAATTCACATTTTTGCTTTTCCATATTTTTGACTTTTCCGCATCGAGTTTAAAAAAACTTGGTGCGGATTTGTGTTTTCAAATTGACAAGCGGGCGATGCTGGGCAAAAATCATCCTATGACTCAAATGACTGCTGATAAGAAAACCATCCTTTTTGATGAGCATGTACGGAGAGGGGCGAAAATGACGCCGTTTTCCGGCTGGCAAATGCCGCTGCAATATGGCAAGGTGATTGAAGAGCATCATGCGGTGCGGAATGCTGCCGGGCTCTTTGATATTTCCCATATGGGCCTGGTTACAGTCCACAGCCGGGACGTGGAGAAAACCCGCCAGTTCCTAAACAAGTTGGTCCCTCAGGACTTGACCAAGCTGGCCCCTGGAAAAGCCCTGTATACCCAATTTCTCAATGAGGATGGGGGTATTATTGACGATATCATCATCTATGAGATGCCCACCTATGAGCAGCAGATGCTGTTGGATTTCAAGGAGTTTCTGGTGGTTTGTAACGCCGGTAATACGGCGAAGGATATTGAATGGATGAAACGGCATGCGGAGCCGGGCATTCAAATTGAATTGCTGTCAAATCGCTACTCCCTTTTTGCGTTGCAAGGTCCGCGCTTTAAAGAAATACTATCCGCCTTGAGGTATGATGAAACCCAATTGCCCAAGCGTTTTCATATTATAGAAAACCGCCTGGATTCAACCACCGTATTGCTTTCCAGAACTGGCTATACCGGAGAGGATGGGGTGGAAATTATCGTGCCTTCCCAGTTTGCCGAACCCCTTTGGAACTACATTTTAGAAGTGGGTGAGCCGTTTGGGCTCCGGCCCGTGGGGCTGGCGGCCCGAGACACGCTCCGGCTAGAAGCGGCGTATCCCTTACATGGCCATGATATTTCCGAGTCTGACACTCCCTTGGAGGCAGGACTTGGCTGGTCAGTCAAGCTGGATCAGGAAACGGATTTTATCGGGAAGCAGGCCCTGCAGCGTCAAAAAGCCGAAGGGGTCCCCAAAAAAATGTATTGTTTCAGGCTTAAGAAAAAATCCATTGCCCGGCAGCACGATGTGATCGTTAAAAACGGGGAACCGGTAGGGGAGATTACCAGCGGGTCTATTTCTCCGCTATGGAACGAGCCGATCGCAATGGGCTATATTCAGACAGGCAAGGTTTCCGGCCCTGGGAACATTGTTCAGATTCGTGTTCGAGGAACCGATGTAGATGCTGAAATTGTGGAAAGACCGTTTTATAAAAGTCAGACGCTCTGAAAGGGAGGTAGCGCTTACCCATGGTTGATGATTTTTCCGTACCCGATGACGTGTTGCTGGTAGACACTCACGAATACGTCCGGATGATTGATGATGACCGGGTTCGTATCGGGATTAGTGGTCATGCTGCGGATCAATTGGGGGATATTGTCTTTGTAGAACTCCCTGAGGTGGGTGACACGTTTGAAAAAGGCGAGTCCTTTGGTTCCATTGAGTCCGTAAAAGCTGCTTCAGATTTATATGTCCCGGTTTCCGGTGAGGTAACCGCTGTCAATGACAACCTGGCCGAAGAGCCGGGCGTGATTAATGACAGTCCCTTTGATTCCGGCTGGATGATTGAAATGGTGTTAAGTAATGTGGATGAGCTTAAAGAGTTGCTGACACCTGATCAGTATGCAAAGGCAGTAGAAGAATCCTAGTCTTCGTACTATAATTCCCCCAGAATGTCCTGGTTTACATGGCCTGGACAAGTGATGGAATTGTAGACTGGAGAGGAAACTGCCCTATGTTTAACTTTTTGCCCCATTCTGACAATGAGCGTCGGGCAATGTTGGATAAAATCGGGGTTTCCTCACAAGAAGATCTGTTTTCGGATATCCCTGCTGAAATCCGGCGGAAGATGACGTATCAGCACCTGCCTGCTCAAGGCTTGAGCGAGCAGGAGTTGCAACACGAGCTGAGAACCCTGGCGACCCAGAACCAGGGTCAGCAAATGGCCAACTTTTTAGGCGGAGGAGCCTACCCTCGTTTTGTGCCGATGGCGGTTAACACCATTGCCAGTCGTTCCGAGTTTTACACGGCCTACACGCCCTATCAGCCGGAAATATCCCAAGGCACATTACAAATGACCTATGAGTTTCAAACCATGATCTGTGAGCTGACAGGGATGGATGTGGCCAATGCCTCGGTGTATGACGGGGCTTCCGCGGTGACCGAGGCAGCCTTGATGGCCCTTCGCTCCACAAAAAGAAGCAAGGTGCTGATTGCCCGCTCGGCCCACCCGGATTACCGCCAGGTTCTGAAAACATATATGGAAGGTCTGGGGGATGTGCAGATTGAAGAGTTTGACCCGGCCCAGGCAACCCAAGTCCTTGCCCAGCAGCCTGAAAAAACTGTGGCCTGCGTGATTTTGCAGCAACCCAGCTACTTTGGCACCGTGGAGGATGTCGAGCCCTTACGGGCCTTTTGTGAGCAGCATGGCGCGCTGTTTATCGTCTCTGCTGATCCGGTGTCCCTGGCCTTGCTTCAGGCGCCTGGAACGTATGGGGCCGATATCGTGGTGGGGGACATTCAACCCCTTGGGAACAACCTGTCCTTTGGTGGGCCGTATGGGGGCTACGTGGCCACCCGACAAAAGCATGTCCGCCAGCTGCCAGGCCGGTTGGTTGGCCGGACGGTGGATAAAAACGGGACCCGCTGCTATACGTTAACACTTCAGACTCGGGAGCAACATATTCGCCGAGAGAAAGCCACCAGTAATATCTGCACTAACCAGGCGTTGAACGTCCTGAAAGCCACGGTCTATATGTCGGTGGTAGGTCCCCAGGGGTTAAAGCACTTGGCCAACCTCTCGGTTCAGCGGGCCCATGCTTTGGCGGAGCGATTAACCGCTGTAAAAGGAGTCAAGTTGCTGTTCCCGGACCGGCCTTTCTTTTCTGAATTTGTGTTGCAGCTGCCTGTTCCCGTGGAGCCGGTGCTGCGCCAGCTGGAGCAGGCAGCCATTCTGGCGGGGATTTCTGTGGGGCGCTTTTACCCCGAATACCCCAACACGCTCTTGGTGTCCTGTACCGAGTTAACTACGCCGGAACAGATTGAGCGGTACAGCCGTTTTTTCGCCCAGTTCCTTCCCCAAAGAATGGGGACACTGTTAAATGAACCGTTGAAAGTGGAGGCATAACCTGATGAGCCAGTCTTTTACGAACAGTCCTGTTTTAGAGCCTCCCATTTTTGAGCTGAACTCTCCTGGCACCCAAGGCTTGACCCTGCCTGAAGTGGGGGTCGCTGAAAAACCGGTAGAGCAGCTGCTTCCGGCTGCTCTGCTGCGGAAAGATCCACCTCGCTTACCAGAGGTTTCTCAGCTGGAAGCGGTGCGCCACTTCCTGCGGCTTTCTCAACTCAATCATTGTATTGATAAAGAGTTTTATCCGCTGGGGTCCTGTACGATGAAGTACAACCCGAAGGTGTGTGATTACTACGGGATGCAGGAAGGGCTGACCCAACTGCATCCCATGACCTCGGAACATCTGAGCCAGGGGGCGCTTAAGATTATTTATACCCTGCAACAGTATCTGGCGGATATCACCGGTTTTGATCAGGTGACCCTGCAACCGGCGGCGGGCGCCCAGGGCGAATTGGTGGGCATGATGATGATCAAGGCCCATTTCCAACACGTGGACCAAACCCAGCGCGTGGAGGTGATCATTCCTGATTCGGCTCATGGGACCAACCCGGCTTCTGCGGCCATGTGTGGTTTTAAAGTGGTGGAGCTGCGCTCCAAGGCCAACGGCCTGGTGGATGTGGACAAGCTCCGGGAGCTGGTGTCTGAGAAAACCGCTGCCCTTATGCTTACCAACCCCAGCACCCTGGGACTCTTTGAGCGGGATATTCTGGAAATCACCCAAATTGTCCATGAGGCGGGCGGGCTGATGTATTACGACGGGGCCAATCTCAATGCGGTGATGGGTCAGGCCAAGCCAGCCGAGATGGGCTTTGACGTGATGCACATCAACACCCACAAGACCTTCGCCACACCTCATGGGGGAGGTGGCCCTGGATGCGGGCCTGTTGCGGTGAATAAAACGCTGATGCCATACTTGCCAGTACCCATTGTGACGTTTGATGGGCAGCAATATACCCTCAATCACGATTTGCCGCTGTCAGTCGGGAAAGTCAAAGCATTCTACGGCAACTTCGAGATGATGGCCCGGGCCCTGACCTATATTCAGGCCTATGGCTCTGAAGGGCTCTCCCAAGTGACCAAAGACGCGGTGATGAACGCCAATTACCTGAAAGCCTGCCTGCAGGATGATTATCATGTGGCCTTTGATCAGGTCTGTAAACATGAGTTTATCTTGACCAACAAGAAGCAAAAGCAGTATGACAGCCATTTAAGTACCATGGCGCTGGTGAAGCGGCTGATGGACTTTGGCTTCCATCCGCCGACGGTCTACTTCCCGCTCATCGTACCGGAAGCTATGATGATTGAGCCTACTGAAACCGAGTCCAAAGAGACCTTGGATCGCTTTGTAGCAGCCATGCGGCAGATTGCTGAAGAGTGTAAAACCAATCCTCAGCTGGTTCTGGAGGCTCCCCATACGACCCCGATTCGGAAAGTCGATGAAGTGGCCGCTGCCAGAAACCCGGATCTGAACTATTACAAAGCTAGGTCAGTATAAAGCCTTGGTAATATTAAAAAATTAGTAGAGCTTTCTGAACTCGTCCCGCTCAACTCCGGTAAATACACGGGCAGTCCCGTCTTCCAGAGGGACGATAAAAGCGTCCAGCTTCAGTTCCGGGTTTTTAACGGAAACCAGCAGACCGTCTCCGGGATGCTCGCTGTTACCAATGGAAATACAACTGTTTAAATCCACTTTATCTACCGAAATTCCGGCTTCCTCGGCCAGTGTTTTCTCGATCTGTTCCTTCATCATCGGGCTTTCATACGCGTGACGGTAAAGGCCAGGACGGTTTGCCACTAACTGGGTCGCACCCAGAATGGCGCCAAATTGAACGGGCATGGGTAGGTTCCTTTCTGCAAATACTGATTTCTGGGTATGTAAAAACACGGCTCAGCGTAAAATTGCCTTTTGGGTCAGTTGCTCAAAGAGGGGGGTAAACACGGGGGCCAGGCGCTCTGCGGTATAAGGCGGAGTCAACTGTGACAGGGTACCCAGCAGCGGGGCGATCAGGTAGCGTTGGAAAACCTGCGTCAGGGTTTGAATGGCGATATCCTGGGTGTTATCCGGATAACCGGAGATGACCACGCCGGTTACCGGAATGCGGTGGTACCGAAGGGCCTCAACCGTCAATAAAGTGTGGTTAATGGTCCCTAGCTCGGGTCGGGTGACGACCAGCACGGGCAGATTTAAATCCCGCATCAGATCAATCATTTCGTAACGGGCCGTAATGGGCACTCGAACGCCCCCAGCCCCTTCCACCAGAACCCAGTCATGATGCGTCTGAATCCGGGCAAAATCATTTTGAATCTGCTGGGGATGAATCTGGCCATGTGTATCGGCGATCCAGGGTGTGGCTGGGGCTTCAAAGCAATAGGTGTTATAGACAGGCAGATCAGGATGTACCCAGGATTGGATCTGTGCCGGATCTTCTGGACGATCTGTTGGACAGCCAGTCTGGATGGGTTTATAGACGGCTATATCTAGTTTCCGGGTCCGGGCTACACTGGCTAGTCCGGCTGTTACCACACTTTTGCCGACACCCGTATCGGTGCCGGTAATAAACAGGGCAGGCATGTGTTAGACGCTGGCCGCCAGTTCTCCGCTAGCCTCTGCTTTGGTTTGAGCAAAAGATTGGGTTGAGAAGCGAGGCATAATGTCCGCAGACGTGATAATGCCGTAATGGCCTTGCTCCCAAAGTCCCATGCCCCGCAGCAGAAAGCCTAGAGCCGGTCCGCAGACATTATCGACCATGGTGGCTTCATCGCTCACGGTAAATGTATGACTGCCCACCGCACCACTCATGGTTTTTCCGGTTACGGTCACCGTTGTGCTTACGGGCTTCTTGGCGTTTCGGGTATCAACCAGACCACCGACGGTAATGCGATCCCGGGGGCAAACTCCGGCCAGTTCCAGGATAATGTCATCGGCATGTTCCATATTATGAAGCTCCAGCAGGCCGTTTCGGGCATCCAGCTCCCGGCGAATTTCTTCATCGGTCATACAGGCGACCCGCTTGGCGTCAAAGCCTTTCAAATGGATAAAATCTTCCCGGATGGTGGCTTCATAGGCTTCCCAATTGGAAATACCCACGCCAAAGCGGATATTCACTTCCAGCACTTCGGCAAAAGAGTGAGCCGCAACAGCTGCCACGGTGGTTAAAAAGCCTGGAGTCGCACCGGCCCCGGTAATATAAAGAATTTCATTATCCTGAACGGTTTCGGTTTGCTCCAGTAAGCGCTCGACCGCTTCGGTCCGCTTGAGGGCATCAACGAATACACCGCGGAAAGGGGTCTCTTCGGCGATCATGCGGACAGTATCGGCGAAAAAGTTGACCGGCAAATTGGGGAGGGCCATGAAAATGGCGTCAATTTCTTCCCCATGGGCTTTCAGGAGATCCAAAATAGGGTTGGAAGTCCGTTCAGAACCGGGATAGTCGATAATCGTTCGGTAAGACGGTAAGGTTGCGCAGTCAAGACCTTCTTCACTAAAGCAATAGCCTTTGCTGTCCGCTACAGCGACGAGTTTAAAATCCGGGCGATGCGGGACCAGTTGGGTCATCCCTTTGCCCAGGCCGCCAAATCCAAGAATCGCGAGGCGAGTTTGCTTATTGGGTGTAGATGCTGTCATAATTGCTCCCCTTTCTCCATGAAGACTTGCCCCTACTGTATGAGAAAGCGTTTGAACTTTCAAGCGAATTTGCTGGGTCCTGTATCGGAAAGTGGGGTAGCTTGAATAAAATGCGCTAAAAAAACAGCTTTATTTTACCAGCCGGGCTTCCAGCCGACCTGTGTGATTGTAGTGACAAATGGCAAGCGCCAACGCGTCAGCAGCATCATCAGGGCGGGGAAGCTTTTCCAGACCCAGAAGCTGAAGCAAGGTTTGCTGGATTTCGGGCTTTTTGGATTTTCCGTAGCCGGTAATAGCTTGTTTGACCTGCATAGGGGTATATTCATAGATGGGGAGCTTAAATTTTTCCAGGGCCAGCAGGATGACTCCTCTGGCTTGGGAAACCGGGACCATGGTGGTGGCGTTTCGAAAATAGAAAAGACGTTCAATGGAGACAACTTCAGGGCGGGTTTGATCCAAAAGCGCCAGGAGATCGTCATAAATTTCTTGAAGGCGTGCCGAATCTGACTTATGTTTGGATGTAGAAATCACGCCCCAATCACATACGTCCGGGGTTTGGCCGGTTACAATGCCAGCGCTGGGAACCTCGATGAGCCCAAAGCCCACCAGGCCCAGTCCGGGGTCAATTCCAAGAATTCTCATGAATGGTGAACAACCTGTTTCTAACTTCTATTAAACGGCTACCGTGGCAAAAGAGCAAGCTTCTCATGCTCTTGCTTGGCGCATTTTTAGGCTTGGCGGCCCCCGGAGGGGGGATGTGGATTCTGGCCTGGGTGGGGCTGGTCCCCGCCTTGATCTGGGTCCAGCGTCAGGCAGCGGAAGACGTGAAATCCGTTTTATGGGGAGGATTTTGCTTTGGTCTGGGGTATCACCTGGTATATTTGAACTGGTTTTGGGGGTTACATCCCTTAACCTGGCTGGGCTTTTCCAAAACGCAAAGCCTGTTGCTTGCTGGAATGGCCTGGTTGCTTATTTCTGGAATGGGAGGGCTGTTAATCGCGCTTCTTTTAGAGGGGTATCGCTGGATGTCGGCCCGGATACCTCCATGGTGGGTGGTATTTTTGTTTCCGGCAGTGTGGGTAGCGGGGTTTTATGTGTATCAGTATACCCAGCTCTGGGTGCCATGGGCGCTTTTGGAATATACTCAGGTTGGGCTGGCCCCCATCCGCTGGCTTGCGGGTTGGATTGGGGGAATAGGGATCGCTTACTTGCTGGTTTGGGTCAATACGTGGCTGGCTTCTATAATGACGTGGCGCCAGCCAGGAATGTTGATGGGGGCTCCGCTGGCTAGCCTGCTTCCGGCCTTGTTTTTCCTGAACCTGCATTCCGCTGTGGAAACATCGGCTCAACCCCCTGTTATGCCTTCTGTGATGGTGCGGCAGGGAAATCTTTCTATTGAAGTGATCCGAAGCGAGAACCTGACCCCAGAGGCGATTCGAAAGATCTACTATTATCCTCTGGAAAATACCCCACTGAGTCCAGGAACCTTGGTGGCGTTGCCAGAAGAGGGGGCAATTACCGGCTGGGTGCCCCTACAAAACCCCTTGGAAAACGAATCTTTGGCGATGTGGGCAGAATTGGCCAAAGACAAGCAGATTCACTTGCTGATGGGCACGGCAACCTATGATGCGATTTCTGATAAACGCTATAACTCGATGGTCTTACTGTCAGGGACCGGGTTGATGCAGTTTTATCATAAGCGGGTGCTGGTTCCCTTTGGGGAGTATACGCCTTATGTGAATGCGGGCTGGCTATCCGATATGTTAGCGACTTTCGACATTCAGTATTACCCCTTGTTTCATGCCGGTTCTGAAGGGAATCTTTTACGGGCGCCTGGGATTAACGTGGGTGGACTGACATGCTTTGAGCTGATCTTGCCGCAACTTTCAAGGCAGTACCTGAAATCAGGGGCGAATGTGCTGGTTAATAGCAGTAATTTGGGCTGGTTTCATGGTCATCCATGGCTAAACCACCAATTTTTGGCGATTGGCCAGATGCGCGCCGCGGAAAACCGCTTGCCGCTAGTTATTGCCAGTAATACCGGGGATTCCGTCATTGTGTCACCTGAAGGTCAGGTTCTGAAACGAATCCCAGCCGGAGTGTCAGGGCAGGTGTTTTTTTCCTCCAAATGATTGTGTCCCTTTTTGATGGAATCCGTCATACTGGTGTGTGGATTAAACCAACCTCAAGCAAAAATTACTTGAGCAAGCGCATTTGTGAGTCATGACGGTTAATCGAAAAAAACTGTTGGCAATCCCTTTGAGTCGCCTGTCAGGTGAGGCTGAAATCAAGCTTTTTGAAGAAGTCTTGATTTTTCTGGTGCTGACCAAGCTGGGCTTGCTGACGGATATCATCATACGCGATAAGGCGCTCCAGGCGGAACGACTTTATCTGAGCGTGGGCCTGTCCTATGAAGAGCTGGTGCAGAAGCTTTCTCAGTATTGCAAGTCGATGGACTGTCGATACCTGATGTCGGGTTCGTTATCACCTGTGTATGATGGCTTTCGGTTGGATGAAATCAAAGTAGTGTTTCGGCTCTTTGACTCTCGGGATCAGCGTTTTGTGGTTGATAACGTGTATATGTTCAATGATTTTGAAGTGATCCCCCAGGAGAAACTTCCCTATCACCGCCCGGTTCTCTCATCGTTCAATGAGATGGTGGACTGGGTGATTCAGCAGTTGATTGAGTTCATTCTCCCCCAGCAGAAAGATCAAATCCTGATGAAGCTGGATCAAGTGAATACGGGGAGCTCTTATGAGGCGTTGGAATTTCTGGCCCAGGCTCAGGGTCTGGAAAACAACAAGGAAAAAATTCCCCTCTATGAAAAAGCCGCTCAGTTGGATCCCCAAAGTGAGGTGGCTTATCATCTACTGGCAAAATCCTACCGTCTGGAGCAGCAATATGACCGGAGCGTGTTTTATTACCGCAAAGCTCTGGAGGTGAGTACAGCCAGCAACTTGGTGAAGGCAAACTATGCCAATGATGCGGGCATTGGCTGCGCGCTGCTGGGACGCCCCGAACTGGCGATTCAGTGGTGGGAGCGGGCTCTGGCGTTGATGCCCGAGATGATCAACCCCTACTTTAACATTGCCAATACTTATGAAGACCAGCAGCGCTTTGAGGAAGCGGAAAAGTACTTTTTGAAGGCCCAGTCGTTGGCGCCAGAGGACTTTCGCACGTTTTACAACCTTGCTCGGGTGTATTCCAAAATGGGGCGTTGGGAACAGGCATTAGAGCAATATCGCTTCCAGCTCACCACCGATAGTGAGGATCCCTGGTGTCATAACGATCTGGCCACCTGCTACCTGCACGTCGGAAACCCGGAAGAAGCCAGAAAACATCTGGAAAAAGCGGTTTCATTGGATCCCAAGGGGGAAGCCGGAGAGTATGCCCAGTTGATTCTGTCAGGATTGGGCTGAACCGGCTATTACGTTCGTGGTTACGTAACAAATTCCGTTCAAGGGGTTTTATTGACGGGGTGTTTTTGTCATTTTATTAAAATGATTTGATCATGCACAAAAAATGGTTCATTGGTTTTATTAGGACAGAACCAGTCATCTCGAATCGCAGGAGGAATTTTTTATGAACCAGTTTTACCCAGGGGGCGTCTCGCAAATGCCGCCGAACTTCTATAGTCCGACCCAGATGCCTTATTATCCTCAGCCGATTGCATCAGCTCCGCAACAGGCGCCTGGCGGTTTTTCTCCTGCCGCCTCGGATCAATTTTCACCCAGTGCGCCTCAGGTACCTGCAGCGCCTGCAAATGGCGATGTTGACATAAATCAGCTAATGCAAATGCTTTCCCCACAACAAGCCGGCCCTCAAGGTATGATGCCGCCGGGTGGAATGGGTATGTCGGACGGGGCTTCTTTCCAGACATCTTCTGGGCAGAGCCTGGCTCAGATGCCCGATGGTTCTGTTGTCGTGCAAAACCCCGCCAAAGCTTCCTCCAGCCTGTTTAGTTTCAAAAACCTGCTGATGGCGGCCGCAGGTGGTTTGGGTTTGATGTGGGTTGTTAAGCTGCTGCAAAACCGCAAAGCTGAAGAACAGCCGGTGGATAATCCAGAGGATGCTGCTGGAGAGCCTGCCGCTGATGCCGCTGAAGCCGAAGGCAGCGAAGCAGCAACTGTTGATGCTTCAACGGAAGTGACTAGCCCGGCTGCCGATGCCACAAAAGCCGAAGCTGAAGCGCCAGCTGTGGATTCAGAAAAGGATCAAAAGACCGAATAATCTGTAAAATAGACTCATAAACAGACCTGGTTCTTCCAGGTCTGTTTTTTATTGGTGACAAAGTGCGAGTGGGGTATAGTGGGAAAGAGAAGCCGTGTTGGTAGAACTGGTATAACAGAAGAGATGAGGAACAGGAAGAGAGATAGTCTAATGCGTGAAAGGCACTTGCAAGTCCCGGCCCGCTTGCACCCTGGCGATTTAATAGCGGTGATTTCCCCCGCTGCCCCTACCACTGAAGAAGGGGCTTTTGACAAAGGCGTCTGGTTGCTGGAAGAGGCGGGTTTTCGGGCTCGGCTCATGCCCCATGTGAAGAAGAAAGCCTGTTACCTGGCAGGTGAAGATGAGGAACGACTGGCTGATTTACATGCGGCCTTTACGGATCCAGACATCAAGGGGATCTTGTGCGCTCGGGGCGGATACGGGGCGATGCGCCTGTTGTCTCGCTTGAATTTTGACCTGATTGCTCAACACCCAAAAGTCTTTATCGGCTTTAGCGATATTACGGTCCTGCATACGGCATTTTACCAGGAGACGGGGTTGGTTGGCTTTTATGGCCCCATGCTGACTTCAAACTTGGTTCAGGGTGAACCTTTCAGTCAGAAATATCTCTTGGATCTGGTTCAAGGACGTATTGAGCTTCCTTATTTAATCCCGAATCTGGATACGTACCAATGCTTTAAACCCGGAGTGGCTGAAGGGCGGCTAATTGGCGGTAATCTCTCCCTTTTAACGGCTCTGTGCGGTACCCCTTGGCAGCCCCAAGCCCAAGGACATCTGTTGTTTATCGAGGATTGGAAGGAAAAATACTACACCCTGGATCGTCAGTTTCAGCAGCTGAAGCTGGCTGGGGTGTTTGAGGGGATTCAGGGGCTGATTTTGTGCGATTTTTCCGACATCGAACCTGAACCGGAATTCTCCCAGGCAGAACTGCTTCGCCGCCTGACAGCGGAGTTATCCGTCCCGGTGGGATACGGGTTTTCAGTTGGCCATGGCGAGCAGACAGCCACGTTGCCGATTGGAGTCCAGTGTCGGTTTGACGCTTCAGAAGGCGCCCTGACCCTTTTAGAAATGCCGGTTCGGTAAGCGGCTTCTTTCCTGATTATTTCCCCGATTATTTAACGACGTTATCTTCAAACTCAGGCGCTTCGAGTTCGGGCGAAGGCTTAGAGGAGGATTTGGCTTTTGTGTCGGAATGCTGGTCGTTTTTCAACAGGACGGTTGATGCTTTTTCCGAGGTGGCTTCGTCTTCAGAGATTAGATTTCCTCGGATAACCTGCTCCACTTGAGGGAGGTTAATCTTGATTGGCTCACCGGTCAAGGTCAGAGCCAATGTCCGACACTCTACCGGGAGCAGTTGTGCCAGAGCATTGTTTTTCAGGTTGATGACAAAGACATCATTCGAGGAAGCTCCACCCACATAGGCACGGGCATCTCGACTTGAAATGGTGATACCGGTTGGAAAGCTGTTTTCAGGAAGTTGAATGGCGTCAACCCGGATTTTACGCTTCCAGTCCACCACATCCACCTGGTTTTCCCCGCTGGCGATAACATACAGAAATTCGTTATAGGCGCCCATGGCGGTTGGCTTTTTTCCGAGATCCACCGTGTCTAGGAGTTGGCCTGTTTCCGGGTGGATAATATACGCTTTGTTGGTTGTCCGGCTGATGGCCCAAAGCTCGGAGCCTTGCTGGGCGGTTGGGGGCGAGAGCCAGAGAGCCGATATGTTGGGTGCAGTTTGAAAGATACGGAGAGTACGTTTGGTCTGCTTGCTAAACTGATAGATTTTTCCGGCGAACGCGTCGGCAATGTACACAGAATCGCCTGCCGCTGCTGCGGTCATGACCCCACCTGGTCCGGGCAGCGTTAGTTTCTCACCGGGTAGCAGATTGTTCAGATCAATCAGGTTCAAGTGCTTGGCGTAACGGTTACTAACCAAAAGTTGCTGACCACCTGGCAGAACCAGAACATGGCCAGGTCTGCTGCCAACATCCACGCGGGTCTTAACAAGTTGGGCGGTTAAATCCACAACAACCAGTTCATTGGTGGTCAGACAGGGGGCAAACAACAAACGTCCATGGGTTGCCAGCTGGGCAGGAAGGCAGTGTAGATCCACTTTGCCAACTTGTTTGCCCGTTTGTGGGTTGACCGAAATCAGCGCCTTGTCCGTTAGGCTGTAGAGGTACAGCATGTTTTCGGGCGTCAGATGCTCTGGTGTGTCAAAGGTTTGCTGGAGTTTGAGTGCCTGGGGGACTACCGGGGCATCGGAGGGTTCAAATTCAGGATTATAAGGTAATTCGCCCAAGAGGATCTTCAGTTCTGCCGGAACGAACAGGTTAGAGGGTAGGACCAGATCCTGGGGGAACAGGCCCTCTCGAAGCTGCAAGGGATAGTCGGAAAGCTGGGGGAGGGTGACTCGGCCAGAAGCGGTTTGCACCAGGCGGATCAGGAAGAAGTTGTTATCAAACTGGATGAGATCCGGGTAGGCTTTATCTGCCGGTAGGGTACTCACCACTTGCTGGGGCTCGGGGTTGACCGCTGGATCAAAGGGAATGACTGGAAGGTAGCTTTCGCCATTGCTGTGCAGGATAAGCCCGTCAAAACGGACCTGTACCTCCGGGTCTTTGTCCCGTAGATAATCCAGGACATAAAGCGGTAAGCTGGTTGAAAAGGCCGGTGAAAATTGAGTTAGGCATAAAACCACAGACGTAAGTAGACAGGTCATCAGTTTTTTCAATGTGGTGTTCTCCAAATTGTCTCTTCAGGCCAGAATATCATGGTGATGTTCCTTTGTTATCGGGCTGTTTATGCCTGAGGCGTTTTTATTTACTGTAGACGGTACCAGGGGGAAATGTTTCTTGTTGGGCCTGATTCAGGATACCAGGCTGGTTGAGTTGAAGATCTCGGAAGGGATGGTGATTTCTCCGGTAAAAACAGTGGTGGCTGGCCCGGTCATAAAGACATGACCAGATGCCTGCTGATCCCAAAAGATGTGAAGCGTGCCGCCGGGAAGCTGGACATCGACTTCCGCCCCGGTTTTCTCAAGCAGAATAGAGCCAACGGCGCTGGCACACGCGCCGGTGCCACAGGCCAGCGTGAATCCGCAGCCACGCTCCCATACCGTGGCCTTCAGGGTATGATCATCCACTACTTCCAAAAACTCGACGTTGGTTTTATTGGGAAAAGCCGGGTGGGTTTCAATGGCTGGCCCAAAAACGGCCGGATCCAGGGGGGCCTCCAGATCCTGCTGGTAAATCAGGCAGTGGGGGTTCCCCATGCTGACTAATGTCACTGGGATGGTTTTATCCAGGACATTGAGAGGGTATTCCACCACTTTATTGGTGCTGTGTGGGTCAATCTTTCCTTCACCGGCAAAGGGAATCTTTTCCGGTTCCAGAACCGGAGCACCCATGTCGACGGTGACGGTTTTATCCGGGTTGACTTTGGGCCGAATCGGGCCCGCTAACGTCTCAACCGTAAACTCGTCTTTGCTGATGTAGCCATGTTCATAGACATAGCGGGCGAAACAACGGATGCCGTTTCCGCACATTTCCGCCCAACCGCCATCGCTGTTAAGATACACAAAGCGAATATCATATAGGGCCGGATCCGTGGGCGGGGCAATGACAATCAGACCATCGGCGCCGACGCCAAAATGCCGATCGCACAGGTACAGGGCCAGTTGTTCCAAGGGGGTATCCAGGAACTTTCCCTCCGGGTCCAGATATTTTCCTTCAATCAAGACAAAGTCATTGCCCAGACCATGCATTTTCGTAAATGGCAGTTGTTTCTCTTTCATCGAAGCCACCATAAGCCTATGCTTCCAACCGGGTTACTGTAAAAACCGATGAATTCATCCAGAAAAGAGACCCAAGTCGATCAAAGACCCAGCTTTTGAATCTCCACCCTTTTTAGGATCCTTCAAAATCCTAGGAAAAACAAGTGTTTTCCAGTCATTTCCGATAAGTTGTTTTATCCGCCCGAGCGGATCATGGCGTGGTCAGCCGGAAACAATTTTCATGAACCTCTTGCACGACTCCAACAAGAAATAGAATAATAGTGTTAAGATTTTTAAAATTGTTTCGGCGGCCCCGAGAGTCCATGATCAAGTTTTTAAACGTCACGAAAAAGTACGGTAGCACCATAGCCCTGCGCGACTCCAACTTCGAAATCGAAATGGGGGAGTTTGTGTTTTTTGTCGGACCGTCTGGCGCCGGTAAATCCACCATCATGAAACTGATATACCGGGAAGAGGTAGCAACTCAGGGAACGGTATTGGTGGGCCGGGTGGATGTTTCGCAGTTAACACCCAGCCAGGTACCCAAACTGCGCCGTCGAATGGGGATTGTGTTTCAGGATTTCAAATTGCTTCCGGGGCAATCGGCGTTTGATAACGTGGCTTATGTACTACGGGCACTGGGAGTAGGACCAACCGAAATTCGAAAGCGTGTATTGGGTGCACTAAAAGTTGTGGGGCTGATTGATAAGGTTGATGCCACCCCGGATGAGCTCTCTGGAGGGGAGCAGCAGCGGGTGGGGATTGCCCGAGCCATTGTGAACGGCCCCTCATTGGTGATTGCTGATGAGCCCACTGGGAACCTGGATCCGGCAACCTCACTGGATATTATGAATTTGCTGGAACAGATTAACCAGCGAGGAACCACCATTCTGATTTCCACCCATAACCAACAGATTGTGGATCAGATGCGCAAGCGGGTGATTAGCCTGAGAGACGGCGAGATTGTCCGTGATGTGGTGCAAGGACATTATCATCATTAAGGAGGCCTGGTGTGAGTAGCTACATGATGGACATGCTGGCGACAGAATCCCGGATTACCGGGAGAATCCTCCAGGAAACATGGGGCGGTATCCGGCGGACCGGCTGGATGAACCTGGTTATCATCGTGACCATGGCATCCATCCTCAGTATGTTTGGCACCTTATTCGCCTTCGTGATTGAAACCCAGTTGTTTATTGAGAATATCGGTTCGGCACTCCAGATTTCCGTGTACGCCAAGCCGGAAACCAATATTGATGACTTGCAAAAGCGGGTCAGGGAGCTGGGGAATATACGCCATATTGAGCTCATCACTAAAGAGCAGGCCTGGGAAGATATGAAACAGCATTACCAGGTCCCGGATATCAGTAACCCCTTGCCAGATACCTTGCACGTGCGGCTTACCGACCAAAAGCACATTGAATCCACGGTGGACGCCCTGAAGAAAATGGATGGGGTCGAGGAGGTCAACTATGCCAAAACCGTCCTCAGCAAACTGAAAAACGTGTCTCAGATTACCTCTTTGGTGGGGATTGGGATATCCCTCTTTTTTGGGACGCTGACCTTGTTTATCATCAGCAATACCATTCACTTATTGATTCAGGCCCGAGCCCGAGAGATAGAGATATTACGCATGATGGGGGTCGGAAACTGGTATATCCGCCTACCGTTTTTATTCCAGGGTGCGGTCTATGGCCTGGTTGGCGCATTCATAGCCTATGTCCCGCTCAATATCGCTCAAGGCTATATCAATACGCTGTTTGCCTATTTTCAGTTTTCTACCAGTAATTACAGTCTGGGGATTGTATCGCTGATTTTGTTGCTGTTGGGCGTGTTTGTGGGCGCCGGGGGCGCGGCCATGTCGGTGCATAAATACCTGCGGGTATAAAATCAGCCGGACCCAAATTTTGCTACAAATGTAATTACAAACCATTGTCATTGGGAAATGTTGTTCCTACAATACTGAACATGCCCCTTTGATGATGATGCGCTGAGAAATAAGGCGTTGCTGAAAAATAAGGCGTTGGATGATGAGTAACCGTCGAAAAGTTTTTGTGGAAACCCTGGGCTGTCAGATGAATTTTAACGACAGCGAGGTGATGCTCGGCCTGCTGAAAAAAGAAGGCTTCGATCCTACCCTCCACAAAGAAGAGGCGGATCTGCTGATCATCAACACATGTCAAATCCGTGGTTCAGCGGAAGATAAAGCCTACAACCATCTGGCGCTTTGGAGAAAATACAAGCAGGAAAACCCCCATGTGAAGCTGGCCATGGCGGGTTGTGTGGCCCAGCAGGACAAGGAGGATGTCTTCAAGCGTCGCCCGGAAGTGGATATTGTCTTCGGTACGCAAAATATTCATGAACTCCCAGCCCTGGTCCGTCGGGCCTTTGAAGGGGAAAAACGGGTTCTGGCCGCCGATCGCCAAAAACCCCGAAGCACCTATGATTACTTGACGGATGTGGCTCCGGTCCGGGAAAGCGATATTTCCGCCTGGGTAACGATCATTGAAGGGTGTGATTATTTCTGTACTTATTGCGTGGTGCCTTATACCCGAGGACGTCAGATAAGCCGGGCCCCGGAATCCATTTTGCAGGAAGTAACTCAACTGGCTGCCAACGGCTTTAAGGAAATCACGCTGCTGGGCCAGACGGTGGATTCATATGGGAAGGATTTCCAGGACCGAAAATACGGTCTGGCTCGCTTATTGACCGAGTTGAACCAGATTGAAGGTCTGGAGCGGATTCGTTTTATGACATCCCATCCGCTGGATCTCACCGATGAGATTATTGAAGCCGTGGCTGATTTGCCTAAAGTGATGGAATACATTCACATCCCTATGCAGGCGGGGGATGATGAGATTCTGCGCCGGATGCGTCGGGGCTATACGGCACAGCAATATTATGATCTGGTGCAGAAAATATACGATAAAGTGCCTGGGGTGGCAGTGACGGGAGATTACATTGTCGGTTTCCCTGGAGAAACCGAAGAACAATTCCAGAGAACAGTGGCTTCCATAGCGGAATCCGGGATTCATATTGCCAATACAGCGGCTTACTCCCCCAGAAAACAAACCCCAGCCGCTATTTGGGAAGAACGGGGCGAAGAAGTCCCGGATGAAGTCAAAAAAGAGCGCCTGCTGATTCTAAATAAAGCCATTGAGGCACAAGGCCACCGAATGAACTTGCCCTATCAGGATCAGGTGGTGGAAGTCCTGGTGGAAGGCAAGAGCAAGCGCAAGGAAACCCGGCTGATGGGCCGGACCCGGACCAACAAGGTGGTGAATTTTGAATCGCCCCTGAGCGAAGATGAGTTGGTAGGCCGGTTGGTACCGGTAAAAATCATCCAGACCTCGGCGTGGTCCTTGTTAGGACATCAGGTGATGGTCGAAGAAAGGAAGCAGGAAGCGTAGTATGCCGGTAGCGTTTCTGGGGTTGGGCAGTAATCAGGGCGATCGCCTCGGCAATTTGCAAGAGGCCCTGGACCGCCTGGAGGCAGATGAAGGACTGGAGGTCCTGCTCTTATCCAGCTTTTATGAAACCGAGCCCGTGGGGTTTCCGGATCAACCGTGGTTTGCCAACCTGGTTGCGATGGTGCAGACGCAAGGGACACCCCGTCAATTGCTGGAAGCTTGTTTGAGGGTGGAAGCGTCCATGGGGCGGGTCCGGGATCCCCATCAAAAAAATGGTCCCAGGGTACTGGATCTGGATATTTTATTTTATGAACATCAGATGATCGAGGAGGCGGGGCTGGTGATTCCTCACCCCCGCCTGCATGAGCGGGCGTTTGTTCTGGTGCCGATGCTGGAAATTCAGGCACAATGGGTGCACCCGAAGTTGAATAAAACCATTGAGCAACTGGCTGAAGCGTTGACACGTCCTGAAGCGGTTTATTTGTTTGGCGCCCGAAACGCCCTGGTCTAAACGGCCTCAGAGGTATAGATGCTGTACAAGCGTTTGGCCCGGTTGGGTCCTTCCACGATGCTGGTACGCAAAATTTCCTGAATCACCTTGGGATCGGTTTCCCGGTTCCGTCGTTCACAGTACTGCTCGTAGAGTTGTACAATCTGGCAAGGAACCAGCAGGATATCAGCGATCTCGTGGCGATCTTCATCCCGCAGGGCGTATAAATTGTTGAAAGCCTTATGCAGTGTTGGATATCGATCATACCACCGGCGTTTGTCGATGGATTTTTCCAAACCTTTTTGCCGCTCCTCATCCAGATTGGCTAGGTATTCATCCCGACCCTTCTCCATGAGAATCCGCTCGCTCAAATCAAGCAGCGTATTAGCAAAGGTCAGCTGGCTTACAAACGTCAGCTTCTCCATGGTATGAACAACAATGCTCAGTTGTTCGTCAATATCGTACCAGCGTTTAAAGCTACTCCGCACGAGAGGAAATTCCTTTTCAAAATCGGGGTGACTGTCCTAATGATCAGGTTATCGGCGGGAAGGTAATAAACTTAAAAAAACTCAAAATTCAAGTGTGTTTGGCTTGAGAGGGGTCTCAAACTGGATGGACCGGCGAGATGCTTTCATCCAGATAAAAACCATAGAGTTTAAGGGCACGTTCCGGGCCTTCTTTCAGGTTGGTCCGAATGATTTCATCAATGGTATGGGAGTTGGGCTCGGTCTGAATTTGTTGGCAATAACTTTCATAGCGATGGATGAGTTGGGCTGCGATAAAAAACCGATGGGCCAGGTTGTTGCGTTCCGTTTCCGTCAGGGCGTAAAGCTTATTGAAAGCCTTTTGGGTATCTGGAGTCTGGTCATACCAGCGACGCCTCAGATGAGATTTCTTGATGCCACGGACGACACAGGGGTCTAGCTTCTGGTAGCCACTGGCCTCAAGCTGGGCTCGAAGCAGGCGATCACACACTTGCCCCAGAAGCCGGGCAAAACGACCTTGAGACTCAGGTTGCATACACTCCAGGGCGTACACCATCGTACTCAAGAAGGGATCCTGATCATACCAACGCTGAAATGGACTCATGACAAGCTCGGTTCGTTAACAGACGACTTTCTCCTAATCAGAGTATCGGACGCCCACCCATAAAGCTTGAGTCTTTTGTAAACAATCTTGAAAGCGTGTCATGAGATCAGGCTTCGAACTGCTGATAACTTTGGCGCGCTTTATTCGTACCTTCGGTAAACACCGTTTCTACAATTTTATAGACCACATCCAGGTTCGGTTCTTTATTTTTCGCCAAGCAATCCCGCTCATAATCACGGACAATCTGGCTGGGGATGGAAAGCTCTTTGGCCACCAGCATTTTGTCTTCTTCCGTCAGGGCGTAAAGCAGGTTAAAGGCTTTATGTAAAATTGGTTCCCGATCATACCAACGACGCTTGCGCTTGGATTTAATCAGGCCTTTAAAGTGGTCCCAGTCCAACTCCCGGATAAATTTTGATTTGTCCTTGGCCTGAATGACGGCATCACTGAAAAAGCAGAGCAGGTAGCCAAAAAGCTGTTGACTGTCCGCTGACATTTTTTCAACGGATTGCACCATCTCGCTGACGTACACGTCGGCATCGTACCAGCGGTTAAAAGAAGTGCTTGCTTGTTCCATCGGTCTGACTCTCTGCTTCTTTGTCTTGATTATCGAACGTTTACGGCAAAAACTTTAGATTGTTTGGCTTTCCCCTTTTCTATTTTGCCATTATACCCGCCGGGGGACAATTTCTCTTTCGAAATTCAGAAAAAAAGAATGCGCCCGCTTGGTCTGGAATGGATTGCTCTGGGCTGGGTTTTTGGGCTGTGTTTCTGAGGTTAAATTTCAACCAGGGTTTTCCCATCCCCGCCAGCAGAGGCTTCTGCCGGATAATAGCGTTTGACATAAGGCGACTGGTGCAGAAAATCCCGAATTTCTTTTTTAAGCACCCCGGTTCCCAGGCCATGGATAATGCCCACCCGCTCCAGCCCAGCTAAAAGGGCCTGATCCAAAAATTGTTGTACCACCTCCAGGGCTTCGCTGGCGTGCATACCTCGCACATCGCATTCCTGTTGAGGGGAATGGTTCCCAGCCGCCTGAACCCGTTCGGCTTTAGGGGTGTATACCAGGCCTTTGTGGCGCTTCTTTTCCTGCCGCCGGGAGGAGGCTTTCAGATCAGATACTGGGACTGTGGCTTTCAAAATACCGGCTTGCAGGATGACCTCCTGTGTTTCCTTTAAAATGGCGGTAATTTCACCGGTTAAGTCCAGTTGTTCGCTGTAGACTTTCTGACCAATGCTTAATTGCTCGAGTGTTAAGCCAGGGCCGGTCCTGATTTCACCGGCCTTTTCCGCAAATGCCTCATCAGCCGCCCGGTTAATACGTCGTAAGCGAGAAGAAGTTGATTGAATATCGGTAACTTCCCCCTGATACAACTGTTTACGCAGGGCTTTCAGCTCACCTTCCAACTCATGAATCCGGGACTTCAGGCTGGTTTTAAACAGTTGCAAGCTGCTTTTCTTCTCCTGTTCCAGGTGTTGTCGTTCCAACTCCACTTTTTCCCAGGATGCTTTGGTTTCCAGTCGGTAGGATTCGGCGGTCTTCAGTTCTTCTTGTAGTTTTCGGTTTTTCCATTCCAGTTCCTCAATTAAAGCGGCCGATTCTCGAACCGGGGCACTTAAAGCGGCCTTGGCCTTCTCAATGACATCGGGTCGTAACCCCAGCTTCTGGGCAATAGTAATGGCATTGCTGGTGCCAGGAATGCCTAACAACAGGCGGTAGGTCGGACTTAAGGTTTCTGGGTTGAATTCTACGCTGGCGTTGAGATACCCTGGATGCTGGTGAGCCTCTACCTTCAGCTCGCCCAGGTGGGTTGTTACAACCGTTAAGGCGCCTTTGTCGTACAGGGTATCTAAAACTGCCCGGGCCAGCGCCGATCCTTCCGCCGGATCGGTTCCTGCGGCAATTTCATCAATCAAAACCAGGCCGCGGGATAAATCGGTGTGTTCATCCAGAAAATACCGCAGGTTTTGCAGGTGGGCGGAAAACGTGGACAGGTTCTGCTCAATGCTTTGCTGATCGCCAATGTCAGCCAGGATAGGATGAAACAAGGACATCCTGGAGCCGCTGTCCACTGGAATGTGCAGGCCCGCCTGGAGCATCAGGCCAAATAACCCCAGAGTTTTCAGCAGGACAGTCTTCCCCCCGGTGTTGGGGCCGGTTATCACTAGGGTGCGGACTCCTTCTTGGCCTAGACGAACGTCATTGGGCACCACCTCTTTCGGTTGGGCTAAAAACAACAGTGGATGCCGGGCCTGTTTTAGGTCCATCATGAGTTCATTGTCTACCAGATCAACCGGGTTGGCGTTGAGCTTCCGGCTAAACCGGGCGGCGGCGGCACGTTTATCCAGCCGCCCCAGTTGTTCCAGAAAGGCTTGGATATCGGGGAGTTGCTCGGCGAGATAACCTGATAACTGGCTTAAGATCCGTCGGGTTTCTCGCTCCAGCTCATTCCGGGTGGTCTGGAGCCGGTTGTTGAGTTCCACGGCACCCTGCGGCTCTACAAATAAAGTGGCCCCGCTGGATGAGGTGTCATGAACAATGCCAGGGACCGTACTTTTAAACTCCACGCGGATGGGCAAGACATAACGACCCTCCCGCTCGGTAATGGTAAAGTTCTGAACCGCCTTGGCCGTTTCAGGATGGCGGAACAGCCCTTTTAAATACTGCTCGATGGCTTGTTTTTGGGAGCGGAGAGACTGGCGTAGCCGCTGAAGTTCCGGGCTGGCCGTATCCCGTAAGTCTCCATCAGGTCCAATAAACGCATCCAGATGCTCGGTGATTTCATCAGGTAGGTTTAACTCGCCCATAAGAGGAAGTAATGCGTCCAGATTGGCTTCTTTTTTCCAGGAACGGTGATAATGGTGGATGAACAGGCTGCCTTCCCGAGTCGTCTGGATGATTTTTCGGAGTTCATCCAGGGAAAGATCCCCACCCTTTTCCAGGCGACGCAGTTGTGGGGTAATGTCCGGGACGCTGTCCCCGGTAATAGGTTCACCATAGCGGATAATCAGTGTCTTTAATGCCTCGGTTTCAGCTAGGTGAGAGGCAACCTCTTTCGGGGTTTCGAGGAAAGGCACTTCATCCCATTCTTTGAGGCCGTAGGGGCTCCAGCAAAAACTTTGTAGCTGTTTGAACAGCTCCGGCCATTCTAGGAGTTCCAGTGTGTTTCGCATGCGTGTTGTACTTGTTCGAGTGAGATTTTGCTCATGCATTGATAATGATAGTGACAGGGTACCTTTAGATTGCACGGTCTGCAAGCCACGTTTGCGGTTACAGCCACAGAGCCCGGTGGCTGCCACTTTCGTTCGTCCATGGGACCAAACAGCGCAATGACCGGAACACCAACCGCAGCGGCCATATGCAGGGTCCCGGAATCTACCCCAATCACACCATCCATTTTTTTGAGGAAAGCCATGCTCTCTAGCAATGACAATTGGCCGCACCAGTTATGCAAGCGGGGTTGTAGGGCATCTGGAAGCTCTTTTGTTAAGGCCTCATAGACTGGAGCGTCACTAGCGGCCCCCACGCAATGGAGCTCCCGCTCAGGATTGGTGAGTAGCCACTGGGCCAGCTGGGCCGCGGAAGCATCCGGCCATTGTTTGGCTGAGTTGGAGCTGGTGAGATGCAGGAGGATGTTTTTTCGGGTGCGATAAGGCGTAATCAGTGTTGCTGCCTTCGACTCTTCGGTTGGGCTCCACCAGCTTTCCAGTTCGGTGCCGCTGACGGGGACATGAACTGCTCGCAAGAGATCGAGGAAAGACTCTATCTCCGGTTGATCCGGCTGGTAAGAAACGGGATGGGTTAATAGAAACCGGCGACCCTCCGTGTTAAACCCAATCCGGGTGGGGATACCGGACAAAAAGGCCAAAAACGCAGAGGAAAGCGAACGCTTCAGCACAAACGCCGTGTCGTATTGCCTGTTTCGCAGCAGTTTGACGTAGTGCCAAAAGGATTTTTTCTTGGCAGTTTGGTTCTCGTAGCGGTGCTTTCGGGTGGTGTCAAAGTAAATCAGTTCGTTGATATAGGGGCAGTAAGTCAATACCTCCCCGGAGTTGGGCCCGACCAGCATGTCAATCTGGGCGTCGGGGTAGGCGGTCCGCAGGTTTCTCAGAAAAGGAACCGTCAGGAGGGTATCCCCGATAAAGCGGTAGCGCATCACCAGAATACGTTGGGGCTGGGAATCAGGCTTCGGTTGCTTCATAGGATTTCAATGCCGGTTTGGGAGGGTTTTGGAGTAAAGGGTGGACGTATTGCCGGTAAAAGGCGTCAAAATCTAACTGTGGGGACACTTTCAGGGAATGAACCCGGTATTGGGAAGCCGGGGGGACCAGGGCCTTGATTTTGACTAGGTCCTTGTCGGTGGTCACCAGAATACAATCTTCTTCCTCGGCTCGCTTCATCAGCGTCATGACCTCATCGGATCGATAGATGTAATGGTCCGGGTATCGCAGGTGTTCCCGAATGATGACCCCCAAAGACAACAGGTGTTTTTCAAAGCTATCGGGATGGGCAATCCCGGAAAGGGCAATGACCTGGGTATCTATCAGTTCTTCTGCCGGAGATAGCACGCCGGTTTTTAAATTCTGGATGCCACGAATCTGGAACTCCAGAGGTTCAATGGGAATACTGCGTTTGAGGCGCCGGTGGGCCGTCTTGTGAAATTTTTGGACGGTTTCAGGGGTGACTTGTTTGGTGAGAAAAATGAGATGGGCCCGGTTAATTTGCGCCAGGGGTTCCCGAACGGGTCCCAGGGGGAGCAGGTGCTGATTGCCAAACATATGCTGGCCGTCAACCAGAAGGATATTCAGATCCCGGTGCAGCCTCAGGTACTGGAAACCGTCATCCAGCAAAATCAGGTCCGGTCGATATTCCCGGTAGGCCTGCTGGGCGTTTTTAACCCGATCTTTCCCGACAATCACCACCGCTTTCGGGAGCTGCTGCTGGATAAAATAGGCTTCATCCCCTTGTTTTGGGCTTTTGACCTGGCCGTACTCAATGGGTTCTTCGGCCCCGTAACCCCGAGACAGAATCACCACGCTTAAGCCTTGCTTCAAAAGCCCATCGGCAATGCTGAGCACAACCGGCGTTTTGCCGGTGCCACCGGTGGTCAGGTTGCCAACGCTGATAACCGGGACCGGAACCTTGACCGGTTTGAGGAAATACAGCCAATAGGCCACCAAACGCAGTACAACAGCCAAGCGGTATCCCCACTCCAAAGGGGAAAAAAACAGCAACCAGAGCGGGAGAGGCTGGTAGTGAATACGGTTAAACAATTCTTTGAGGTGGGCCATGGCGAAAGCTTCGGTCACGCATATGGTTATTTCAGTACAATAGTACAATGAGTCTGCAGTATGAACTATCTTTTATCAAACAAAATTACACGGCTATCTTTATGCAGGCCAAGACAGTTTTGTTTGAGATGCTTGAGGGATTGGCAAATCAGTTCCACTGCCCGCAGTGCGAGGGGCAGCCTGATTTGCTAAGCCCATTGCACCCCGGCTGCGGCTATCGTGGCTGGCAAAATGCTGCCTTAAAAACGGTTCAACAAGATATTGCCAAAGAAATTCTCCAACAATTGCAAGCCATTGAAGCCTACAAAAAGCAGTTTCAATGCAGCCAGTGTGGGGTATGCTGTCGCCTTGCCAGCTCGGAGTTTACCTATGACGAATTGCTTGCCAAGGCCAAAGCGGGGGATTATTTTGTCCAGCAATTTACCAGCATCTTTTTGCCCTATGCATCCACGGAGGCGGCTCGCAAAAAATTTCCAGAACTGGTGGATCAGGTGTTGGCCATGGCGACTGAATACGCACCGGGTAAGCTTCCTGCGGAGCAGGCGGTTCATTTTTACCATTGCCCGTATGTGGGTGAGGATAACCGCTGTACGATTTACGGGACGGAGAAGAGGCCTGCTATTTGTGAGAGTTATCCCGATACGCCCTTGACGTTTATCTATGAGAAGTGTGCCTGGAAGCCGTGGAAGGATGAAACCCATCAAGAAGCCCTGATGGCCCATGCGTCTATTGAACTCTGCTTGTTTGTGCAGGACAAACTTACCGCATGCCTTGCTTCAGATGCTTCTGAAGTTCCTCAAGACTAGGTAGGTCTTCACCCGTGCCGGGGGCCGTTCCAGTGGTGGCAGGCGCTTTTTTGGGGTTGTTTAAGGTGAGCATCTCTTTCAATAACTCAATCTGAAGACTTAAGACTTCGTTTAGCTTTTGGCTGTATTCAATATACCCTGAAGAGAGCACCAATTCTCTGACGGTTTGGGGGGATAATGAATTTCGGATCTTCTTTCCTTCCGATTCATCCAGCTTGATTAAGCGTTCCATCTTTTCAAGCAGTTGCTGGTTTTTGGCTTGATGTATGGTGACAAGCTCGGGGTTGGTGACCGGGGAGAGGTAAGGCATGTTATCTTTCCAGAACTGGTTGCGCTCAATTTCCGCATGGGTCGTGGCGGAAAGTATATAATGAAGATTTTCGAAACGCTTGGGTGGGGTTATTGCCTGAAGAGCCTTGTAGGTTGTTAACGATTGCTGGAGGCGCTTATCCAACAGATCCCGGACGATTTTTCGGGACTGATTCTGGCTGGGTGAAAAGCCAGCGATGCTTTTGACATGGGGAAGCCACCGTTGATAGAGTTCAATATCCTGTTCAGCCATTTCTTCCCGGGTTTTGACATAAAACGTAAAATAATCTCGTTCGGCCTCACTGAGGGTATCGACCAAGGGCGGCTGTTTAAAGGGCAGGTTTTGATCGGCAATGAGCTGATGCAGGGCGTTGTTGGCATCTGTGTACGCCGGATTAACCTTCAGGGCTTGCTTGTAATACAGCAGGGCATCACTGGGATTGTTCATGGACGCATAAAGATCTCCCAGCAGCTTGTAAGCTTCACTGGCGTTGCTATCCAGTGAAATGGCCGTATCCAGTGCCGTCTTGGCTTGCGTGGGGTTATCCATGAAGAAATGGGCTTGTCCAATCAGGGTATGAAGCTTGGGATCATGGCCATGTTGATGAAGTAGCGGCTCTAAAAGGGAGAGGGCCTCTTCAGGGGCGGTGAACATGAGTAATTCGGCCAATTGATATCGAAGCGAGTCGCTATCCGGGTGATCGGAAGCCATGGAAAGCCCTTCTTTCAAAGTCTGGACCGCTGCATCTTGCTTTCTCTGGCGCTGGTACAAGTCAGCCAGGCTTTTGTATATGGCCGGATCGTGAGGAGCCATCTGGATAGCCTGTTGAAGGGATTGTTCGGCCTTGTCATACTGAAAGGTCTTGATTTCATACAACCCTTGAAGGTGCCATCCAAGTGCTCCCCCGGCGGGTAGAAATCCAGTCTCATACGCGGGCCGTAACAGGGTGATTTCGGATTGCCTGAGTAGCTGCGCGAACTGGTGTACTTTTCCTTCTGTCGAACCAAGCAGACTGGCATTTTGGAAGGCCTTGAGAGCCTCAGTGGGTTTGTCCTGCTTTTCCAATGCCTGACCCAGTGCCACCCAAGCTTGCGGGTTGTTCTCGTTCTGGGCCAAAGATCCCAACGCTTGGCTGAGTTCCGCCTGGGCGGATAGCCAAGTTGCCCGGTTCTGAAAGGGAGGTGCCGATTTTTGCCGGGCAAGGTACAGAGCGTCTTTGTAGAGGGCCGTGGCCTCTGAGTACCGCTGCTGCTGGAAATACACCTGCGCCTTTCCCTCAATCCCTCTAGGATCCTGGGGACGCAATGCTAGGAAGCGCTCGTAAAGATCTAGGGCCTGGTCGTACTCTTGTTGATTGGTCTTGATCTCTGCCAGGCGCAGGTACGCGGGTGCAAATTGGGGCGCGGATTGAATAATGTCCATGTATTGATGCTGGGCCGCCTCTGGATTTCCACCGCTGATCTGGCCGTGCACTGTCATCACATATGCTTTTTCCAGATGGCTTGGAAGGAGGGTTTTGGGAAAATATTCGTTGAGCCAGCTTTGGGCTTGTTCGGAGAGGGAAGCGTCTTGATTGATGGCTTGTTGCATCAGGCTATTGGAGAGGGAAAATAACTCCAATGCGACCAGTTGGGTACTTAACTGGAATAAGTCTCTCGGATGCTCGCTTTTAGCCGCAGCCTCCCGAAAGTGGGCTTCTGCCTGTTCATAACGGCCCTCACTCAATGCTTCTACCCCTTTGGTAAATAACCCTTTGGGAGATTGTTCAGAGAGATCGACGGGCTTAGGGGTCATGCTAAAACGGTGAATGTTCTCCTGGCTGGATTGGCGGATATCAAGGCGGGTGATGTCAATTTTAGGGATCTCCAGCGTGGGGATCTGGCCCTGGTTGCTGAAGCGCAGGTTACTCGTACCGGGGGCCAGGGCTTCAACGACCTCAATTTTAAGGTTCCCAATCAGGGCAGCTACTTTTTCCGAAAGCTGTACAGGGTCATTGATACTGGAAAGGGGACTGTCCACCACCTTAATATGGGTTGCGTCCATTTGTTCTTCTGGATTGCTGGCATCAAAGGGGATCCATTCCCCGCCCCGATCATCACCAATATATACTTCTGTCCACATATGGTAGACAAAGCTGCCATATTCATCCCGGATTTTGGGCTCATAAACCAGCCCCGCAGCCACGCGGGAGGGAATCCCGATGGCTCGGGTTAAGGCGGCAAGCAGGACCGCATGTTCCGTACAGTCTCCGCTTCGTGCGTCCAGGGTTTCCTTGGCCGAGGCGAATCCGCTGGTGTAGTTTTTACGTTGAATGTGTTGATGAACCCATTGCTGAAGTTTCCGGGCGGCAAAAAACGCTCGATCTTCCCCTTCGGTCACTTCTTTGGCAATCCGAATCATGTCCGGGTCGTTTACCTGAAGATAGGGAGAGTTTTTGAGATAGATCTGATCAAACGGGATGGGGAATTTAATCTCGACATTGACGGGCATTTTTTGATGAATGCGCATAAAAATTGACTCTGGCGTGCTTTGGGTGATGGTTTGCCAGCTGTTTTCAGGAAACTTTGCTTTCAGCGCGCTGATGTTACCGTCCAGGGGTGAGATTTTCAATAAGGTGGTATAGGTTTGCCGAGGGTAGGCCACCCAATTGGTGGCGACTTGAGAAGAAGTAAAAACATCCTTGGACACGCTGGCCCCGAGCTTCTCAACCGCTTGCTCAGACGCGTAGACCAACTCGGTCCCCGTGGCTGGTGAAACCGCCTTGTACAGTTTTCCGTCCTGATCCCGCCATTCGTATACGGTGCTATTGGCGTTGGCCGGGTTCTGGATGACAAACTTTCGCAACGCTCTCTCTGGGCGTTCCGACGCCTGGAACGTCTCCCGGTTTTCCAGAATGACCTGGGCATGAACCAGCTGAGGGGCCATGGCCAAGTGCAGGGTCTGGTAATCAAACCGGGTACCCGGTGGATCATGGTAATGGGCGCTGAATTTTTTTCTCAGTGTGGCGCTTTCCGGGAAAACAAACTTGTCTCCGGTGATGGGGGTGGAAGCGGAGACAGCCTCGCTGTGGCTGACCAGCTGGACTGTTAGCTCATCACCTGCAACTTCCCCTTCAGTACGGGCGCTATCTTGGTTGGCCACGCGGACCTGGTGTTGAAAACGGATCGGTTTTCCGGCGTGTTCAATAAAGGTACTGTAAAATCCGCTATCAAAAGGCTCCCCCAGACGGGTCATGGGATTGATGTTTTGAATCCGGGTCACTTGCCCGGAGGCGTCTTCAAAATTATCGACACGGACAAAGCCTACGGGCTTGTTTTTAGCCTTTAGCACATACCAGTCGGTGTTTGCCAAGGCAACACCCATAAGACTGGTTGCCAACAGGCTGCCAGTGATGGAGATTGCAACGGCAGAACGTAATTTAAACCGTAGTGTGCGCAAGGGGAAAATCCAGCTGTCTTTCTTGTGGGAGTATGGCTTCCCCTTCAGCTTACCGTGAGCCCCCGGTCACAAGATCCTCCATTCAGAGGAGATTCTTATACCGCCACCGGGAGTTTGGCTTGCTCTAAAATCTCATCCAGAATCCGCCGTACATCAGCCAGTGTGCTTACTTGCGTTACTTGTCCCCGGAAGTTTTTGGCCCCGCGGAACCCGTTCACGTAATCAGACAAATGCCGACGCATTTCTCGCATGGCCACCTCTTCGCCCTTGTACTCGGCCATCAGACGGGCATGTTCATAGGCAATATTCATGCGGGTTTCCAGTGGCAGCTCTTCCGGCTTTATACCGGTTTTCAGAGCTTGATCCATCTGGCCAATGACCCAAGGCTGTCCCAGGGCGCCCCGGCCAATCATGACCCCATCAATGCCATAGGTATTCATCACATGCAGCGCCTCGTCAATGGAGGAAATATCCCCGTTGGCAATGACCGGGATGCGTAAGGCTTGCTTCAACTCGCCAAAGGCCTCCCACTTGCAGCCGGGCTTATAACCCTGGGCGCGGGTACGGGCATGGAGCGTCACCATTTGAGCCCCGGCATCCTGGCACATTTGGCCGAACTCTTTATAGTTCATGCTGTTACTATCCCAGCCGAGGCGGAATTTGACGGTGATGGGCTTATCCACTTCTTTGACCAGTGTTGAAATCAGCTTGTAGGCCAGATCCGGTTCCTTCATCAGGGCGCACCCCTCAAAGTTGCCGGTGATTTTTTTCACCGGGCAGCCCATGTTTAAATCCAGGGTGTCGGGGTTTTTGTCCTTAATAATGTTTTGAGCGGCTTCCACCAGAACTTCAACCCGGTGGGCGGCCAGCTGATAGGCGATGGGGTGATCGGTTTCGGTTTTATCCAGAATCGGAGCGTCCCACCGTTTGGAGTAAACCAGGCCGTTCGAGCTGATCATCTCAGTGCAGATCAGTGATTCCGGGGCCCATTGGCGAACCAGTCGACGAAACACCACATCGGTAACCCCAGCCATCGGGGCCAGCATGACCCGGCTGTTGACCGTGACGTTGCCAATTTGAAGTGGCGTATTGAAAGCTTGGGAGTGGTTCATAACGTGAAATTGACGTGTCGCTCTGTGGGACCTATGCTATATACATTATCTAAAAACCCGGCCCGCTGAAAAGTGATCCCAAGTTTACCTTACTTCTCAGGCCGTGGAAAGCCAAGGAAAGCGTGATGGATTCCAGTCTGCAACAACAATATTTACAATACGCCGTTGAAGCCGCCCGGCTGGCCGGAGAAATTCAGCACAAGAACTTTGGCGGACACCTGGAAAAGTTCACTAAAACGTCGGGTATTGATCTGGTCACCAACGTGGACCGAGAGTGTGACGAGTTAATTCGTGCCTATTTAGTCGAACGTTGCCCGGATGCCCTCTTTTTTACCGAAGAATCCTATGTGGATTCTCAAGAGGTGGATCTTTCCAATACCTGGGTGGTAGATCCACTGGATGGAACCACCAATTACACCCATAGCTTTCCGCATTTTGCCGTTTCCATTGCCTATTTTAAAGATGGGGATCAGAAAATCGGGGTGATTTATGACCCCATGAAAGATGAGCTGTTTCATGCCACCCGCGGGGGCGGCATGTTTCTGAACGGGAAGCCAGCCAAAGTCAGCGGGGTGGATGAATTATCCAGCGCCTTGATTGGTACAGGTTTCCCCTACGATATTGTAAAGGATTCCAGTGACGCGCTGGATTATTTCAAGCGAATTGTCCCCAGATGCCAGGGGGTTCGTCGGCCTGGGGCTGCAGCTCTGGACTTGGCTTATCTGGCAGTCGGGCGTCTGGATGGGTTCTGGGAGTTTAAATTGTCACTTTGGGATGTGGCTGCTGGCTGCCTGATGGTGGAAGAAGCCGGAGGCTTGGTCCGGGACCTCTGCGGGAATCCACTGAATTACAACCAGGCGAAAATCAATATCATGGGGGCCAACCGACCGCATATACTGGAGTCCATTCTGGATGTGCTGGGAGAGCATGCGACCATTTGCTAGCAGGCTGTTCACAGGCTGGCCATGAGAGGGGGCTTTTTGCCTGCTGGGACGGGTGACTGGACTGTTACAGAAGGATGAAAGTCCAGAGCTTGTTTGCATTTCTACACGGGAATTTGGACTTTTCCCTTGATTTTGTATAATAAACTGAATGCCAAAATAGGTTTAAAAAGCGTATTTGAGAAGAGAAATGGAAAGGTTCGTATTGTGGTAAATTCCGTTGTGATTGTTGGACGATTGGGCCAGGATCCGGAGATCAAGTATTTTGAGTCCGGGAGTGTCAAGGCGAAGTTTTCCGTGGCGGTGGATCGAAATTTTTCCAAAGAGAACAAGATCACAGATTGGTTTAACATCGAAGTCTGGGGTCGGAACGCGGAATTTGTTGGTGAGTGGGTGAAAAAAGGTAGCCTGGTCAGCATTTCTGGGCAGTTGGAAGTGAACCGTTATACGGATCAGGCGGGCAATCAAAAGGAGTGGCCGTTGATTCGCGCGTCAGAAGTCCGTTTTGTCGGAAGCAAAAGAGACAACGCGACACCGGTTGCCGCCAACTACTAATTTGTAGTATTGAGTGACAAGTGAGACAGTATGCAGCTACCAGGTTTGACCGTCGGAATTGTAGCCGATGATATGACGGGGGCCAACGATACGGCCCTGCAGTTCTTCCCGGCCAGCTCCGAAACCCGGATCGTGCTGGATTTGGAACAGCCCCCAGCGTCTCCGGAGGACAACGAGGATCGAGTCTGGGCCATCAACACCGACTCCCGCCACCGGGACCCCAATACCGCAGAAGCCCTGGTAAGCCGGGCCGTAACGCTGATGCGCGAACAATACGGTGTGGATAATTTTTACAAGAAAATGGATTCCACGCTCCGAGGCAATATTGCCCATGAGTGTCTGGCGATGCTGGATGTGTTACAGGCGGATTGTGCGGTCATTGCGCCCGCCTACCCACAAGAAGGTCGCCGCACGGTGGGGGGATATCAGTTGGTTCAAGGTATTCCAGTGGAGAGGACCACTGTGGGCCGGGATCCGCTCGCGCCGGTTCGAATGTCTCATATCCCGACACTATTGGAGCAGATGACCACACCCGAGATTGTGGGTTATATTCCTCTTTCCACGGTACTGCATGGGGCAGGCCCTCTGGTGCGGGAGCTGGGTGAGTTGATCCGAGACGGAAAAAAGTTGGTGGTGGTCGATGCCACCAGTACAGAAGACCTGGAGCAGATTGCCCTGGCCATTGAGAAAATCCAGAAAACCGCCAAAGTGGTTCCTGCCGGATCAGGTGGGCTGGCTCAAGCCTTAACCCGCTTTTGGCTGGCCGATACGCAGCATAAGCATGAGGCGGTCCCCACGGCGCCTGCGCCCATTCTCATTGTCAGCGGTAGCAATAGTGAAGTGACTCGAGACCAGATGGTTCAGCTGATCGAAAACTATCGCTACTACGGTGAGGGCAGTCGGCTGGAGATTTTTGATCTGTCACCAGAAAAAATTCTGGGGCTCACCCCCCTGGACGGGGATGTTGAACAGATCCTGAAAGCCCTGGATGGGACCAATACGGTTATTTTATCCACCTCGCTGAAGGAAGAGAATTATTTTCAAACCTTAAAGCTGGCCAAAGAGCATGAAATCTCCGATAAGCAGGCGACACTGATGGCCCAGGAGCGGCTGGCCCAGCTCACCAAACGGGTTATGCAGGAAAAAACGGTCAAGTTGGTGGTAACGGGTGGGGAAACCGCTTCGCATGTATGCCGGGAGATTGAGAGTCGTCTGCTGAAGGTGATTGCCCAGGCTGAGCCAGCGGTTCCGCTGACCCAGGATAACCAGGGCCGCTTTATCGTGACAAAATCTGGTAGCTTTGGCCATCCGATGACGTTGGCCAATATCGTTCGGTATCTTAAACAGTGGGAAACCGCCTCGCTTCATGTCTAAGACGTTTTGTTTGACCATCGGAGACCCAACCGGCATTGGCCCGGAAATCACAGTGAAATTTCTCCAATGGTTTGTCCAAACAAACTCGCCCCACTGTCTTGACGTGGTTGGTGATATGGCCAGTTTGACCAAAACGGCGGAATATTTGGGTTTGCCCTTGCCGAGTCAGGAGCATATCCGGTATGTCGCCCTGGGTGGAGCGGGATATTTACCGGGGGATATGGCGTTTCAGGCACTGGAACATGCGGTTGTCCTGATGCAGTCAGGCGATGCAGACGCGCTGATAACCGGGCCACTATCCAAAGACCATTTACAGCGCGCGGGGATTCCTTTTTCCGGGCATACGGAAATTTTACAGCATCTGGCGAGGCAGTATTACGGAGGGGTGTATCAGTCTGATATGCTGTTTTTGTATCGCAATTTTCGCATGCTGCTTTTAACCCGTCATGTGGCATTAAAAAAGGTGTCTGAGGCTTTGACCCTGGAGCAGGTGTGCCACTCGCTATCGAGCCTGGTAATGTTCCTGCAGCAACAGGCACAGATTGCTCAACCGAAGCTGTGTTTGCTTGGGGTCAACCCCCATGCCGGAGAGCTGGAAGGGGATGAGGAAGAGACCATTCTACTGCCAGCCATGAAAAAAATCGCCCAGACCCACGGTGTTCCGATGGCGTTTCCCAAGGCGGCGGACGGGGTATTTCGCGGATTTGATCCAAACCAGATCCCTTATGACGCCTATGTGGCTGCCTATCACGATCAGGGGTTGATTCCCTTTAAAATGGTGGCGGGGATGCAAGCGGTGAATGTGACGATTGGTCTGCCCTTCCTGAGAACATCTGTCAGCCATGGCACCGCCATGGATATTGTGGGAAAAGGCATTGCGGATCCCAGCAGTCTGATTGAAGCTTTTAATACGGCTGTGGCGTTGACGGGTTCAGACTAAAGCGCCCTAACAACGCGACTGGTAACCCATCCGCTGGGGGTAGAAATACCTTGCGCGATCGGCTACACTTAGAGACATATGAAGATGTTAGCCAAAGATTGGATGATTTTTCGCAAAGCCGTGCCGCTTGCGCTTGTGCTGGCCTTTTTGGCCTCGTTGAGCTGTGCGATCTTCTCCCCCAGCCATGCTTGCTGCAAAACCCCGGATCAAGTCATTCAATCGGTGAATGTCCCGTCTGAAAAGCAGGTTCACCCTTGTTGCCAGAAATCCACGGTGGTTATCACCAGCCAATCCCTGCTCCCGAGTCTGGATGACAGTTATTTTGCCGCCCCCACCTCATATCGATCGGTGGTGGGTTGGTTGAGCTTAACGGAAGCCCAGACAGAGGCTCTGGAAAACCGGGCCTACCTTACCAACAATGCCGATCGCTATCTCAAGTTACGACGACTCCTGAATTGATGCGAACGCCGTCCAGCGGCGCCTGAATAAGGTGGTTTTTAACTTGTTACGCATTCAATATCAAAAGGAGTTTTTTCTCATGAAAAAATTATCTGTTTTGGCCGTTTCTTTGTTAGTCGTGCTGGCTGCGGCCTTGCCGGTCTTTGCTGCCGACTGCTGCCCATCTAGCGCATGTTGTGACAAACAGGCGGCTTGCTGTAAAAAGTAAGCGCTCGGCATCGCCAAAAAGCCCCCATCGGAGCAATCCGGTGGGGGCTTTTTCAAGCAAGAAATTGAAGAAAAACTAATCTACTTCGCCGCGGGCAATTTGGTTCAGGAGTTGGGTAACCCGGCTGCCCCGTTCCAGGGATTCATCATAGCGGATCTCGATTTCCGGGGTGTACCGGAGGCGAACCCGCTGCCCGACCACAGAACGGATGCGAGGTTGGGCTTCTTGCAGAATTTTCAGAATCTCCTGTTTTTGCTCAGTCTCGCCCATAATGCTGACGAATACCTTGGCGTGACGCAAATCCGGGCTGAGATCGATGTCTGTCACAGAAATCAACTGGTTCACCAGGGCGGGGTCTTTAATTTCATGGGCGATGACATCGCTGACCTCTCGCATGAGGGCTTTGCGCACCCGATCCGCTCGGTTATAACCACTTCGGTTCGCCATGTCATCTTACCTCTTTGTTGATGCTGTTGCTGAGTCGCTTTATTTACAACGATGTTCTCTGAAGTTCCTTGACGGTGTAGACGGCGATAATATCCCCTTCCTGCAAGTCATTGAACTTATCAAAAGAGATGCCGCACTCAAAGCCGGAGGCGACTTCTTTGGCGTCGTCCTTGAATCGTTTCAGGTTGTCTACCTTGCCGGTATAGATTTCCTTGTCATCGCGCAGCACCACCGCCTTGGCGTTTCGGATGACCTTTCCATCCAGAACCATACAGCCAGCGACCACGCCGCTTTTACCAACCTTAAAGACCTGACGGACTTCGGCCCGACCCGCTTCCACTTCTTCCACATCCGGGCTGAGCTGACCCAGCATGATTTTTTCCATTTCCTCGTTGATGTGGTAAATCACGTCATAAAGCTTGATGGTCACACCCTGTTGCTCGGCGAGTGCAGCAGCGCTGGGGGATTCATTGGTGTTAAAGCCCAGGATCATGGCGTGACCCGCCGCAGCCAGCATCACATCAGCTTCCGAAATGGCACCAGTACCACTATGGAGTACATTGACTTTGATTTCTTCCGTACTCATCCGACGGAGCATATCGGTGACCGCTTCTACTGAGCCCTGGGTGTCGGCCTTAACGATCACGTTCATCTGAAGTTCTTTTTCCTGGTTCCCGATGGAGGAAAGCATGGACCCGCCCCCAGCGCGGGTGGCCGAAAGCCGCTGCTCCCGGTCCCGGTTTCTTTCAGATTGCAGCATTTGCTTGAAAGTCTTATCATCGGTCAGGACTTTGAATGTATCACCGGCCTTGGGCACGGAATCCAGACCAATAATTTCAACCGGCATTGACGGGCCTGCTTCTTTGATGCGGCTGCCATCATCGGCAATTAGGGCACGAACACGGCCCCCGACCGGACCAATGAGAACGTTGTCCCCGACGCGCATGGTTCCATTTTGCACGAGTGCCGTTGCCACAGGGCCCATCCGCTTATCCAATTGGGCTTCAATGATGACGCCTTCGGCAGGAACCGTCGGGTCGGCCTTAGGCTCCAGCAGTTCGGCAACCAGCAGAATCTGATCCAGCAGCTCATCCAAGCCCATTCTTTGCAGCGCGCTGACTTCAACGGTCAGGGTATCGCCTCCCCATTTTTCCGAGGTCAGCCCATGCTCAGATAACTGTACCAGCACCCGATCCGGGTCTGCGTCTTCTTTATCGATTTTGTTCACAGCGATAATAATGGGAATCTGGGCCGCTTTGGCATGGTTAATCGCTTCAATGGTTTGAGGCATCACCCCATCATCAGCGGCAACAACCAGAATAGCGACATCCGTGGACTTTGCCCCGCGCATCCGCATAGAGGTAAAGGCTTCGTGGCCCGGTGTGTCCAAAAAGACAATCTTCTGGCCGTTCTTTTCAACGGTATATGCCCCAATACTCTGGGTAATACCACCGGCTTCGGTATCGACAATCTTGTGGCGGGTTTCCCGAATCGCGTCCAGCAGTGTGGTTTTTCCGTGATCGACGTGACCCATAATGGAGATAACCGGCGGACGGGGCTGGAGATTTTTGTAGTGGTTCACATCCAGCGCTTTTTTACCATCCATGTCCATCCCGGTGTATTGGGCAGTCTCATCACTCCGGGTGGCTTCTTCCAGCTCTTCCTCAATTTCAAACTCAAATTCCTTGGCGATTTCTCGAGCAAACGGCACATCCAACATCTGGTTGACTGTCACCATCCGGCCTTGCATAAACAAATGCTTGATGAGCTCGGTTTCTCTCAGGCGCAGCTTGGCAGACAGTTCGCTTACGGTTAAAGGTTCGCTGAGGCTGACGATTTTAGGCGCGTTGGCCAAAGCAGCTTCCTCTTCCTTCTGCTGTCGGATGGCGGCCATTTTCTCGGCTTGCATCTGACGCTTGGTCTTTCGGTTGGAGGAAGTCCTTTGGGACATGGGTGTGTTTTGCTGCGGCATGGGCCTTCTGGGAGGCGGCGCAGCCGGGCGTCTTCCAGGGGGTACTTGTCTGGTGGGTTGCTCGTTCGCTTCAACGGGCTCGGTTTCTTTAACCGGCTGTTTCTCTGCTTTTGTTGGCTCAGATTTCTTGGGATGGGCCTTGGGCTTGGCTTCCGCTTGAACAGGTTCTGCTTTTTTAGGCTCTTCTTTTGCAGGGGCGGGCTTTTTGGATTCTTCTTTCGGTGCTTGGGGGACGGGTTTCTCTTCTTTGGCAGGCGTTACTTTGGCGGACTCAGCTTTAGCAACGGGTTCAACAGGCGCTTTGGCGGGAGGCGGGGTTGGCGTTTCTTCTTTTTTCGGCTCCGGCTCACTGGGAAGCTCAATGCCTGCCTCTTTGGCTTTACGGGCCTCAATATCCTTCCGCTTGATCAAGACCGGTTCAGGCCGGGCGGGGGTAATTTCAGGCTTGGGTTCGGACTTGCCCCCTTTTTTCAAGTACGCAATCACCTTGTCGGCAAGTTTTTGATCAATGGAGCTGGAGTGGCTCTTTGGGGTTTCGCCAAATTCTTTCTCCAGAATGGCCATAATATCCTTGTTAGGAAGACCAACCGCTTTTGAGAGTTCGTAAATTCTGACTTTGGGTGATGTCACGTCTTTATCTATCCTTCCAATACCTTGTTCAAGTAACTAAATATATCATTAGGGATCGGCCTTTTCAACGCCTTTTGTAACTTTTTTGCTTTGACGGCCTCGTTGAAACACGTCTGATTTTGGCATACATATGCCGAACGCCCCTGAAACTTAGATGGTGGATTGACCTCAAATGTTCCTGTGCTTGAGGAGTAAGTCACACGAATCAGTTGGCTTCTCGGGAACAGATTGCGGCAAGTAACACAGCGCCGTTGGGGAACCATGCTCATACCTCGCCAAGTAAAAAGACCTGAAGCAAACGCTTCAGGCCTCTTGAGTCTCGGTAATGGCTTCTACCTGGTCTTCAGCAGCAGCCAGTTCGGGAGTTTGCGCTTCTGGCGTAGCAGACTCTTCACTGACGGGTGCGGCTTCTTCCGGGAGACCAGCTTCTTCCTCTGCTGCGGCCACGTAAGGCTCTTCTTGGGGCTCTTCCTGAAGGTCCTCTGGGGGCTCATTTTCCAACTGAGTGAAGCTTTTGATATCCAGCTTATAGCCGGTCAGCTTCGCTGCCAGTCGGACATTTTGCCCATCCCGGCCAATAGCGAGACTCAGCTGATCATCCGGCACGACCACACGGGCGCGACCGGGAGCCAGGAGATCTACCCGGATAATTTTGGCGGGCGCCAAGGCGTTGATGATGAAATCTGCCGGATCTTCAGACCAGCGAATGATATCAATTTTTTCGTTTTTCAGTTCGCTGACAATGGCTTGAATCCGGCTACCGCGAGTCCCGATACAGGCGCCTTGTGCGTCCACATCCGGGTCGTTGGAGCGGACCGCCACTTTGGTTCGGTATCCGGCTTCCCGGGCAATGCTCATGATTTCCACCAGGCCGTCTTCAATCTCAGGCACTTCCAGCTCAAAAACCTCCCGGACCATGGCCGGGTGAGCCTGGGAGACAATAATTTGCGGTACGCGACCGGAATCCCTTAAATCTGCGATATACACCCGCAGCTTGTTACCAACGCGGTAGTATTCCGAAGGGATCTGTTCCCGAGGTGGCAGAACCGCCTCGCTGCGGCCAATGTTGACAATGACATTGCGGCCTTCGATTCGCTGGATAATGGCCGTGGTCACTGAGCCTTGCTTTTCCTCAAACTCTTTAAGGACCAGCTTTTTCTCGGCTTCCCGAATCCGCTGGGTAATGACTTGTTTAGCAGCCTGGGCAGCAATCCGTCCAAACTCATCAGGCGTCACTTCAAATTCCAGCTGATCGCCCACTTCCACATCCGGCTTGTACTTGCGGGCTTCCTTCAGGGTCATTTGCGGGTGGGTTTCTTCCGGATCAATTTCTTCCACCACGTCTTTCACTTCGTACAGACCAATTTCCCCAGACTTCTCATTGAGGCGACAGGTAATTCCATCAGTGGTTTTCAGGTGGGCATAGCGCTTATATGCAGCCACCATGGCCTCTTTTAACGAGGAGATAATAACGTCTTTGGGAATGCCGCGTTCGCGTTCCAGCTGCTCGGCATGCTCTAGCAGGACAGGTCCGACTTTAATCATTGGGGTGGATTCCTCCTTTTTGTATATCTGGTGCGTAAATCTCGTTTAAATCTGGATTATTCCGGAAATTTGATTTCAGGATTGAGTAATACGATGATTTCTTCCGACATGGGCACTGTGACTGGCTCATTGTTTGATTTGTTTAGGATGGTCAGGGTTTGAGTCTCCGGTTCATATTGTTTCAATGTCCCTTCTGAAATCGGTAACGAGGTGCTTTCCGATTCCAGCTTGATGGGTGTGCCCTGATAAAAGGCAAATTCCCGTGCGGTTTTCAGCGGTCGAAACACCCCCGGTGAACTGACCTCCAGGCTGTAAGAGATATTTTCCAGCTGTCTGAGCGTCTCAATATGGGGGTCTAGCAATCGGCTGACCTGCTCACAGTGGCTGAGCGCCACTCGGAAATCAATGCCTTCCACATAGATACGCAGAAACCATTGACCCGTTTCTCGAACAAACTCAACGGCAAGCAGGTAAAATTCCTTGGGAAGCTGGGCTTCCACAATATCAAACACCGCGTTTTCAATGTCAGCGACTTGCTCCGGTTGTAGTTTGGGTGAGTGGGTGACAGCACGTTTGGCCATAATCCGCTTCTCCAGTGGTTAATACCTCTTTAAACGAAGAGAAGTGGGACAAAACGGCCCACTTCTGATCAGCTTATCGAGAAGTAGAAAAATCCTAACACAAAATCCGGCAAGTTGCACCCTCTGAGGCAAAAAGCCTGTATTGATGGGTCAATAACGGGATTTTTCTTAAGTTATCCAGACTTCCAACTGGTGCAGCTGATCCAGGGTGCCCACGACCACCAGTACATCATGGGCTTTAAGCTTCAAGTCTGGCTTGGGGTCTTGCTGCTGTTTAGAGGTGTTATCAATAATGGCTACCACGTTGATACCGGTTTTTTGCCGGATACCGGCCTGCGCCAAGGTTTTCCCCACCAACTCACTTCCTGCTCGGAGTTCCAACCACTCAATTTTGGTACTACCAAGCAGACTGAAACGGCCAAAAACAGGCTGAATAGGTTGCAGCAACTCAGGACGTTGTTGGTTTTCGTGCTCCCGAACTATCTTGAGTAGACGATCCACTTCCGCCATGGGGTAATCCAAGCGGTGCATAATGTTAAAAATAAAGCTGAGACTGGACTCCAGTTCTTCATAAACCACCTTGTCCGCTCCTGAAACCAGGAGTCTTTCTACCTCACTGCCATATCGGGAACGGGTCATGCAAAAGACATTCGGATTGAGTTGCTTGGCATGGTGAATGGCGATTTCCGCAGTTCGAATGTCAGGAAAGGTAATTGCCAGGGCTCGGGCACGGTGGATTCCCACCTCCGTTAAAATATCCGGGTGGGAAATATCCCCGTACACACAAGGGATGTTTTGCCGCTGAAGCTGCTTAACCGTATTGGCGTTCATCTCCACCACGGTATAGGGAATTTCCTGGAACGTTAGGGCCATGGCCAGGTTTTGGGCGGTGGGGCCGTAACCGGCAATGATAATATATTGCTCCAATTGCCCTGTTTCTTCCTTTTGGGCCTGACTTGGCTGTGTGGTATCCTTTCGGGAACCCAGCATCCAGGGGAGCATATCCGGTAAAAAGCGGAGTACGATGGGTGTTAAAAACATGGACAGGACAATACTATCAATTAAAATGGGGCTCCAGCTGGTCATGATTTGTCCCCAGGCGGGAACAGTCCCCACAGTATCCATCGTTCTTCCCAGTAAAATAAAGGAAAATTCCCCCACCTGAAACAGGGCAAAACCCGTCCAGAGTCCCGTTTTTTGAGGGAATTTCAAGACTCGGACCGCCAAGTAGGCGGCGAGCCATTTGGTGGTTACCAGTGCCAGAGTGACGAGGATAATGGTGCCTGGGTTTTCCAAAAGGTTCTTGACCCCAAACAGCAGCCCCACTGAGACAAAAAAGAGGGTCATGAAAATATCCCGAAAACTACGGCTGTCGGCCATGATCTGTCGGTGAAATACGCTGCCACTGAGGGATAGACCGGCAATAAACGCACCAGCTTCATAGGAAAGACCCATTTTGTTTGTGATATGGGCCATGCCTAAGCTGACCAGGACAGCAGAAAGCAGGAAAATCTCTTTCTTGTTGGTGCTGGCCAATTTATCTAGCACCATGGGAATAAGTTTGATGCTGACCAGCAGGGCAACGGCCAGGAAAAACAGGGCCTGAAAAATAACACCCGTAATTTGCCAGAAAATGTCTTCGGTGAGTGGGGTGGTGAGGGCTGGAACCAGCGTCATGAGTGGAACAATAAACAGATCCTGAATAATCAGGATTGCCAGGATCAGCCGTCCATGCACCGTATCGGTCTCGGAGTTGTCCTCCAAGCCTTTTAACACAATGGCGGTACTGCTGAGCGAGAGGATGGAACCCAGCAGAAAAGAAAGCTGCCAGGGGAACTGGAGGACAAATCGCAAGAGGAAGGTGATAAAAACCGTGGTAAAAACCAACTGAAGTACGCCAGCCATGGGGGCCTGGAAGCCGAGCTGCTTGATCTTGCCAATGGACAGCTCAAGCCCCACGATAAACAGCAGAAAGATAATGCCGATTTGCGCCACCACTTCGATTTGTTCTTCATGCAACAGATCCAGACCACTGGGACCCGCAAGCACCCCGGTGAGGATGAAGGCCAGTACTGAAGGCAATTGGAACCGCTGGAAAATAAACGCCAGGATGGTACCAATACCAAAAATCAAGACGGCGGCTTCAATCAGCGGGAAATCCGGATGTCCGCTCATAGTGGTGAAAAAAACCTCGACGGTGACTCTCTTACCTGAAAAGCGTGGGGAACAACCTCTCCTTATAACAATAAGTCAAGTGCCGTCTGCTGTAAATAATTTATTAGATTTTTGACCCACTTTGGAAGCCTCCACCGGCTTAAGATTTCTTACCTGTCATGTCTTTTTTCAAGCAACTTGGTGATATAATCGCCAATATTTTCTCCTTTTATCATGTAACTTGTGGTTTTTGTCCATGTCCGGTGTCGCCTTTCAAGTTCTAAAGACCCGAGCCCTTGTGATAGGAAGCGGAATCTCCGGCTTGTTTACCGCACTGAAACTTTCAGAAGCCGGTGTTTCGGTCTTGTTGGTCACGAAATCAAGCTTGGCCGATAACAATTCCAGGTATGCCCAAGGGGGGATTGCGGCGGTTTTACCGAGCAACCCGATGGATTCCCTGGAGCTGCATGTGAAAGACACCCTGCGAGCCGGGGCTGGCCTGTGTGATGAGGTGGTGGTCCGTTCGATTCTTTCGGAGGGGTACTTAGCCATTGAGGACTTGTTGAATCATGGGGTGGAATTTGACCGGGCTCAGGATAAAGAACTGGCCCTGACCCGAGAGGCGGCGCACACGGTTAATCGGATTCTCCATGCGGGTGGTGATGCCACGGGCCACTCGGTTGAAATGACGCTAATCGGGAAAGTCAAAGCGGATCCCAATATTAACGTGCTTGAATACTGCCAAGTTTTGGAATTGCTGGTCCAGGATAATCGCTGTGCCGGGGCCATCGCAATTGCCTACCAAAAGCGGCAAGCGCTTCAGATTCAGGCGGACTTTACGGTCCTGGCCACAGGAGGTATTGGTCGAATCTATAGCCACAGCACCAACCCACCCATTGCTACGGGAAATGGCATTGCGCTGGCTTATCTGGCGGGGGCCAAAATTGAGGGTATGGAGTTTGTTCAATTTCACCCGACTGCGTTTTATGCCGACGGCAATCTGCATTTTCTTATTTCAGAAACCCTCAGAGGGGAAGGCGGTATTCTTCGGGATACCCAGGGGCGGCCTTTTGCGAGCAAATATCATCCCGATGGTGAGCTGGCCCCGCGAGATATCGTGACTCGGGGGATTTACGCTGAAATGCAAGCCTCAGGGGTGGATCATGTTTACCTGGATATTACCCATCTTTCCCGGGAAATCATCGAACGACGCTTTCCTACCATTCTGGAAAACTGCCTGCGCTTTGGGGTGGATATTCGTACCGATTACATTCCGGTGGCGCCGGCTGCTCATTATGTGATGGGCGGGGTGGCCGCGGATTTGGACGGAAGAAGCACGGTTAACTCGTTGTACGTTGTCGGAGAAACCACCCATACTGGCCTGCATGGCGCAAACCGCCTGGCCAGTAATTCCTTGCTGGAATGCGTAGTATTGGCCCGTCGGGTGGCAGAACACATTAGCATCCAGCCCGTTCCTATCTCCGAAGGGCTGATGCAACTGCCAGGAGAGTTGTCGGATTACTCCTTTGAGGATGTTTCAGAGATCCAGACGATGCTGGAGACGTTACATCGCATGATGTGGCAAAATGCCGGGATTTTAAGGGACAAGGCAGGGTTGGAAGCGGCCCTGGAAGAAATCGGACAACTTCAGAAAAAACTTGAAGAACAGGGCTGGACATGGGTTATCCCCCATGGGGCTGAATTATACAACCAGTTGGTTGTTGCCCGTTTGATTTGTCAGGCTGCTTTGGAACGCAATGAAAGCCGGGGCGCCCATTACCGGACGGATTACCCGGATGCCAAGCCGACAATGGCTCAAATGGTTTCATGTTCGGTGCTACCCCAATGAACATCCCAGTTCAGCAACCTGTCCTAACCGGGGTCAATCTTGTGATGGAAGAGATAATCAAGGCCGCATTGCGGGAAGATTTGGCCCAGGGTGACGTAACCACCGATAATATTAAGGCATTGGCTTGTCAAACGAGTCAAGTGGTGATACGAACCCGTCAGGATTGTGTGGTTTCAGGGATTGAAACGGCTCAACAGGTTTTTGCGTTGATAGATAAGACGCTTTGCTTTTGTCCGGTTGTTTCAGAAGGGCAGATGGTCCCAGCCGGGACCACGCTGGTAGAATTGTCTGGACAGACAGCGGCCTTGCTGAAAGGGGAGCGAACCGCGTTAAACTTCCTGCAGCACCTTTCTGGCATTGCCACGGAAACCCAGCGCTATGTGGCGGCGGTGGCCGGTACCGGATGCCGCATTGCGCATACCCGGAAAACAACGCCCGGCTTAAGATTATTAGAGCAACAAGCCGTCATTCATGGCGGGGGCGTCCCCCATCGGTTTCATCTGGGCAGTGCCGTGATGCTCAAGGATAATCACCTGGAAGCACTGGGGGATACCACATTGGCTGAGGCCATTCGCCAAATCCGACAGCAAATCCCCCACACCATGACCATTGAGGTAGAGGCTGACACGCTGGAAAAAGCCTATGAAGCTGCCGAAGCTGGTGCTGATATCATCCTGCTGGATAATATGCCCCCGTCGCAAATTCGAGAAGCTGTGGAACGTATTGGCAAGGCCGTCACACTTGAGGCCAGTGGTGGCATTGCGCTGGAAACAATCCGGGCTTATGCGGAAACCGGGGTGCAGGTTATTTCCACCAGTAAAATTACGCTGGGAGCCCCTGCCGTGGATATTGGGCTGGATTTTCTCTAGTGATAATACCAGAAGGGGTACTTATCAGATTGCACATGGCCGCCGGTGCGAACATCAAATGTATTGTGCAGGAGCCGATCCTCTACGATCTCCACGGGGAGATAGCCCCGGTATTTTTTCCGGGCCTCTTGCAAGAAGGGCTGCACCACTTCCCGGTAGGCTGCTTTTAGACGTTGGTTTTTTTGCTCCAGTTCGGCGAGTTCTGTCTTTAAAAGGGCTTCTGTCTCCTGCTCCTCTGGTGAGAGTCCGGGCGGCTCCGGCCTAAAAAGCCGTTTGAGCAGCGGTTGTTTTTGGGCGCTCTCCTGGTGTTTCTGCGTCAGATGAAGTAAAAGGTCGTGTTTTTGCTTCATCTGAACGTCGTTGATTTCCAGTTGCTCAATCAGGGACGTGGCGGTTTCTTTAATTTTCCTAAATACCACGGCGTCTTCTTCGGTCAGAACCAGACGGACCTCGCCGGTGATATTGGGCTCTCCCTGGTAAGGCCCGCCTCTTCGGGTAACGATAAAATCATCCATCGGAATATTTTGCTGGGCAGCCAGGTTTTGAAGCTTGAACATCAAAAGAGTAATGTTGGGGTCTTTACGTTTGGGAGGAACCACAGGCTCAGAGTATTGGTGAAACGGACCTTCTTCCGGTTGCTTGCCATGGATGGCATAGATGGCTCCAAATTGAGGGAGTGCAAAACGGGAAGAAACGCTAAACATAACGGAAAACCTCTTTGATGAGATGACGATATATGCGGTCTGATGACCCTTCGATGCATGCCTGCGCGGTTACAGTTCGGGAAGCAGAGTGGTCGCTTCTTCTGACTGGAAATCGCCCGTACCCTGGGCGGGCTCAGTGGATAAGGTCGCGATTGGCGCTGGATCATGAATACCACAAATGGCCCCGTAGGGACAATAACGAACCGGGCATGTTTTAGGCAGGTTGAATTCGCTTTCAACCGCCATGTCATGCAGGGTTTGCTCAATCAGGCGCTGGGTCTGCTGGTGTTTTTCCGAAGAATATGCCACCCGTACCTCCCGGATCCCGCTTGTAGCTTGTTGAGGCTTCACTTCCACATACACAAACTGGAGTTGTTCAGCAGTTAGATTGGGAACGGCAAGCTCAGAGCGGGCTTCCAAAACGGCGTATAAGTAAATGAGTGTTTGCCAATCACTTTCTGGCAGCTTGGGCGTGCCGGTACCGGTTTTCCAATCAATGATAAGCAGGCCGTCACCGTTTTGAGCAATGCGGTCAACCCGCCCGGTCAGCCATTGATCCCCTACCGGCACCAAAAAAGCCCATTCGCTGGCAATCACGGGTAGTTGACTGATGGGGTGCTCACACAGTTGCTTCCAGCAGCTTTGTACCGCCGGGGTGGCGGATTGCAAAAGGAGGTTGCAATCCAGTCCTCGGGATGTGTAATCCATCAGCTTATGCACGTCTTTCCCCAGTTGAAAATTCCGCTGATCACTGGGCCAGTTGAGTTTTTTGACTGACTGGTAATAAAATTTCTTTTTGCAGCGGCTCCAGGTTTTCAGTTGATCTGGGGCCAAGGGCCTAGCCATAGGCAGCTCCCTCTTCTTCTTTGGATTCCTGGGGTTCCTGTAATCGGGTGATACAGGCTGCTAGAGTTTGAAACGCAAAAGCGGGTTTGACCGGGCGGATCTTGTTGTACCGGGTAAAAGCCTGTAGATGGCAGGTAAGATATAGGGCTTGTCGGGCTCGGGTTAGTCCCACATAGATCAGGCGGGCTTCTTCTTCTATTTTTGCCAGCTTGGTGGCCTCAATGTAGCTTTCAGACAGCTTCCCCTGGTTCTTAACCCGCTCCATCTCCAGCACCAGCTTATCGCTTTCATCAAAACGGATACTATCAATCAGGTGCGGGAAGGTTTCTTCCTGCAGGTAAGGCATAAAGACCATGTCAAATTCTTGCCCCTTGGACTTATGGAGGCTCATGACCTGGACGAACTGGCTAGGGTGGCGGGTCAGCAGTTCAGAAAATCCCTTTTTCCCCCGCTTGGTGTGTTGGAGCTGTTCCAGCTGGGTCACCACCACTTCGAGCGGGGAGAGCGTTTCCAGGGTCGGGTGGTTGGCCAGGATGTCATCAGCCATCAAGGCGCATAAATATCCGTTGCTGCGATCTTCCACGGAAAGAAAGAGTCGGTTGGTCAGTTTAATCAGCAGATTGCCGATATGCCCCCCGGCGGCGTCCTTGGAAAAATCCAATAAATCGTAATAGAGCTGCAGGATAAACTCATCCTGAGGGCCTTCACCGGGCTGCAGCTGATAAACCGGGGTGGTCTCCACCAACTGTCGGGTTTCCGAGTTGGGTTCAATCAGGCGCATGCCCACCAGGACTTCGTACAAGGCAGATTGGGCCTTGAGGTCGGTGGGTTGCTCCAATACTTTAAGATACGCAAGCAATGCGGCAAAAACCGGACCCAGATTCAGCTTTTCACTGAGGCTGATGGCAGGAATCCCATGTTGATGCAGGGTCGAGGTGAGCTGTTGTACCTGAGAATTGGTGCGGGCTAAAATCGCCATAGAACATTCCGGGTGTTTTTTGCGGAGGGTTTGAATCTGCTGAATCATCCACTCCTCTTCCTCTGCCTGAAGCTCAAAACATCGGGCCTCGGGCGGATACAGTAAGTCCGGGTTTTGGCTGGGGACGGGCCGCATGGCTACCGGCTGGAAGGCGGCCTCAAGTTCGGGGTGTTTGCTGGCTTCTTCTATCCAGAGGTTTGCCAGTTGAATAATCTCCGGGGCGCAGCGGCCGCTAAAATCCATCTGCACCACCGTATCCGCATGGGCGATAAAATCCCGAAATACACTGGTATCGGCGGAACTAAAGGTGGTGGTAATGGATTGGTTGGTGTCCCCGGTTCGAATCAGGTTGGGCGTTGGGCCACCAATCAAAGCGATAAAGTGCTGGAGGAGCTTGGAGGAATCCTGGGCCTCATCCTCAATAATGTATTGAAACCGCTGGCGGTATTTTTCCTGAAGATCCGGGTGGATTTCCAACAGCTCAATGGCTTTGAGAATCAGATCGTCAAAGTCCAACAACCCTTCTTGCTGCAAGTAGTTCAAGTAGCCCTCATAGGCCGGTAAAAGCTCTTGCAGCCGGAAATTTTGCGGCATGATCTTCAGGAACTGGCGGATTTGTTGAGGGGTAATCCGATGCATCCGGGCATGTTTAATGCCTCGGCTGATACCTTGTGCCCATTTCCCTGGGTTCTGGGTGGATTCGGGCATGGTTTGCTGGGCAATCCGGTTGTAAAGCTGTTCCTGTTCATAGTCGTCTATGAGGGTGACATCATCAGGTAAAAAGCCCAGCAGCAGGGCGTGATCGTTTTCCGTGAGGATTCGGAACGCCAGACTGTGGATGGTGGAAATCACCGGAAGCCGGTTGGTAATGGGAGCCAGCTTGCCTTTAACACGGCTGAGCAGGGTCTTGGCGGCACTGTCCATGTAGGTCAAAATTAAAATCTTTTCTGGATCCACCCCACGCTCAATCAACTCCAGAATCAGTTCCACGTTCACAAAAGTTTTGCCTGCGCCCGGCACAGCGGTAATGGCCATGCTCCCCTGCTGATACTCCAGAATGGGTTTTTGATCAGGTCGAAGGGTGGCCCGAACCAGGGATTGTCTATCCATTTCCTGGGTGGCCTCTGTGATTAACCGCTCCTTCAGCAAGCCTTCCTGGGTCATGCCTAGGTCATCCAAATCGCTGCTGTAGGCATGGACTTTTTCTCCGGCCAGCAGCATCAGGGTTCGGGTAATATGACCGGCACGGGCGCGGATGACGGCCTCATTGAATTCCTCGCTGAAGGCGGCGGTGGATCCATCCCAGGCGGCGGAATGGACCCAGCCATGATATAACGGCGCGTTATCGGATCGGGCCCATTCTCGAGAGTTGGTATCCAGCCAGAACTGAAGTTTCCGGGCGGCCTCATGATCAATGATTTTTTGAGGCGTCCCGATAATGACCGCATCGGGATCCAGCTCTTCGGGCAGTTTGGGGGTATTGGAGACGGATCCGGTTTTGACCTGGGTCAGCCACCAGCGTTCAAAATCCTGGATCCCACTTTCCGGGTAACAGTGGGCAATGTGGGCATAAAGCTCCTTCTGGTGGGTATAATTTTGGATCACATGCCGGATTTCCGTATACGGATCCCCCTCGGTGGAGACTGGGGCAATCAGGGTAGAGAAGGCGGTGTGCATTTGGGTTTCAAAGTCCAGGGTCTGGGCGTTGAACAACCAGTTCACCAAGGCGATATACCGTTCCTGAATGGGCGGGGGCAAGACGAGCAGTTTCGGTAGCGAAAGCTGACCGTGTTCTACGGAAGCCCGCAAAGCTTGGGTCATTGCCTCAATCAGTTCCCGGTCCAGCGGATGGACTTTGAGTATCTGTACCAGAATAATCTTGATCTCCCAGGGAGAGAGCTGATAGTTCCAGGTAGTGCTATTGGCCAGCTGCAGGAGATATAAAAAGGCCCGACACATAGGGTGATCACTGGGTCGCTTGGTGCCTGAAAGCCATTGGGTTCGAATGCCCCGCTTTTGGAGCTGATGTTGAATCTGGTACATGCTCAGAAAATCCGCCTTGGGGAGGACCAGGCAAAAATCACCGGGGCTATACCCTTGCTCCAGGTATGCAATGAGATCGGTAAGCACTTGCTCCAGCATCTCGATGCGGGTCATGGCAGGATGGCGAACCGTCAGCGTGTCGCCCAGGGGTTGAAACCCCTCAGTTTTTTTCCAGTTCTCTAGCAGTATCTGGCTGGCCTGATCAATAGGGTCCTCTCGGGTGAATACGAGCGTTTCCCCCGGATGCAGGTTTTTCAGGCCAGGCCAGTCGTAGGGATAAGCGTTCAGGTAGCCTCGCCGGGAGCCTCCTTCCAAATCCGCAGCGAGGATCAGCGTATCCACGCTGGGAGCGAGAAACTTGATCAGCTGCTGCTGGGCGGGGATGGTTTCATCCAGATCATCAACGATGAGATGGTGGATCTGATCGCGGAACCCGGTTTGAATGATCGGTTCAGCGTCCAGCCAGGTGTGGAATACATCCAGCTGCTTGCTGGCATCCAGCGCCCGAACGATATAGCTGGTCCGGTCAAAAAGGGCTTCAATTTCAGCGACTTCATCAACACAGAGCTCTTCTAGTAACAGGGAGCGACGTTTCATTTCGGAACGGCTCAGCCGGTTTTCCGAGCGAAGGCGGATGCGGCGGACGAGTTGCTTGATGAGTCCCGGTTCATTGCCCGGAAACGCGTGAAAGACCTCCGGGTTTTTGGCTTTCAGGCGGGTGAGTAGCCATCTTAAGATAAGCTCGGTATCTTCCATGCCGGTGAGTTCCGGGCGAATGGTGGGCTTCCCTGCTTTAAGGGAAGCGGCGATTTGACCTTCCACCAGGGGCCAGAAGTTAAACAAGGTGTTTCGAACCAGGCCGGAATAAGTATATACAGGCAGTTGTCCGAGGGGCTTTGAGAGCATTTCCAGCAACCGGTTGCTGAAATTCCGTTGGCGGACCGGGTTACTGCAAAGAACCAATACCGAGGCCGTGGGATGGCTCTGTAGTAATTGAGCGGTTTGTTGAACCAGATACGTAGTTTTCCCGGAGCCAAGAGGGCCTTCTACATAGGTGTGCATGTATTCCCCAATAACGCGCTGCTGAACCAAGGTGACTCTATTCTACAAGAGAGCGAGCTCAGATCTCAAGGAGGAGCCCGTATCCGCCCCATGCGGCTTACATGCGCTGTTTATATACATTTGTTACAAAAATGCAATTTACCTAAATGATTGTTTTTTATTTTTAATGGCTATGAGTCCATAGGTCTATGTGAGATTTTGTAATGCGATTCTCGCATTAGGGCTTAAAATACAATAAAATAAGGCTTGTTCAGGTT